>JBLIRM010000225.1:0-5682 GCA_049472295.1 bacterium | reverse complement strand
GTGGACACCCTCACAG
Organism: bacterium; assembly: GCA_049472295.1. Classification (GTDB taxonomy): domain Bacteria; phylum SZUA-182; class SZUA-182; order DTGQ01; family JAFGSM01; genus JBLIRM01. The sequence continues at coordinate 5,666 of JBLIRM010000225.1, read as the reverse complement.
ATGAGGTTGGCAAGACCTTTGACAGTGTGAATACCTCAGCGGCCTTCGTCACTGTTCTGTCCGCTCCATTAGTGCCGGGAATCGATATCCAGGCCAAATCCGGCGGAGACAATACCCCGGACTCCATTGATGGAACAGACTTTGGGAGCGTTCTGGTTGGCAAGGATTCGAAGACCAGGGAATTCACGATACCAAACATGGGAACCGGAGATCCGGAATCCAGCGGAACGCCCGGGGTTCAAGTCTCAGGCACACACGCGAATGATTTCTCGGTCATCCAGCCTTCCTCCCAGGTCTCATCCGATGAGCCCACAACCTTCCGGATAGAATTCACCCCAGGTGCGGAAGGATTACGAACTGCCTCGATCAGTATTACCAGCAATGAGGGTAATGAAAAATTATATGATTTTGTAATTCAGGGGACCGGCCAAATTGAGCCCGCGCCGGAGATCACAATCCTGGGCAATGACATCACCATAGCCGATGGGGACAATACCCCGGATGCCGGTGATGGAACCGATTTTGGAAGCGTTCTGCTGGGTATCGATTCCAAGACCCGGGAATTCACCATCTGGAATTCCGGAACCGCAGACCTGGAATTGACTGGGACACCCACAGTTCAAATCTCCGGCACACATGCTGAGGATTTCTCGGTCACCCTTCCGCCTTCATCCCCTATATCACCCTATGGGTCCACAACCTTCCGGATAGAATTCACCCCAGGTGCGGAAGGATCAAGAACTGCCTCGATCCGTATTGCCAGCAATGACGGTAATGCAGACCCTTATGATTTCAGCATTCAGGGTGCCGGGGAGATACCCGCGCCCGAAATCACAATCCTGGGCAATGGCACCACCATAGCCGATGGGGACAATACCCCGGATGCCGATGATGGAACAGATCTTGGGATCGTGGATGTGGACGTCGGAAGCAAGACCCGAACCTTTACAATCCAGAATCTCGGCACTTCGGATCTTGAACTGGATGGTATGCCTCTGGTTGACATCACAGGCCCTCATGCTGACAGTTTCTCTGTAACAGTTGAGCCATCCTTATCGGTTGATCCCAATAATAGGACCTCATTTGCAATTGACTTCAATCCCGATGAAAGCGGAGTATTTACAGCAACTATCACTATTGCGAATAATGATGAGAATGAAGACCCTTACAATTTTGATATCCGGGGTACAGGACTGAAGAAGCCTGAAAGGCCCTCATTGATTTCTCCTGAAGATCTGAAAAAGATTGAAGTCTTTGAACCGGTCTTGATTGCTTCCGGATTCTCCGACCGGGATCAGGGAGATACGCAGAGGGCATCACAATGGCAGATCTTCCTGACCGGTCAGATTGAAGAGGGTCCACCCATTTATGATCTGACGATCGGGCCTGAACAAAGGGAAACGGACCCGAACACCTCTTTCACAAAGGTCCAAATCCTTTGGGGCATCTTGAAGCCTTCGACTTCATATCAATGGAGGGTCAGATACCAGGATTTCATGGGTCCGTGGTGGTCGGAATGGAGTGATCTCTCAACCTTCACCACTCCTGATTCCGATCCGGAGCATCATAAGCAACAGGTTGATCCGCCATCCGGTTTTAAGGAACCCGATATGAAAGGGACTGTCAGGGGGGCCATTTCATGTGAGAATACGAAGAATGCCACAGTCATATTTGCCTGTGAAAAGGAAAGGATTCTGGTGAAATCCGTTAATCCGGAAAACCTTCCTGCAAAAGGCCGTCCCGGTGATTTCCCCATTGGTGTCTTCTCCTTCAGAATAGAAGCTCTATCCCCTGGGGAAAGCATATCAATATCATTCTATATTCCAGGCAATTATGAAGGGGGAAAATGGTGGAAATTCGATCTTCAGTCCGGATGGCATGAACATAAAAATGCCACTTTTACTTATAAACCTGTCATGGGTTATACCCTCGTTGAAGTCACGGTCCGGGATGGTGCGGAAGGTGATTGTGACTTTGTTTCAAACGGCATCATTGTGGACCCTGGCGGCCCGGTTCCGCCAAGGCATTGATATCAGAGTTGATGGCCTCGAAAAATCCCAAAAATGTCATTGCGAAAAGCGCAGCGACATGGCAATCTCCCTTGCATAAGGCATTGAGATTGCTTCGCTTCGCTCGCAATGACTTTAATAATGGTTCACTTAAAATTGTTGGAAATACGTCATTGTAATTATGAAATAAAGCACTAAGTATTGAATTAATTGCAATTTAGTATAAATATGTTAGAATTAATTATACATGATTTTAATGCAAGTGCAGGAGATGTTGATGAAGCTGAAAAAGATGGGAAAAAAGGGAGCATGATTTATGGTAAGGGCTAAGGTTTTTACTTTTATCCTTTTAACGATTGTCGCATTTTTTGCCTATCAAACCGCATTTGCTTCCACGGCACATATTAGGTTGGAGCCGGCCGATATCTCAGTGAATATCAATGATACCTTTACCACCACAGTCTATATCGATAGTAACAGCAAAATCGGTGCCTACTGGTTTGAGATTACCTTTGATGGAAATCTGATCGCACCAGATCCTGACATGGACCCTAATATAGTTGTGGAAGCCGGTAAGGACGGTTTTCTGGCATACTCAAATCCAAATTATTCCGAAGGTATATTACCCGTGGATGGGATTTATCCAGAGGGCACAGGACCGGGAAGCAATCTGGAATTTCTGATCATCCACTGGAAGGCATTGAATACTGCCGGAACTGGAACTATTGGCATTACTGTGTTTGAGCTCTCGGATCCGCTGGGCCATTATCTTGACACTAATACCTCAGATGCCAATGTCACTGTATACAGCGAATCTGCGCCCGAAATCACAATCCAGGGCAATGGCATCACCATAGCAGACGGTGACGATACCCCGGACTCCGGCGGCGGAACTGGTTTAGGAACGGGAGATGATTCCCCTGACGGAACCTATTTCGGGATCGTGGATGTGGATGGCGGAACCAAGACCCGAACCTTCACCATCCGGAATCTAGGCATTTCGAATCTCGAACTGGAGGGTGTAGAAATCACCGGCCCTCATGCTGACAGCTTCTCTGTCACAGCACAACCCTCTTTGTCAATCGATCCCAATCATAGTACCACATTCGCAATTGAATTCAATCCCGATGAAAGCGGGGTGTTTACAGCAACCATCACTATTTCGAATAATGATGAGAATGAAAATCCATACAATTTTGCTATCCAGGGGACCGGTCTGAAGAAACCTGAGCAACCCTCATGTACTTCTCCTGAAAATCTAAAGGATAACGAAGGTTTTGAACCGGTCTTGATTGCCTCCGGATTCTCCGACCAGGATCAGGGAGATACGCACAGGGCATCCCAATGGCAGATCTTCCTCTCCGGTCAAACTGAAGAAGATCCACCCATCTATGATCTGACGATCGGGCCTGAACAAAAGGATCTGGACCCGAACACCTCCTTTACAAAGACTCAAATCCTATGGGGTATTTTGAAGAAGTCCACTTCATATCAATGGAGAGTCAGATACCAGGATGCCATGGGTCAGTTGTGGTCCGAATGGAGTGATTTCTCAACCTTCACCACTGAGGATTCCGATCCGGAATTTGAAGATCAACAGGTTGATACACCCTCAGGTTTTGATGACCCCAATATGAAGGGGGCGGTCAGAGGGGCCATTTCGAGTGAGAATACGGGTCATGCCACAGTCATATTTGCCTGTGAAAAGGAGAAGCTTGCGGTGAAATCCATTAATCCTGAAAACCTCCCTGCAGAGGGCCGCCCCGGGGATTTCCCCATTGGGGTCTTTTCCTTCAGAATCGAAGATCTATCCCCTGGGGAAACCGTATTGATTTCATTCTATATCCCCGGCTATTACGAAGGGGGAAAATGGTGGAAATTCGATAATCACTCCGGATGGCATGAACATAAAGATGCCACTTTTACTTATAAACCTGCCACTGCCCATACGCTTGTTGAAGTCACGGTCCAGGATGGCGGGGATGGTGATGGCGACCGGGTATCAAACGGCACCATTGTGGATCCCGGCGGCCCCACTCCACCCAGCATGGTTACAGTTCTTGGCGGTGGCGGCGGCGGAGGATGTTTCATTTCAACGCTCTTTCTGCGTTAGACTATCCTTTAATATTATCCCCCTATCCAGTCCCATTATGGGATTTTCGGGAATAAAAATTGGTTCATTTTGAGACTTGGATCCTTTCAATAAGGATCTCTATAACCTATAAGCCTTATATATCAAAGGATTTCTTAATCAGAAGAAATGGTATAATAAATGCTTTTTTAAAAAATAAAAATACGGCGATAAAAACTCGAAGAAATGCCTATTCGGGATCTTATCCGTCTTTGACGTAAAAGTGATTAAATGATGCTGTAAAACGGGTGGACAAATCAATTCCCTGCAAGCTATATAGGCTTTGATGATCAATCATGAGGACTGCTATACTTATTTATCTTACTTCATTGATACATGTCTGATCGTGTCCCGATTTTTCCAAAGATCATCCCTGTAACATACCATTCGGGTTATCCATAATTGCATACAGCATATCGGTTTTTAAAAGGAAGGGATTAATGAAAAAAGTACTTCTAACAACAGTGTGCAAACCTTTTGGCGAAGACACTGATGACTGTACCAGGCATGTGATGCCTGAGCTTTTTCATGCCCAGGTCACACGGTCACAAGGCATTTTTAGTATCCGGTCCACCTATATTTCATACGGACTGGAGTATATCGCGGAAAATATAGCTACTCCTTCGACGGTGCTGCAATACCCCACCATGAAGCAGTTCAAACGCGAGCTGAAAAAGGGATACGATTTTGTCGGAATCAGTTTTGTTATCGCTACGTTCGATAAGCTGAAAAAGATGTGCAGGCTGGTCAGAGAGGTTTCACCCGGTTCCCGAATCATACTGGGCGGATACGGCACCATGCTCCCTGAATGCGATCAGTATGGTGACTATGTCTGCCGGGAGGAAGGGGTGGACTTTATGCGGCGGCTTTTGGGAGAAGTCCACAATGACCAACCCAAAAGGCATGTGGTGTGCCCAACCAGAGGTAGAATTCTCGGGCTCCCGGTTATGAAAGGCGCCGTGATTCTGGCGGGGCTGGGATGTCCGCATGGGTGTGAGTTCTGCGCCACATCCTATTTTCATAAAAGGCGACATATCCCTCTTTTAAGGACCGGCGCGGACCTGCACCGTGAAATCAGAAGGGTGCACAAAGTCCTGGGCAACCAAAATCTGCCTATGGGCATTATTGAAGAGGATTTCCTGCTCCAGAAAGAGCGTGCCTCTGAATATCTTGACTGCGTGAAAAAAGACGCCGAGAATCCCATCAGGATCTCCTGTTTTGCCAGCGCATACTCTATCGCACAGTGGGACCCTGAGGACCTTGTCAGGATGGGAATCGAGACGATCTGGATCGGGGTTGAATCAAGGCAGGCCAACTACAATAAATTAAAGGGAATCGATATTGAGGCGATTTTTGAAACCCTTCACTCCCATGGCATCAACACCCTTGCCTCCCTCATCATCGGGCATGATTTCCATACGGTTAAAAGTGTTTGGGAGGACCTTGAATATCTCATATCACTGAATCCGAGCCTGAGCCAGTTTCTTATTCTGACCCCGGCCTGCAGCACTCCCCTGTTTGACCGG
>JBLIRM010000224.1:0-5692 GCA_049472295.1 bacterium | reverse complement strand
AGTACCCTTGAACCCACAGCATGAACTATGGGCCGAGGCACTCGAATGGCGGAATACCCTGACCAATTATGCTTTTGACACTGCAACCATAGCGGCCATGGAGGCGGAAAACAAAGAGAAGATCAATGCATATCTCCAATATTACGAGAAGGAGGTGAAAGGGACCGAGCATGTTCTCTATCTCAGGCCTGAAGACGGGATTCGCATGGAGTAATTTCATTCCGGAAAAGTGTCTATATTGAATCAACATGGCGGTGCCTGACGGAACCGCCATTTTTTATAACTCTTTTGCGTTTATTAAGTGGGTAATCAGACTTAGTCTTTATCTTCTCCGCATTTAAGTCTTACTAGTGGACCTTTTTTAGGAGGTGAATTCTCATTTTGAGGTTTTTTGCCTGATTAGTCACAGGCTACACAACCAAATTGATCAAGGCTAATGATATTAGCAATTATTTAGCGGGTCAGCTTCTATTCTTCTGAATAATAATATTTAGAAATTCATTATGTGACTGGTGCATTTGTGCATTATCTAAATTCAACGCAGATGCTCGGCGACTCGGCTGGCGATCTTATTTTGACAGGCTTTTATCCCTTCAGAAGCCTCATCGACATTTTTCATTATCGAATCTACTGAATCATATCTGTATTGATCTCCTGGATAAATTATTTCGATTGATTTGGGATAAGAAACACCACTTATTATGGATGTGACGAGAAATGTGCGAGAATATATTTCCTTTTTGGAGCGTAAGTCATATATATTAGTTGACACCCACAAATTTGGTTTGAATGCATTAACAATAAGGGAATAGCCCACGGAACCCATCATAAAGGTCATAATTGCATCTGCATCCGTATCGATCTGAGCGTAGTAAGCAGCAGTCTTATCTTCTTTTTCTAACATCGGTGCTTGATCTGGCAGATAAATGATTTCGCGACCTCCCATAGTGAGCTTTTGCTCTAAGGCTTCAACCATATGAGGGGCAAATTGTATGTGGTGATTTTTCAGCTCTTCATAAAATTCTTTAGATTGTCCAGACTCAATGCCAGCGGCCGTAGCCGAACCTAAAGCCGCTCCCAATGGGGCGCCTAGACATGGACCTCCCAATAGACAACAAGCCCAATATGCCGCATGTGGTGCTTTTCCAGAACCACCCGTAATTCTAATTTTTTTTGGTTCATCAACTCGAAGTAAGGCAATTTTATTAATATGGCTATTTTCCGTTCTATCGAAATCGATTTTTTGCGGTGTGCTACATCCAAAAAACAATAAAAAAATGAATAGACTTGGGTATACCAACTTCAGCGTAAAATGTCTCATAATTCACCTCTTATTTGAAGTTTTTCGCCATGGTACAAAGTCAACTACATGCTCAATATTCGACGATAAGGCAGGGCTCTGGAGCTTTGCCTCTTTACTATTCGCTATGCTAAGCGCCCTCCATGGCTCCGCTCACTAAGGATTTTGGTCCTTACAGCGCCCTGCTTCAGGGCCAAAATACGCCGCAATCGGCAATACCCTTAGCGCCTGCCTCTTGACTAAAACGATTTTGGACAGGTATGGAGGATTACATAAAATCAGAAGCATCAATACCCTAGCAAAAGGTATCGGATGGTCAAAACCAGCGATATCTGCCTTCCGATGGTCCTCAACCTATTGTAATTAACGCAAGAATACTTGAATATCGATCAACTTAAGACTACCCAAATGAATCTACACTTCTCTCCTGATCTAGAATCGTGCCACTTCCTGTTATAACCTTAAAAAGACTGAGATTTAATTATACTAATGCAAGTCAAAACATCAACAATTTTCCATACTCATTATTATTGCAGTTCCAAACAAAAGGGGGGATATATCATTCAAAACCCCTCTTCCTTTTTACTTAATCGTAAGACGGGTTCCTCATTAAAATGCTATGATGTAAGCACCTTCAAATGTGACAAAATGTGACAAAAAATCTTTTTCTTGCTTCTATTCTCTCTAATCTCTAAGAATCCAGCCCCGATAAAACCAAATAGTTACGCAATATCAAGGACATAAAAAAACCCCATAAATGCGAATGGCATTCATGAGGTCATTCTTTACTTAATGCGCCGGGCAAAAATGCACCCATGCTCCTTCCCCGAAAAGCGACTTTTAATCATTGATTTTTAGCTGGAGTGTATCATTGTCCGGATGGATTCTGGAAAGCACATTTAAAGTCTTTCCATGTCGGATCGTTATCTTCAGTGTATCGGACCGTAATGGTAATAGCTTGGGAGGAATCAGGGAGATTCTTTGCCACCAGGATTTTTCCTCTTTAATGGTCAAAAAATAATCCCCTGCGGGAAGAGATATTTTCAGTCCGGTCTCATCAAGCGGTCCCAACTTTTTGTACGCGGGATATTCACCGCCTTCAAGGTAGTAGGGTAGATCATTCAAAAGCACGCTTGCGCGGGGGACCTCTGTTTTAATGAAGAGACTTCCCGGCTGAGGAGTAAGTGTTACCTCCAGGTTCAATACGGTCTGTTCCGGGTCTACTGAAGTATTTGCATATTTCGTGAAAAAATCCTGTCCGGAGAATTTAAAGCTGTAATCCTTTCCGCTGGTGAAAGACTTGAGCATGGATTGATCTTTTGCGAATACATCCCAGGGTGTCCATTTATTATCGTAAAAAATGAATATTTGAATATCTTTGGTGATCTCTTTTCCTCCAACAAAGTCCTTCACAATGCAGTCGAATTTCAGAGGGAGTTTGGGCGTGTTTCTTTCCATGGCTATCTTTATTTGATATCCGTCCTTCCAGGTTTGGATATCTCTCTGAATGGATCTGGGGGCTAAATAAAATTGTGTCTGGTACTGTTCATTTCCAAGATCCAGCCGGATTAAATAATTCCCCTTGGGCAGATATCTCTTTTGAGAAAACAGAACGGAGAAATTTGTCTCAGAAGCTGAGACATCCTCCTTAAACATTAAATTCATTCCCCTGACTTCTTCCCAGCTTTTTTCATTTTGAGAGAACAGCGTGGAGTGTATATTTTTCTTTAAAAGATCCCTTCCGCCGTTCCTCACCTGGGCTTCGACTCTAAAGGCGCCGTACTTGGAAGGGAGGAAAAATTCATAATGCCATCCATACCAATATGCAATCGTGCCGCCCAGGGCAAGCAGAAGAATCACTATTAATGCAGAGGCAACTCCGATGGGGTGTTTCGGACTAAACCTTCCACGCTTTGTACTTTTATCATGATCAGATTCTTCTCCTTCCAGGTATTGCCTAATCACTTCATTAATCTGTTTCTTATCCTGGCTGGATTTCAAAAGTTTGGAACATTTTGCCAGGACCTTCTCGATGTCCTGATACCTTTTTTTTAATTTGTGATGCATGGTCTTTTTTATAAGACGCTGGATCGGCGATGGTATCCTGGGATTAATTTTACGGGGAGGGATATAGCGGCCCCGGTTTACGCTTGAAAGAACTTGAGGCGTAAAAGGTCCCTCAAAGGGCTTCTGTCCGGTCAGCATTACATAGAGTAAAACACCCATGGAATAGATGTCCGCCCGTTGATCGGCCTTGCCCGGGTCTAATATCTGCTCAGGTGCCATATAGGCCGGAGTCCCAAGGGTCATGCCTTCCCCGGTCAGGTCCTCATCCTGCTCTGTAGTCGTTGCCACACCAAAATCGGTCAACTTGACTTCCCCGGCTTTTGAGATGAGGATATTGGCTGGTTTGATATCACGATGGATTACTTTACGCTCATGGGCATATTTAAGGGCCTTACATACCTCGGTGAAGATCAGGAGGGCTATATCATTTGACAGATATCTCCTCTCCACAATCAAATGTTGAAGGTCAATGCCTTCCACATACTCCATTGCAATACAATAGGAAGATCGTTGTTTGAAATGATCATATACCTGAACAATGCGCTCATCCCGCAGATCCATCATAATCCTGGCCTCCCGGCGAAACCGTTCCTCAACTTCGGGATGATTCTTTATGGTGAGACACTTGATGATTATGGTCAGCCCCAGGGTGGGATGTGTAGCCTTATAAACCTCTCCCATTCCCCCAACGGCTAATTTGGAAATAACAGGATATTTTCCGATTTGTTTTAACAAGGCTGCCATAATGATAACGATAAACGACGTTGTTATAGGATGGGGAAATCAATCTTTTTGGACTGCATAGGTAGGATCATCGATAATAGTGTTGGGGTCTGGAGCCCTTTTTTCTTCGAAATGGATCGCCAGAGTATGTTTTCCAATAGTGATGATATCTTTATCTCTAAGCGGCTCCTTGATTACCTTCTCATTGTTTAAATAGGTGCCATTGGTACTTTTTAGATCCTCAATGAAGTAATTACTCCCGTGTTTTATAATCCTTGCATGTTTATTGGAAACCTGCAGGTTATCAATCTGGATATCGTTCTTTTTCTTTCGACCAATGGTAATTTTATCCCTATCTGTTTGAATAGTCCTGAGCACTGTATCCTTAAATTTTAGCGCTATTTGCAGCATGTAGGTTTCCTCCCTGTTGTATAATTCACTTACCTATTCCTAAATTTTATACTAAAAAGTACTGAAAATCAAATTGATATATGGAATTTTTCAGTAAGTCCTTAATAGATCCGCTTTTTAATCTCTCAGTTGCCTGACCAGCTATACAATACCCATCTACAGAGAAAACCTTTAATTTCTCTTTTTCAGTAAAATCATCTGGTTGGTTATGTGTTACTGATGGACCATCAAGATCAAAGGCTTTGAGATGGTGTCTCCCTTTTTCAAATCAAGTTTTTCATGAATTATGTCGATGAGATAAATAGATTGGTTTCCGTCCAGAAAAAGACAATTTCTGGATGGAGCATTCAGCTGTCAGCGATCCGCTGCCAGCGAACTGATTGTTTTTAAAGGCTTTATCTGATTGCAAAATAATGACGAGCTTGTACTCGTCCGACACCATAGGCGATGGCCGATGGTGTTGGTCAAGCCATGGCGTGACTACGAAAGGTAAAAATTCAAAGACGTAAGTTCGCAGATGAGAACTGGATTAAGATAGGAAAATTACAAACTTAAAGGAGTTGGTGCTGATTTACTCCACAGAGGGGTAGGTCCACCCCCAAAACACATAGCAATGAAATCCTACTCTGCATTAAAAGTCCGGAATACCAAATTTACCCCACCGAAACCCATTGCCCAATATCCAAAGGACTCTATTCAAAAACTGGCGGTCCTTTTCACGGATATTGTCGGTTCATCAAATTATTTTAAGTCCTATGGAGATATCGCCGGACGGAATATGCTGAGAATGCATCAAGAAATGACCTCCGGCCCAATCAATGAGCATGGTGGTGTATTGGTGAAACTCCTGGGTGACTCGGTCATGTCCTACTTTTTTGATGCAAAAGAGGCATTAAAATCCGCCATAAGAATCCAACAGGCATTTTTTAGCCACAATCAACAAAATGAGGTCAAAGACCAAATCCATATCCGGATCGGTATTCATTTCGGGGAGGGGATTATTGAGGCAAAGGAGGCTGTTGATAGGCTTCAAAAACTCCTGGGGAATGATGGCAAAAAGGTCTTGGAAGCCCAGCCTTTATTAATCAAAATAGAGGAATTATTATCCACGGACAGCTATTTCGGCTATATCGATGTTATTCATTATAACCATACGATTGCAAATATGAGCCGAAGATTGGTGGAGGGTCG
>JBLIRM010000223.1:0-5705 GCA_049472295.1 bacterium | reverse complement strand
GAGAGATCATGATCTTGCTTTTAAACTGATCCATCATGATATGCCCTTCCCGTGCGAGGATGACCCTTGGGATGCCCTCCAGAGAATAGTCGGTAATCAAGACCCCCATGTATGTCCTTTCATCCCCTTGTTTTTTTTGGATTTTATGGACGTAAACCAGCATGTCCTCTCCAAATCCCTGAAAGTCCCGTTCATTCAAAGTTAAAAATGTTTTTTCTTTCTGAAAGGAGAAAACAATGGCTCGAAAAGATCTGTTGACTGAGGGGATTAATGCCACTTCAAGCCAGAGGCATACCAAGGCCGAAAAAAGGCTGAAAATGAGAATGGGAATCATCAGCCTGACAGGATGGAAGCCGCTGTTTCGAAATGCGATGATTTCATTATCCGAAGACAGACGTCCGAATGCCATCAGAGAGGCAAAGAGGATGGCCATGGGGATGGTGAAAGAAAAAAGCGGGGGAAGGAGATAAAGCAGAAGCCTCCCGAGGGTTCCGAGGCCGATGCCCTTGATGAAAATGAGATCCGTTAATTTAAAGACCTTGTCCATGATCAAGATAAAACTGAAAAGACAAAGTCCTCCGATAAATGGCGGGATGAACTCACGGATAATATATCGATCTATGATCCTTTTCATGGGATTATAAAAAGAATAAAAGGGGGCAGCTTTTCACTACCCCCTTACAGTCAATCTGTGGGTTTAGAATAAGAATCTTTGCAAAGAGGCCCTTTACTTGGCCTGGGCCTGGGCCTTCACGTGACACTTGGAACAGGTTTTAGGTGCCTTGGCAGCAATTGCCTTTTCATTGGTCTTGTGGCAATCCTTGTAGCATTGCTTATGCATGGCATTCTCCAAGTCCAGGCATTTTTCGTTCGCCACGGCAGTGTGGCAGCCTTCGCTGCTGCATTTCTTGGCCTTGGCCTGCTCTGCTGGCTCGTCACTTGCCAGTTCATGATGACAAGCCTTACATCCATAGCCACCATCGCCATATACTTCAGCATGTTTTTGGTGGGTCAGTGTAACCAATTCGTATGCCGGTGCGCCCTTCTTTTTTGCTCCATTCTTGAAGTGCTTGGCATTGGAATCGATCTTCAATTCCTCGACAACCTTAGGCCCACCAGCCTGAAGCACCATTGCCCCCACACAGATGAGGATTAGAACCATGAAAACTACCCAAAAGGACTTCTTCAAACCGTACCCCTCCTTTCAAAAAGGTTCAGTTAAAAAAAGGGTTGATCCCTGATGAAACGATCCATAACGAATAATCGAATTATAGAGAAAAGGTATAATACTGTCAAGAAGGATATTGCCCATTGCCATCCGGACCCATACCCCTCTTTTATGCAATAAATCATGCAATATGCAAAACAGGGATTGCACATGGCAAAATAATTATCATATTGCACTTAAATATCTAAATCTGTCTTATTCAGGGGTTAATTCCCCAAACGCCCCATCAGCCGGGACATAACGCAGCCGATCTCAACGGATGCTCAGATCGGCCTGCTCAACCTGACCAAAATGGTTCAAGGGTATGTCAAACGCTCTTTCGTTTCCAACCACCACCAACACTGACTTATCGGGCTTCAGGTATTTTTTTGCAACCCGCTTGATGTCTTCTAATGTAATTGCAGAAATCATGCCAGGATAGCTCTCAATATAATCTTCCGGCAGGTGATCATACTCAAGGGATATATATTGTTTGACCAGACCTGCTGTAGAAGAAAAAGAAAAGACATATTTGTTGATGATGGAATCCTTTGCCCAGGAAAGCTCTTCTGCCTCCAGGCCATTCTCCACAACCCGGTTGATCTCGTGAATAATCAACTCGATTACATTCCCGGTGGTCTGGGATTTGGTCATGGCATAGGCGCCAAATACCCCGTAATCGATGTCCCCTCGATAAAAGCTTCCCACACTGTAAGCCAGACCCCGGTTTGACCGGATCTCTTCCATAAGTCTGGAATTGAAGCCATCACCCAGCACATTGTTCAATACCTCCATAGGAAAATAATCCGGATGATTTTTGGGACAACACAGATGTCCGAGGATGATGGTTGATTGGGGAAGCAACCGTTCTCCATATACCACTGCCCTCTCTATAGGGCGTTCCGGAACAGGGGCAGGCGGTATGGACCGGGATAACTCCGTCCAATCTCCAAAGGCATTTTTGATTCTTTCCATCATTTCCGACCTCTCGAAGTCCCCTGATATCCCCATAATCATATTGTTCGGGAAAAATGAGGATCGGTGGAATTCAATCAGGTCCTCTCTTTGTATCCGCTGGATCCCCTCGATGGTCCTAACGCGGCCCCTGGGGTCACCGTTATAAACCTTGCGCTTGAATTCCCTGGAGGCGATCTGAAGCGGCTCATCGTTCTGCCTCCGGATGGATTCTATCCTTTTAATCTTTGCAAGCTCGATCTTTTCCGGTGCAAAGGAAGGATACCGAAGGACATCCGAAAAAATCCCCAGCGCCTCTTCAAAGTCCTTTTTCATGACTGACAGAGCAGCAGACCCCGATTCCATATTAATCCCCGTCTCAAGGCCGGCACCCAAGAATTCCAGCCTTCGGTCTATCTCCTCAGGGCCCATTCTCCTGGTGCCGCCTGTTCTCATGACCTCACCGGTGATATCCGCCAAACCAACCTTATCCGGAGGTTCATATACCCCACCAGTGCGGACAAGCGCATGGATGGTGATCAAAGGCACCTCATGATCCTCCATAAGATATAGGACCATACCATTGGGAAGCACCAAACGCTCCGGTTTGGGCGGGGTAAAATCAATGGGCGGAAAGGAAATTTTTGAGGGATGCTGTGAGAATCTGGCCGTCTGAACTGGCATGCAGCCAGAAAGAAACATACCGGCAATAAACAAAAGAACCAAGAGATGGGTTAAACAGATGCATCTTCCTGTCATGCCTTTTTTATGAGCAACTCCCTTAAAAGATTTCATGATCCGTTCTCTCCTCCGGCATTCCTGACCAGCGTGGCTACGGTTCTCCGGTCCTTCATAAGATAGGTCTTGGCAGCATCCTGGATCTCCTGAGTCGTGATGGTATTGATCATATCCAGATATGTGCTGATATAGCGCCAATCCCCTGCCGCTGATTCAAAATAGGATAGCTTATTGGCCATTCCGGAATTGGATTGCAGTCCCCGGATGAGATCCATCTGTATCTGGTTTTTGATCTTACCCAGTTCCCACTCCGAGACCGGTTCTGCCTTCAGCCTCTCCAATTCCTCATATATAATCTTCTCCAGGTCCGCAGTGGTATTGGGGAACCTTGGAGTAGCAAAAATGACAAAAAGATTCGGATATCTGGCGCCGGGCATGCCATTGACTGCACTGACACTCACCGCCACCTTCTCCTCGACAATCATCCTTTGATAAAGCCTGGAGGTTCTGCCGTCCGTCAGGATCGAGCTGATGATGTCAAAAGCATAGTCCGCGCGTTCAGGCAACGTGGGCTTGGGATAACCGATAATCACCTGGGGTTCGGCATCGAAAACCACCTCGATCCGCCGCTCTCCCATCTGTTCCGGTTCTTTGGTCACAAGAGGCAACGGAGGCGGCTGGGAGGGAATGCGGCCGAAATAGGTTTCCATCAATCCCATGAAACGCTCCGGCTCGATATCCCCTATCGCAGCTACCACCACATTATTGGGTGCATAATGCCTGCGAAAAAATGCCATGGTGTTGTCCGGGTCCAAGAACCGGAGTTCTGATTCCCACCCGATTACAGGATTCCGGTAAGAATGGACCATAAATGCCGTGGCCAGAAATTGCTCCAGGAGTTTCCGGAAGGGCTTGGATTCATAACTCTGTCGACGCTCCTCCATCACCACGCTGCGTTCTGAGTAGAATTCCCTGAAGACAGGATTCATCATTCTGTCGGACTCTATCCTGGCCCATAATTCCAGCCGGTTACTGGGCAAGCTTACGGTATATGTGGTCATATCCGCACCGGTAAAGGCATTGAACCCGACGGCCCCGTTCTCGGAATATATGGAATCCATTTCATCCTTCACCACATAGGCCTTGTGCTCATGCTGCAATTCAGAGAGTTTTTTTAATAGCTGCTGAATCTTATTGGGATCTTCTTCCGTATCCTTCTTTATCTCCCGGTCCAGGGCCTTGCCCACCCCTTTGATCTCATTGAGAATAAGAGATTCTCTTTCATAATCCCTGGTCCCGATGGTCTTCGTCCCCTTGAACATCAGATGTTCCAGCAAATGGGCAGTGCCTGTCCGGCCGTGGGGCTCATCAACCATACCCACCTTGTATCGGATATAAAGGGAACAAACCGGCGTCTGATGCCTCTCCATCATCAGCACAGTCATCCCATTCGAAAGTTGCCTCTTGATAACCTTTGACTCGAGATCAACAGCCCTGGCGGAAACGGGTAAAACCAAGAAAAAACAGCATAGGCTCAGAATCAGCAAGTCCAGGGTATGCCTTTTAAGTAAATCCAGGGCATGCCTGTTACGTACAAAATACTCCGATATGCCCTTCCTCTTTTTATATGCTCTGAACATCTCTAATATCCCAACCTCCTTTGATCCGATCCCATGAGGATCATCCCAGAATCATCAATACCTCTGCGGAACCTCTAATAAATAAATGGTCAGTATATCCAAGATATTCTTAGCTTGCAAGGAAATGATCTCAAATTGATCTTAAATAATGGTAGACTGGTAAAAAGCCAAGAAATGTCATTGCGGCTGATGTGCCAAAATCACTTGACAAAAATATATATTTTGATATAGATTAATGCAATTGTATTACAATGTTAGTACAATCCAGCATTCATTATTGACTCTTTATTGACGCTTTCTTATAAAACAGGATGAGGAGGTCCTCATGAAAAGGTTTTTCATCTTCTGTCTGTTTTTCGTATTACTCTTACAGGGCTGCAATTTCAAAAAATCAAAGGGTGACGGTGCCCAGGTAACCCTGACCATAGGGGCTTATACGGTCCCCAAGGAGGTATACCAGAAGGAGATCATACCGGCCTTTAAGTCATACTGGAAAGAAAAGACAGGTCAGGATGTGAAATTCGAGGAGTCCTACATTGCATCCGGTGCCCAATCAAGGGCCATAGCCGGTGGTTTCGAGGCGGATATTGCCGCTTTGTCACTGGAAGGGGATGTCCAAAGGCTCGGGCAAGAGGGGTTGATCATCCATGACTGGAAGGATAATCCCTATCAGGGTTTTGTCACCCGTTCCGTCATAATCATTGCCCATCGTCCGGGGAATCCCAAAAAGATCAGAAATTGGGTGGATCTCACAAGAGATGACATCGATCTGCTTTACCCAAGTCCTAAGACATCGGGCGGGGCTATGTGGTGTGTCAATGCCATTTACGGCGCAGGATTAAAACTCACGGAAACCAATATAGGACGAAGAGACGAGGATTATGCCAAGTGGATGTTGAAGTCCATTCAAAAGAGGGTGAAGGTCATGGATAAATCCGGCCGGGCTTCAGTTACCACCTTTGAAAACGGTGTGGGAGACGCATTGCTGACCTATGAAAATGAGGCGCTGCTGAGGCAGAAGGAGGGAAAAGAGTTTCCCTTTTTCATCCCTGATGAGACCATCCTCATTGAAAACCCTGTGGCCCTGATTGACAGGAATGTTGATAAACATCATAACAGAGAAGTGGCAGAGGCATTCATCCAGTTTCTCTATACCCAAAAGGCCC
>JBLIRM010000222.1:0-5725 GCA_049472295.1 bacterium | reverse complement strand
TTTGTCCCATTCTTCATGATCCAGAATCAGAGGATCGGCCTTGGATTGTCCATTGCCCAGCATATCATCTCCGCGCATTGCGGGGATATTCGGGTGGAAGATGGCCAGGGGAAGGGCACCACTTTCATGGTGGAACTACCGGTCGCCAAAGATGCCCCCAAAGCCTCTAAAAAGAGGGAGATGGCATTACAGGAGCATTGATGATGAGTGAAAGGATTCTGATTATCGAAGATGACGAGGGTATGCAGTTTTTTCTATCCGAAGCCCTTCAAAAACAGGAGTATCAGGTCTTTTCCTTTTCTGATGCCGAGGAATCGCTCCTGTGGCTTGAAAAAGAGGCGTGTGATCTTATCCTTCTCGACATCAAACTCCCGGGGATGGATGGTATAGAGGCCATTGAACCTATCAGGGAAAGGTCCGATGCCGCGATTATCGTGATTACGGCCTTCGGGAATAAGAAACTGGCCCTGGATGCAATCCATAAGGGTGCTTACGATTACTTCACCAAGCCCTTTCTGTTGGAGGAAATGGAGGTTACCATTAAAAGGGCGTTGGAAAAGGGCAGGCTGCAAAAGGAGCTGGTACGGTTAAAGAAAAGGGCGATAGAATCCATCCCCTTTCCGGATATCATCGGTCAGGGGCATGCCATCAAACAGGTTTTCAGGCAGGTGGCCAGGGCAGCGGAGACCGATGCCACGGTTCTGATCCTCGGAGAGACCGGCACAGGGAAGGAGTTGGTTGCCCGGGCCATCTATGAAAATAGCATCCGAAGGGATAAACCCTTTATCAAACTAAACTGTGCTGCGGTTCCTGAGGGACTTCTTGAAAGTGAGCTATTTGGCCATGAGAAGGGCTCCTTTACCGGCGCCATCAACAGAAAAATCGGGAAATTCGAACTGGCCGATCAAGGGACCTTATTTTTGGATGAAATAGGGGACATGAGCCTGTCCACGCAACCCAAGATATTGCGAATCATCCAGGAGAAGGAATTCGAAAGAATCGGCGGCACAGAGCCGATCCAGGTGGATGTCAGGATCATTGCAGCCACCAACCGGGATCTGATGAAAGAGGTCAAAGAGAAAAGTTTTCGGGAGGATCTCTTCTACAGGCTCAATGTGGTAACGATCTTTCTCCCTCCCTTACGGGAGCGCAGGGAGGACATCCCCCTGCTGGTCAACCATTTTCTGGAGCATGGTCCCAAAACATCCGGGAGCAAGATACCCATGATATCCAAAGAGGCCATGGAAAACCTGACGGACTATTCATGGCCCGGCAATATCAGAGAACTCAAAAATGTCATCGAGCGCACTATGGTGATGATGGAAGCCGGGGAGACAGTGATCACGCCATCCCATATCTCTCTGCATCTAAGGGGAATACCCGATGGGATAGCATATCAGATGCCTCAGGAATGCCATTCCCTGGATGATACGGTTTGCCGATTCGAGAAGGAACTGATCATGGAGGCCCTGCACAAGACAAAGGGGGTTCAATCCCATGCAGCCAAACTGCTGGGTATCACAGAGCGGAGCATGTGGCACCGTTTAAAGAAATACGGTCTTCAAACGGAACATATCAAGGAGCTACAAAAAATGTAGATCCACCTCCAATTTGTGTAGGGAAAACATGACTTGTGAGCTTTTTCATTCTTGGTCCTTTTATGCCGATTTGCCCGGTGATCAAGGGATTAGGGCCTTTAGCCCTCCGGGCCATTACGGTGGCATGAGGATTGCGTAAGGTATCGCTGTCAAGCATTTATTGTAAGGCAACCAAACCAAAGGAGGGGAAAAATGCTAAGGAAGATCAAGGGTGCTTTAAACAATAATAAGGGTTTTACGCTCATTGAATTAATCATGGTCATCGTCGTATTAGGTATCCTGGCTGCTACTGCCGTGCCGAAGTATTTCTCCATCCGGACAGAGGCTGCGTTGGCATCGGCCAAAGGGATTACAGCAGCCCTGAGGGGATCGGTGAGTGTCCTTTATTCCCAGAATCTGGTGGGCGGGACCGGTGGCCCGGCCTACGACATGGAAGATGTTGTAGACAATGCCCAGATATCGGGGGTCGATAGCTCGGCATCACTCACCACCAATTTTATAGCGACGATAGGAGGTATCGCATACGGCTGGGATTGGACAGCGGCGGATCTTCCCACAACCGCGGGTGTTGTCACTGAAAATCCCGCTACCGGGTTCTAATCATCCGAGCTCTGATATGAGGTTGCTCTTGTTTGGCCTATAAGAGGATCCGGAATGTTTTTTGATAACATTGACGGACTCGTATAAGTCATATATCGAGTCATTGCGAGGAGTGAAGCGACAAAGCAATCTAATAAATACAAATAGATATGCATACCTTAGATTGCTTCGCTTCACTCCTCGCAATGACATTTTTGGCACTTTTTACAAGGCTGTCAACATTGGATTAAAAAACAATCTTTATATACTGATGGGTCTCTGTCTCCTTGAGTATATTAAACATAAGGAGGAGAAAGGGTATGCGGAATAAAGAGGTTGCTCTGAAAAATAATCAGGGTTTCACCCTCATCGAGCTGGTCATGGTCATCGTGATCTTAGGCATCCTGGCTGCCACGGCCGTACCAAAGTATTTCTCCACCAGATCGGAGGCTGCGGATGCATCGGCTAGAGGGATTACTGCAGCACTAAGGGGATCGGTGAGCATCCTTTATTCCCGATGCTCGATCAAAGGGGTATCCGGGGAAGCGTACAATATGTTAGATGTGGCAAAAAATTGCCAGATATCGGGGGTTGAGGATTTCACAGCAAAGACAGATGGGGCTAAAGCCAGCATCGCAGGAAACGCATACTACTGGACCTGGTTACCGGCGAAGCTTCCTGTGTTCGCAGGGCAGGTGGTTGAAGCTACCGGATTCTGATCATCCGGATCTTGCAGAGATGTTTATTACATTTGCAGTATAAGGGGAAATCAGGTGTTACTGAAAACACCGGGCTTAAAAAAAAACTGATATTATGCCTCCTTCTGGGTGTCTGCATCCTCTATTTCCATGACATCCTGAAAGGAGGCTTTCTATTTACCGAGAGGGACCTGTCCATCTTTTTCATACCCCCACGGAAACTGTGGACGGACATGATCAAGGTCGGTACGATCCCTCTGTGGAACCCTTTCTTTTCCTGTGGGCAGCCCCTGTTTGCCGCCCTTCAACCGGGCATCCTCTATCCTCCCAACCTTCTTTTTCTTCTTTTTCCTTTTGATTATGCCTTCAATCTCATTATTATCCTGCATTTTTTTCTGGCCGGGTTTTTTACCTATCTTTTCCTGAAAACACTCCAGGCCAGTGATACTGCGGCCCTCACCGGGGGTATCATCTTTATGTTGAGCGGCTATCTCCTTTCCGTGCAGAATCTGCTCATCCATCTTCTTTCCGTGATCTGGATACCTCTTGTGCTTCTAAACTATCATCAATACCTCAGAAAGCGGCAAACAAGATATCTGATATATACCGCCGCCTTTTTGGTCATGATGTTCCTTGGCGGGGCCGTTGAGATCCTTTACGGGACCTTCATGCTGCTTTTCATCCTCATGTGTTTTCCGGACCCCTTTGGGGTGGGTATCACACCCCCTCCCCTGAAAAAAAGGGGCAGCGGCCTTTTGTTGATTATCCTTCTCTTCATCCTCCTTGCAGCCGTGCAATTGCTGCCATTCTTTGAGATGGCCTTCCATTCCATCCGCGCAGAGGGCCTGGTTTATAAGGAGGCGGTCACATGGTCTCTGGACTCAAAGGACCTGATCCAATTCTTTCTCCCAGACCTCTATGGATACACCCATACCACTCAGAAATACTGGCATAACCAGAGCTGGTTAAAGACCATCTATCTGGGCATTATCCCGTTTGTGCTCTTCGCCTTCTTTTTGACTGATAAAAAAAGGAAGGCCCTTCCACTGATCCTGATCATGGAGATCTCCCTGCTCCTTGCATTCGGCGGGAACACCCCTGTGTATCGATTTCTCTTTCTATACGTGCCCTTTTTCAATACCATTCGCTATCCGGTCAAATTTCTTTTCATCTTTATCTTTTTTATCTCTATTGTGGCCGGCATGGGGTATGACAGCCTCTGCAAACAGATCGCGGATCGCAGCAAGACCACCCAAAGGATGATCCATGGCATCCTGGCGGGCAGTGTCTTTACGGTCTGTGTATGGAGCCTGTTGAGCTTTTACCAGGGGCCTGTTCAGGCATATATGAATGCAAGGGGGATCGCGCCGCCGGGTTATAATTTTCCCCTGATCAACGTTCACAATATCAAACGATTTCTCCTTTTTTGTTCCATACTGGGACCTATTATGGTCTTTGGATGGCGCTATGTACAGAAGAAAAGGATCTTTTCCATAGCCCTGATGACCCTGTTAATACTGGATCTCTTCTTTGCCAATCGGGGATTCTATCAAAAATATCCAGCGGAAAGATACCATGAACCCTCGGAGACGGTTCGCATCATCAAAAAGGATCCCTCCCTTTTTAGAGTGGCCACGACACCGAAAACACAGAAAGCCAAAACAACATATTCGAAGACCTTTTCCGATTCCATCAAAGTGGACAAGGAAAAGATCACGCCCGGTTTCAATCTGTTGGATCATATCTATAACATCCAGGGCGCGGAGGTCATCCGCCTCGGGCATTATGAAAAGATTTATTCTTTGATCACCAGTTCGCCCAAGCCGGACAGCACCAATCTGTTTCCATTGTTGAATGTAAAATACCTCATATCCAAATATGAGTTGGATACCAAGGAACTGGAACTGGTGGAGGTTGTCGGGGACAAAGAGGACCCCAATGCGTCACTATTGATCTATAAGAATCTCAAGTGCCTGCCCAGGGCCTTTCTGATAGAGAATTACCAGATTCTCCGTTCAGAAGAGGAATATAAAGAGATGCTCCAGAGCAAGGGATTTGATCCCGCGACACTGGTCCTTTTGGATAAGGATCCTTTCTTAGGGGAATCACACGCTGAAAGCCATGAACCCCTTGAAGTCAAACAGGTCTCCCAATACAAAGGGGATGAAAAAGAGGGTATTGAAACCAAAAAGCTCTCCCTATCCGAGAAAGATAAAGAAGAGGGCGTTGTAATCACCGATTATCAGCCAAACCGGATCGAGATCTCCGCTTCTTTGCAGCGACCGAAGATATTGTTCCTGAGTGATACCCATTATCCCGGCTGGAAGGTGTATGTCGATGGGGAGAAGGGGGAGATTTTCCGTGCCGATTTTGCCTTCCGCGCTGTGCCGCTTCCTCCGGGAGAGCACAGGGTGGTGTTTGTGTACCGGCCTTTGAGCGTCATCCTGGGTGGATTCATTACACTGCTCACCATCGGCTTTATCCTCTTTTTGGGTTTCAAAGGCCATTCTCCAGATAGATTTTTTGGAACAAAAAAGACGATATAGAATAATAAAATAGATTATTTAGGATTGTTTATCACTGATGAACGAGTAAACAGCCAACATTGTCAATCAATGACATTTTACGGGGGGAATATGGCTGAATGTATCTCCAGCATTGGCGGCATCAGGAACAAGACGATATTGTGCATCGATGACCAAAAGGACATCCTGGACCTGCTGGGTGACTATCTGGATACATTGGGCTATCAAATTATCACGGCAGGGGATGGAGAGGAGGGCCTGAAAAAGGCCATGGAAATCCAACCGGATCTGATCTTTCTGGATATCATGATGCCCAAAAAGAACG
>JBLIRM010000221.1:0-5792 GCA_049472295.1 bacterium | reverse complement strand
ATCGATCTCGAAGAGATCATGCTTCACAATGGCATAAGCTATGGAGAGAGGGAACACTGTGATAAATGGGAGTGTGGCCATTTCGATATTCGGCAGGATAAATATACCGAAAATGCTATTCAAGAGCGGTTCAGCCAACGGCAGCAGGACACCGATATAGAATCCAAAGAGCACGACCCTGATCTTCAGCTTGGCCAGTCTGTTGGAAAATTTTTTATATTCATAAAATAGCATAATAATAAAGACCAGGATTGATAGAAAACAATAGATCAGGATTGAACTGCGCAAATATTTGGGTGATTCGGAAAAAAAGGCCGAAAAGGCGTTTATGACAATAAACAGGAAGAAGGATATTATGTATGAGAAAAAGGTATAAATTGAATGCCTTCGGTTGAATTCTTCATAAAAGGGGGAAATGAAGGCCATATGCAGGATGGTGGCAGGCAGAAAACAGAAGCCGATGAGTCCGAATATCTGGACCCAGGGAGGCCGGAGGGTCCTTTGATTAAAAAAGATCAGAAGAAGGCCGGCACAGAGGCAGAAGAGAAAGAACGACCACTTTCGGTTTTCAATGGGCGTGGTATAAAAGATAAAGGCGCCGATGCATATGATCAATATCCCAATCAGCCATGGAATGCCAAAAACCATGGCCACACGGGCTAAGCCGAACCTGCTCGTATGATAATCGACGGTATGTTTTTTTTCATCCCTTAGAATGATGAACCGATTTAATGCCCCGATTTCCTTATTGACCATGTTTCTGAGGGACGCAAGGCTTTTTACCGGTTCGCCATTGATCTCTATTATCCGATCCCCGACACGAAATCCTGCTTTATAGCCATCCTCATAAACACGCCCTACTACGGCCCAACCGCTGAATGTCCGCCATCCGAATCCATAAAAAGGGGCGAAGCTCCATTGATATATATTAAAAAGATATAAGATGGCCACCGATATGACAATACACAATAGGAGAATGGAAATTGAATTTTTGAGAGATTTATTTTTTTCCTTGTTTTCCGTTAACATGGCTTTCTTATTTTCTAACCGTTCACCGTATTTCGCTATTGTCATTGCGAGGAGCCGAAGGCGACGTGGCAATCTCTCTTTCAAAACCTTTAGATTGCTTCGCTTCCCCCCACGCTTCGCTCGGGGGTTTGGCTCACCGTAATGACCCGCAATTGCTAATAGCGTGAACGGTTATCATATTTTATGTCTGATGCGTTTCCTGTTTAAATGTTCGCTTATAAGGCCATAAATACAAAGTTATAAAGATTTTTTTATTATAAATAAAATATAATTAAGAGGTTATTGATGACGATCAATGATGTCCATCACCCGATATATCGAGATCTCCTTTTTGATGTTTTTGAATTTTTGAGGCCCCAGGTGCTCGAGGGAAAATTCATTTCTGATGCGTGATGCCGTTTTATTGCTCAGCAAGATCTCCCCATTTCTTGCAAAAGACCCGATCCTGGCCGCAATATTTACCGTGGAACCAAGGGCTGTATAGGTCCATCTCGAACCATAATAGCCCTCCAGACGCGTTGCTCCAATCATTGCAACTCCCGAATGGATGCCAATATTAATAACCAGAGGCCTGTCCGAATTTTTTACCTCTGAATTGATCAGCTTGGTTTTATTTCTAATGGCCAATGCAGTCTTGACCGCATTTACAGCATGGATTTTTTTGTCCTTATTCTGAAAGATGATCATCAATCCATCACCCGCTGTCATATTGATGTCTCCCCCATATCGGTGGATGTCATCAAAAAAGCGGGAAAAATAGGTTTCGATCATGCGGGATATTCCCACATATTTGAGATCCTCGCTCATTGCTGTAAATCCCTCGATATCCAGGAAGAGAATAGTAATATCATGCTCCTTTTTACCCAAATCCGGGGATTCAGGATGGTCTTCGATAAGCTTTTCAAGGGATTTTGGCACAAACTTACATAAAAGGGCCTTGGCCTTTTCGAGCAGTTGGATCTTTTTCAGGGTTTCTTCGAGGGTTTTATTCTTGATCTGAAGGTCCACATTCAGATCCTGAATAATCTCGAATGATTTGGCATTCAAAATGTTGGTTGACAACTGATTCAGAAGGGTGGATAAAAGCTCACGATCGATTTGTGAGAAGGCCTCTCCACTGATTCTTTTACTGAGGCCGATTGCACCTGAAAATCTTTCATCAATCTTAAAGGGAAGGAATGTGGTGACATCCGCAGACATTAAAAGGTCGAATAGCCTTTTACCTCCGGTATTCAATTTGGAGAAATCAATAAACAGTTGCTGGTCAAAAAATGAAAGAGGGGTTTCTTTAGAAAAAATATCCTGCATATGATCTTTATTCTTAAAAAATTCTATGATTGGTTGGATGACATCCGTTTCTCTGTACATGCTTTCAAAGAAATCGATCTTCCCAAATTCTTTGTCTACAAGGATGATAAAACCCTGGAAAACCCCAAAGGTACCCATAATCATCATTAGAAAGGCCTTTAAGATCCCTTTGGTGTTATTCAGAGGACCGATTTCCTGATTCACATCATAAAGTGTTTTGAAATAAAAATATTGCAGGTCCAATTGCTGGAGTTTGTTTTCCAGTTTTTTTATTTTTTCCTTTAAGTTCTTGTTTTCTTTATTAACTAACGTATGATCAAGCATAATCACCCAACAAATTATTCTTTCGTTCAAACAGATCACGTAAAATGAGATTCCGCACAGATTACTTCTATAATGATTTATCGGAGATTTTCTTGTCCTTTATCGTTTCAGGCAGGAATTTTTTGAATTGATAATGAAGGGAGATGAAAGGTGATATCATTAAACCCGTCACCTATTTTCTGATCAGGATCAGATTTTATTTATTATAATCTATTAAACAATCCTTATATCAAGGCATTATATTGATTTTATTAACAACGCTTGGTTTTTAACAATCTCTCTTTGAGATAAGCATTTCTTTTTGCCAATAAGATCTCCCTGCATGCTTTACATACATACGATGAAGGGAGCTTGTCCTTATATGACCCACATATGATGCACTTTTTTATTTTCATTGCGTTTGTTCCTTTCCGTTCAATTTTTTTTCCAAATATCATTCTCTCACTATTCGGATGGAATACCGAATAATGCCCATTCTCTTTATTTAAACTCATGTCTTGAAAATTCCCTGTAAATAATCATTTTCTTGGTATTTATTAATTTTACAGGATTAATAATGGCTCAAGATAATGATGTAAAACAAAGAAGTGAAAAACAATGAGGCATGATATCAAAGACAATCTATTAATAGCTTAACAGAAAATAGAATTTTTTTGATTAGAGAAAACTCTGAAAATCCTATCGGGAAGATCCCTGAAAACTCTATCAGGAAAAGTAAGTATATTTTATCTATAATCTATTTGTTATATCCACATAGAATTCAGACAACAGCCTTGATTAAATGAGACCTCATTATCTATGCATGTATTTCTATTCAATTTTTAACTTGATTAGAGTGAAAAAATTTTTGAAAAGATTGACATCATTGATTGTTAGGAATTATAATTTAATTGTCTCATGTTATTTTCAATCTTAAATAATCCCGTTGATTCAGAAACACTTTGTACGAAGTCTGATCTTTTGTAATCCGTTTTCTCTGACTCCTCTGTGATCACCTCTTATTCTTGATAGGCAAATTTTAATGTTTCGTTAGAATGACTATAATATCATAAGTATATCAATGATAAATTTTGGGGTTTATCAGATAAAGATGTCTCGAAATGTTGCTTGCAAGTAAAAACTGAAAAATATTTTGAATATAAATAAAAAACCGGGGGTGTGATTATGGAACAAAATAATCTATTTTCAGAATTTCGAAGGTTGAAGTTAAAAAAGGCTTTGACACAGATTGAAGAGATCCAGAAAAGGATTGAGAAAGAATTAAATAAACAGAGTCAAGCTTCAGAAAGTTTCGATCTGATAACGGGCCAACGCAGTGCAAAGGAGATTATGGGTGATAACATGATTTCAGTTGAAGCAGTCACTCAAACCTTCGGTGTAAGATTTTCAATCAAACAGATGACCCAACTAATGGGCAGCACTTATTATGAGCAGACACTTCAACATTGCAAAGACACCCACATTTTATTTCCCGGATACCCCTTGACAATTTTTGAACTCTCATACAAAGAACCTGGTTTTGTCATCTGTGATCGTGATTGTCGTGAAGGATTCTGGTATGACTACAAGGATTTGATATATAAGGATACACCCAAATGTAGATGGTATCTTGTTAGAAAGGATTTGATATTCAATAATGCAAGACCTCAGATCGAAGAGAATGCAGAAATGCTCAGCCCGGTGGAGATAATATTTATGCTTGTCTTATACCAGCACGTTACTCACACCAGACTATTTTCAAATGCTTATCTAAGATGTTTCAAGAAGGATTGTCTTTTAGGAGAACATATGATCAGTAATGCATATATCGATACTTTTCGTTCAGCCATAAGTATTTTTCATCCCTTTAATTATCAAACTATTTCTCCAAAGGCTATTGTGATTTCACAGAAACCTTCATTGTCTCATTAAAATTAACCACACCCCTGCCACAGCCTGCGCAATTGATTAAACGAATCCCATCTTGGCATTCAAGCTCCCCTATCATCCCAAGACATGTTAAAACTCAAACATTCCATCTAATCCCTTTTTTCAGCAAATAAATTTTCAAAAAAGAAAAAGGAAAAACAAAAATTCCGACGTCTATTAAATTGATAGCGATTAATGGTCATTCATTCAAGTGATTAAATCATTATAGAGTCCAATATATTTCTCGCCTGAATTATACTCTTCTTCTGCTGAAGGGCTATCCTTTTTCAAAGGAGGTGGTGCGTAAGGACCAAAGGAGCGGACTTGTTTTGTCCAAGTTATTGTAGTCAGATTAGTAAAAGAGTCAATTAGGGAGGGAAGAAAAATGAAGAACAGATTTTTTGTAATTATTTTATGCTTGAGTTTCGCATTATTGATCACAGCATCGAACACCATACTGGTAAAGGAGGGTATATGCCAGAGCTATAACGCTCAGGGCAATATTTGGGCTGGCGCATGGCTGAACCAGCAGCAAGGTTTGCCCTCAAGTTCAGGTATCAGCGGGGGCTGGATACCGGTAGTAAATTATGCAAACATTCAGGGTCAAGTTTTGGCTGGCGTCATGTATAACCTTTCTGATAATTCAGATGATTCAAAGCCGGACCTCCCCGGCCCCAAGAGCCTTCAAGAGTCACGGGGTATTCAAATGGCGGGTTATTATTCCCACGATCCATGGATTAAATCGCTCATTGGTTTAGGGACTTACACTCAGGGCCTTCAATTTAATACCTTTGAATATCCCGCAGCGCCAACGGTCCCATCTGCTCCTTACGTATACCCCGGTATCGATATGTTAAAACTCCCTTACCCTGCCGGATATCCTTTTCCCGGCGGTGGTTACCCTACCCTGCCTTCTGATAAGCGCATCTATTTTCCTGATGAATTGATTATCGGATACCCATTACCGTCTCAGACCATTCCAGGTATCTTGTTGTCCATTTACAGTGATTTCGGATTTTAACCATGAGGAGCCTTGAGTACCATGCTTGCTCTGCTGGTTTTTTAGTTATTGCGGTGGCCCTGCTGTCCCCCTTTGCCAATATACAGGTGGAGTGACAACATCGAGGGCCGCCGCACAAGTCGCCTCGATCTTTCGTGGGGCGGCTTTTTCTAGTAGAGTCTATTTCAGAGGCATCAACTTCACCCTACCCCATCTATTAAAC
>JBLIRM010000220.1:0-5815 GCA_049472295.1 bacterium | reverse complement strand
CGAAAGGTTTCGCGGGAATGACAGAAACACCGCAAGCAGCGGTGAATTGAACACAGAGTGATTAAAAAATATTGATTAATTCTCAAAAAATACATCTCATTCAGATGGTTTCTTTCTTGTAAGCAAATGCGATGAGATATTATTAGATCCTTATACCGGAAGTATTCATGTTTTGTGACGTTTCAGAAGGAGGATAATGTTATGATTGATGAGACAAATATCACCGAAGAAAAGGAATGGTACCATGAAGATTTGGCGAAAATTGTAATAAAAAAATTGGGAAGACGAAATATTGAAGGGCAATATGTGAAAGACAGGCAAGAGGCTCTGGAATATGTCTTAAAAATGATTCCCGAAGGTGCTGTGGTTGGACGAGGAGATTCAGTCAGCATTGAGCAGATAGGTATTCTGCAGGCTTTGGAAAAACGGGGTAAAAACAGGATAATCAATCCCTATCAGAAGGATGACGAGGACAATATACTGGATGTGGAAAAAAGAAGGCAGATGCAGCGGGAAGCCCTGCTGTCTGATATATTTTTGACGGGGACGAATGCTATTACCATGGATGGCAAAATTGTAAGCACCGATGGAGCGGGGAACAGGGTCTCTGCGATGATTTTCGGTCCCCGGAAGGTGATTATTGTTACTGGTGTAAATAAGATTGTAAAAAATGTCGATGATGCATTTAATAGAATCCATACGGTTGCAGCACCATTGAATGGTAAACGGCATTTTCTGAAACACAATCTACCTGAAGATCATGGAAATGTCCCATGTATAAAAGTTGGAAAATGTTCGGATTGTGCCCATAAATATAGAATGTGTTATTATTCCGTTATTATTGAAGGTCAGGCTATACCTGAAAAAGGACGTATACAGGTCGTTCTGGTGGGTGAAGAACTAGGGTATTAGTAAAAGAACCAAATAGGTTTTATAAAAAGATAGGAAACTAAAAAAAACTCCGGGTGGATAAATGTCTAAAAACAATCAATCTGAGATAGCTGCCGGTATTTTAAACGATGAACTCATTAATAAAATGCGTGGAAAAATCGGATTAAGCATGCGTCTGGATGGATATATAAATAATGAAGAAGTAACAAAAAGTGCGATCAGGAGATTTGCTGACGGAGTGGGTGAGGTCAATCCCCTCTGGCTTGATGAGGATTATGCGAAAGATACGCGCTATGGCCGACTTGTTGCCCCGCCACAGTGGTTATGGTCCGTTTGCGGGCCATTCCAATTCGGATGGAGGGGCCTTGCCGGCTTCCACTCTTCGACGGAGCAGACATTCTACAAACCGGTTCTTCTGGGCGATAAGATCTCCCCGGAAGTCATCTTTGCCGGATTTGATGAACCCAAGACGAGCAAATTCGGAGGTCGGACAATCAGAGATTATTATGATCACTTTTACAGGAATCAGGAAGGCGAGCTGGTCGCCAAGATGCGCCTGTATGTTCATAGGGTCGAGCGTTTAAAGATAGCCGAAAAGAAAAAAGAAGAGGTTTTAAAGCTGCCGCATCCCTGGACGGATGAAGAACTGAAAGGAATAGAAGACGAGGCCATGACCGAGGAAATAAGAGGAAAAATGCCCCGTTATTGGGAAGATGTAAATATGGGGGATGCCCTGAAACCCTTGGTTAAAGGTCCGTTCAGTCTCATGGATATGATTGCCTTTAACAGTGCCGGTGTGATCGGGGGAAGGCTATTGGCCTATGGAGCGGCCCTTCGTGATTACCGCAAACATCCGGCCTGGGCCTATCGGGATGAAGATTCGTGTGCCCTGCAACCCCTAATGGCGGTTCACTTCAGTACAAAAGCGGCCAGGCTGCAGGGGCTTCCATATCCCTATGATGTGGGCGTTCAGAGGCATTGCAATATGAGCCATTTTCTTACCAATTGGATGGGAGATGATGGTTTTCTAAAAAGATGCTATTCGGAGTATCGCGGGTTCGTTTACCAATCGGATGTGATCCATATCAAGGGGAAAATAACCGATAAACATGTTGACGAGGATAATGATCACTGCGTGGACATTGAAATCAGTACAACCAATCAGAGAGGACAGGAATGCATGCCCGGGAAAGCGACAATCGCACTTCCTTCAAGGGATAAAGGAGTATGGCCCCTTGATGGGCTACTCCCCTAAATTTTTAAAGAGATTTTTCTTGTTCTGACTTTCTGGGAGTATCATATCGATACAGGATTGCCTTCCCCTGCAATTAGACAATTGTATTAATATCAGGAATATAAGGAGGTATGTCTGTTAATTATATTGCTCCTAAGGGATCAATTCATTACAAGACGGCAAAACAGGATGTATCACTCACCATTAAAGGGATTAAAGATCATTGAATACGGACACTTCATTTCAGCGCCATACTGTTCAAAGCTTCTCGCGGATCTGGGAGCCCAAGTTATTAAGATAGAAAAACCCGGTATGGGGGACGCAGCCAGGCAATACGGACCGTTCCCGAATGAAACGCCGGACCCGGAGCAGAGTGGCCTTTTTTTGTGGTTGAACAGCAATAAACAGGGAATCACTCTTGCTCTCGACAGTCCAAAAGGGAATGAGATTTTCCATGAACTGTTAAGAACAGCCGATGTATTTGTCACGAATCACACCCAATCCGAACTCGGAAACGTGGGACTTGATTTTTCCGAGCTTGAAAAGATTCATGACCGACTCATCATGGCTTCCATTACGCCTTTCGGGAATTCCGGGCCCTATAAGCATTATAATGCCTATCATCTGAACGCATGCGCTACCGGTGGCGTAAGCATTGGGATAGGTGACCCGGAGAGAGAACCCCTAACCATACCTTTTTCACAGGGGGGGTATCAGGCGGGTGCAAACGCCGCGGGCGCCATCCTGGCGGCACTGCTATCACGTCGGAAGACCGGGTCAGGCCAGCAAATAGATGTCTCGGAGGTTGAAGTTTGGGGAGCATTGTTCGTAGGTCATCATATGCTTACTTTTATCTATAGGGGCGTGACCGGGATCAGGCGCGGAAGATATGCGGGCTTTTTCCTTTACCCCAATGTATGTCTCCCCTGCAAGGATGGATTTGTATGTCTCGTTGCCGCCCAGATCGAACAATGGAACAGGTTCCTAGATATGATAGGCAATCCGGAGTGGGCACAACTTCCCAGATATAAGAACCGCAGGGCCATGCAGGAGGAATACCCGGATGAAGTTAACGCGCTTATAACCCCCTGGCTGATGGAGCGGACAAAGGAGGAGATCTTCGAGGAGTGCCTTAAAAGGCGTATCCCTTGTGCCCCGGTCTATAAACTGGATGACCTGATTTCTCATGAACATTTTAAAGCCCGTGCATTCTTTTGTGAAATTGAACACCCACGCGCGGGTGTTCTTTCCTTTCCTGGGATGCCGTATCATTTATCAAGACATGATCGTGATCCTATACGGCCCGCCCCACTGCTGGGGCAGCACAATACAGATGTGCTTGGTGAAGGGCTTGGATATTCAAAAGATGATCTTGCGCGATTGCGGCGTCAGGGAATTTTATGAGGTAATGATATATGGAAGGAAACAGGTCATATATAAAAGCACTTGATGGTTACCGTATCCTCGATTTCGGAACGGCATGGGCCGGACCCATGACCGCCCAGCTCCTGGCGGATATGGGTGCGGAAGTGATCAAGGTGGAGTCCCGGAAGAAGATGGACGGAATCAGGCTGGGGCGCCCCATTGTCGGAACAGATATAGCCGGTGGAGATGAAGGTAAATGGCCGGATATGCAGCCGGCTTTCCATGCCCTTAATCGCAATAAATTAGGCATCACCATTGACCTGAAACATCCGGTTGGGCAACGTGTTATCAGGGAACTTGTCAGGATTAGCGATGTGGTTATGGATAATTCCAGTCCGGGGGTCATGAAGAAGTTGGGGCTTGATCACAAAAGCCTTGAAGCGATTAAAGGGGATATTGTTACCCTGTCCCTCACTGCCTGCGGAGAGAGCGGCCCCTTAAAGGACGTAGTGGCCTACGCACCTTCTATAGCCGCAATCGGAGGCTTGAACGGTCTGGTCGGTTATCCTGATGATGAGGTCCCCTATCTTATGAACGTGGCCTATGGTGACGCAAATGCCAGTATACATGGGGCCGTGGCGGTCCTTGCGGCCTTATGGCACAGGGAGGAAACAGGCCGGGGGCAGCACATTGAGCTTTCAGAAACAGAGGCCGTCGCGAGCCTTCTTGGTGAAGGATTCATGGAGTATTTTATGAATGGTCATATACCGGGCATTCAGGGTAACTATAGCCCCAGGATGTGTCCTCATGGTATCTATCAATGCATGGGGGATCAGAATTGGATAGCCATTGCCGTGGGCACGGAAGACGAATGGAGATCTTTTTGTGAAGCCATAGGTGCTCGGAGTTGGCTAGAGGACGCTCGATTTGCGGATATGAACGTCAGGTTAATAAATCACGAAGAGCTGGACAGGTTGATTTCAGAACGAACCAAGGAATACGCTCCCGCGGAAATTGTGGAACTGCTTCAACAAGCCGGAGTCGCGGCTACTATAGCTATGACCATTGAGGATCAGTTTGCCGACCCCCACTATCGCGAGAGAAAGACGTTTGAGGAGATTGAACATCCTATTGTCGGTGCCGAAATGATATTCGGCATTCCCTGGAAGCTTAGCCGGACTCCCGGAAAAATTGAGCGACCGGCCCCCTCTCTGGGGGAGCATAATGATTATGTATTCGGAGAATTGCTGGGATATCCGATAGCGGAGATCAGAAAGCTGGAAAAGGAAAAGGTCTTTTTTTAAACGGTTTTAATAAAAGGTCAAAATAATGTTTGGAGAGTAAATATGCTGCCATTGGAGGATATAAAGGTCCTGGATTTAGGGAGGACACTCCCCGGACCTTACTGTGCGATGATGCTTGGGGACATGGGGGCTGATGTGACAAGGATCGAGGAACCGGGGCGTTCACTTCCGCCGTACCTGACCCCTGAATATGTCGCGAAATTAGATCCCGGAAAACGAGAGGAAATACTCACGGTTTATAATTTTATACATCGAAATAAAAAGAGTATGTGTTTGAATCTGAAGATGAAACCGGCACAGGAAGTATTTTACAGGCTTGCCCGGGATGCTGATGTAGTTATAGAAGACCTGCGTCCCAATGTAACAAAGCGTCTGAATATAGACTATGACACGCTCAAGGCCATGAATCCCAGGATAATCTACTGTGCCATTACGGGTTATGGCCAGGACGGACCGTACAGGGATCTGCCGGGCCACGACCCTAACTATGAGGGAGTGGGCGGGGTCCTGGGGATCACAGGAACACCGGAGGGAAGGCATGTCATTCCCGGTGTCCCCTTCGCGGACCTGGCCGCCGGAGGCATGCAGGGAGTGATCGGTATCCTGTGCGCGCTCATGGCAAGGGAAAAAACCGGAGAAGGACAGTTTGTCGATATTGCCATGACAGACTCCATTGCCGCCTGGATGGCGCTTCGTCACGGCCAGCTCTATTTTTCCACAGGGAAACAGCCGAAACTGGGCGAGCGTATCCCCCATGTTTATGAAACATCGGACGGCAAATATATTTGCCTCAGCCCCGGAGAACCCCATTTCTGGGAAAGGATTTGCCGGGTCCTGGGGCTGGAAAAATATATCCCATTCATGAAAGACGCCCTGCTTTTTGATTTATCAGGGGGAGGGAAGGGTCGTGAGATAACGGAGGATATGGATAAGATATTCCGTACGAAGACCAGGGCGTATTGGATTGAACATCTGGCCGATGCCGGAGTCAGTCCTGTATATGACAGCATGGATGAACTGT
>JBLIRM010000022.1:0-24797 GCA_049472295.1 bacterium | reverse complement strand
ATTCATACATCAAAAACCCTTGGTAAACCAAGGTCCCAAGGGATATAAGAAAGACTGTTCTGAGGATAATCCATTGCCTTTTTCTGCTCAAGAGTATAGTCTCTGCACTGCGATCCTGTCAATATCGGCGCCTGAGCTTTGACTCATATAATGCATGAACCGGGTTCAAAATCATAACCGATCCCTGTATATTTGGAATTGAATCTTTGTCAACATTTGATAACAAATGTTGCTAAATTCCTTATGAATATCCGCCAGCCGATTCATAAAAAATTTGATAATACCTTGTTTTAAAATATCTTGAATCATATATGACATCCTGGTATGTCTCTTGCGTTTAATAAAGATCGAGAATCATTCATACATCAAAAACCCTTGGTAAACCAAGGTCCCAAGGGATATAAGAAAGACTGTTCTGAGGATAATCCATTGCATGGGATGGTCATGAGAAGTGAATATCTCTGATAGATTTTGTCCCTCTTGTAAGCAGAAGTTTCAGTGAATTTTTCCGCAGACTGCAGAGTAGATGGTTTCTTGAAAGTATTCTTGTTCCCTCAGGAAGTCATGTTAAAACCTTTTTTAACTTTTTAACTGTAACGTAGTAAATGTAGTAAAGACCATCCCATGCATTGTTTTCTATCAACCCCGGGTGCTGAAACACCTGCCATTTTCGTTCTTTTTGATTTAGTAATTCCCTTCAGCTTACTGCAGGTTTCTTCATTTCAATCCTGTCATTTTTTAAATTCAGATCCCTGTTTTGGCCCGGTTGAAATAGCCGAAGGATAGTTGCGGAAAAACCTCTTTCAGATCCGCCATCCATTTCGGAAGGGGATACCTTTCTCCCTTCGTCTTTATAGCCCTGAGATAGAGATCGGGATCGATATTGAGATTTCTCATCTGGATCTGATCGATCCCCGTCTCCTTGATAAAGTTAATCAATAGGTCTCTCTCCTCTTCCCTGTCGGTAATGCCGGGGAATACCAGAAGATTGATTGCCGATGATGCCCCTGCCTTCCCCGCCAGGATCAGGGACATTTTGATTTCATTCAGGGAGAACCCGATGGGTCTATGATATGCATTGAAGATCAAAGGATCGGGGGAATTCAATGTGACCCGGATACTTTCCATGCCTGATCGGCAGAGCTGGGAAATGGTTTCAGGTTTGCTGCCATTGGTATTGAGATTGATGATCCCCTTGGAGGTATTTGACCGGATGCCTTCAACCGCAGCTTTGATCACATCGGCCTGAAGAACGGGCTCCCCCTCACACCCCTGACCGAAACTGGCAATGGGGTCTTCGGCATACTCCAGGTGGGGAATCGTGATTTCGCAGATCTCATCCACAGAGGGCACGAATTTGATCCTTTCATGGGGTGCAGGGCATAAAGAGGCAGGCTGAAGCGAGATACATCCCAGGCATTCTGCATTGCAGCCCGGAGATGTGGGCAACGGGAGCTCCCATCGGCGGTAGAAACAATTTTTGGCTGCAAAGCAATGATATTCGAGAGCGCAACGGGCCAGGTGCCGGAGTAACCTGTTTTTTGGTTTTTCTTCCAGGGCCTTTTTTACAAGATCGGCAAGCCCTGCATCATCCTGAAAATATTTCGGGTCCCAGTGAGGATTCGGGTCCACCATGATTCCGGCGGCCCAGAACCGGTTGTCCCTCCAGCCAACCGCAGCATAGGCCCAGAGTGGAAGGGTAGGGGCCTTTTCCCTGCAATGTCTTGCCGGCAAAAGGGTGCGCACGTATCCTGGGGGGAGAAAAGCTGCGACAGCTGAACAATGATCCACATCTGTTCCGGATGTGGTATCCGAACATGGGATGAATCGGTTTTGCCTGATATCCCATCCAACGGGAATACGGCCTGGCATAAAAAAGAGGGTGCTTCCAAAGGGGAGTGGAACAAGTTCGTCAGGGGATGGGACCACCGGAGTCTGACCGGACATCCCTGCCATTTTCAGATTGGGGTGATCCAGGATATTGCCTTCCGGGTCGGCAAGAACGAGTGAAGGGATCTCCTCGGGGGAAAATCCGGGTTCATGAATCGGCGAGTTCATGATGCAGATCTGTGAGTGTGAATATGGACTCGAGTTCAAGGCCGGCATTCGAAATGGCCTCTGCCCCTCCCTCGTCTCGATCCACGATGGCCAGGACATGATCCACTTCAATCCCTGCCTCCCGGAGCCTTTCCACTGCCAGAAGCGAAGAAGCCCCTGTGGTGACCACGTCCTCCAGAACCACTACACGATCACCCTCGCGGATCTGGCCTTCGATTGCCTTTTTCAGGCCCCGGTCCTTTGGCTGTTTACGGACCACAAAGGGAAGGATCTTTTTCCCTTGTTGAAATGCGTGGATGGAAGCGGCCAGTGCCATAGGGATTGCGCCGAATTCAAGACCCCCAACCCCCTGGATCGGAAGACCCCTGATCCTCTCAAAGATGACCTGGCCTGTCAGCACAAGGCCTTCGGGAGTCAGTGTAGTGGTCTTGCAATCTATATAGTACTGGCTCATTTTCCCTGAAGCCAGACGAAAGGTAGGTGTCGGACTGTAATGATATGAGATGCGGGCAAGAATTGAGAGGAGTTTTTCTTCAGCTTCTGTCATGGTCGTTTTTCCTTTTTGGGTTATGCAGTTCAGGGAATCATGGGCGGATGGTATAGTCCCGAGGTTTCATCCAGACCGTGCATCAGGTTCATATTTTGGAGGGCGGAACCTGCCTGTCCCTTGACCAGATTGTCGATCTGTCCCATAATGAGGCATGTTCCCGTATCAGGATCCACGTGTACGGATAAAAGGCAGAAATTGGAGCCCCTGACATCTTTAGATGAGGGGGCTTGATTCAAGGGAAGAATCCGGACAAAGGGTTCGTTGCGGTAGAAATCCTTATACAGATCGAAAACGCGATCCAAATCCCAGTTTTCATCAAGCTGTGCATAGGCGCAGACCATGATCCCGCGGGTGATGGGAACAACCTGCGTATTCAGGATTATTTTACAGTCCGCACCTGCCTGGATGGAGAGCTGGTTTTCGATTTCAATCGCATGTTGATGCATGCCGACCTTGTAAGGGTTCATATTTTCATACCGGCTGGGGTAATGAAATGCTGAAGATGGCCTTTTGCCTGCTCCTGAGACACCCGTCTTTGCATCGCATATGAGCTTCTTGATATCCACGGCTCTGGCCTTGACTATGGGGGCAAGTGCAAGAATGGTTGCAACTGCAAAACAGCCGGGATTTCCGACCAGGCTGGCACCGGATATGGCATCGCGATTCAGCTCCGTCAGACCGTAAACGGACCCTTCCAGAAGTTCCGACGCATGATGAAGGGATGGCTTGCCGATCTTTCCGGCATATGAGGCATATTCCTCCTGGGTCGAAAAGCGGAAGTCTCCGCTGTAATCCACGATCTTCATACCCTTTTCAAGGTATCGAGAAGCCCATTTCATCCCTACGCCATCGGGTGTGGCAAAAAAGAGGGCATTGGCCTCCCCGTCACCGGGATTATCCTTCTCAGGAGAAATAATCTCCAGATCACAGAATCCGGTCAGATGAGGGTATACCGAACTGATGGTCAGACCCGTGTTTTCGATGTCAATCAGTGAGACGATATCCGCTTCAGGATGCCTCACAAGGAGTTCGATCATTCCCACCCCGCCGTAGCCACATGCACCAAAAATTTTTACCTTTAACATGCTCGTGATCCTTTCACTCGAAGCAATAGATTATGCATTTGTTTTTTTGTCTGACTTAATCATTGACGGACGCGCAAAAAAATCCCAAAAATGTCATTACGGTGAGCCAAAGCCCCGAGCGAAGCGTGGGGGGAATCGAAGCAATCTGAAGCCTTTGAAGGAGAGATTGCCATGTCGCTGCGCTCCTCGCAATGACATTTAAATGCAACTTTATTTATGAAACAAAGTTAAATCTTTACGAATCTTACTAATCTATCATGTAAAATGGGCTGAGAGCAAGTGAGAAAGATGGATGTCCTGCCTATGAGCTGTTTAACTAACATTACTCTTGATATTAGTATCAACGAATGATAATGTTTTAGGGCAGAGGACGTCATTATGACATGAAAAGATATTGCCATGTCGGCATTCGGTCTTCTCTATGACTTTATGCTGGTTTGCCTTGTGGCTCCCAATGACCGGAGTATAAAACAGCCTTTAAGGGTGCAAAACAAGCCGCCCATTTTAGGTTGGTTATTGACTTATAAATGCACAAGATTTGCATAAGAGTTTTCCAATGAAAGGAGAAAATATGGGGTTTGTGAAATTCAGATTATTTACTGTTTTATTGCTGATGGCCTTTTTGATATGTGCTTTGCCTCTTTCATCTTACGCCGAAGGGAAGAATGTCTTGATGTTTCTCTGGCAAGGCGAGACAGGCGCTGAAAAAGGATTCAAGGAGGCCCTGGATGAAGAATTTCATGACCAGAATATCAATTATACAATGCTTGATTGCTATAAGGATATCGACCGGTTACGTGAATTGATTCAGGAGACGGATGAGTCAAAATACGATTTGATATATACATACGGATCAACCATCACCGCAAAGGTGATAAAGGAATATCATAAGACGCCCATTTTATTCAATAAGGTGTTGGATCCGATCTCTTACAAGATCATCGATAACTGGGATCAAAAACAGGCCAATCTTACGGGTGCGTCGATTTCCATCCCCACGGATATTCAGATAAAGAAGATTCAGGAGGTTTTTGGTGTCGGAAATATCGGATTGATCTTTAATCCCCTTGATAAGAATTCCAATGAATTGAAAGACGAGATGGAAAGCATTTTAGAGGGCAAGGGCCTCGAATTGGTAGCCTTTGAATTCAATCAGAATTTTAATTCCCTAAAGGGATATATGGACAGGGTCAAAGATCGTGTTGTATGTATCTATCTGCCCACTGAGCGCCAGGTTGTCGGTTTTATCCAGCGCATCTTTTCTGAAACCAACCGCAGAAAGATCCCCACCTGTGTCACCAGCACATCGACACTCAAGATGGGAGGCCTTTTGTGTATCAGTGCAGACTATTCCGAAGTGGGGAAATTGGCGGGAAAACAGGCCGCCCGAATCCTTAAGGGGGCAAAGCCGGCAGATCTGCCAGTGTTGAGGCCGACTGAATCCGAAATCAGGTTATATGCCAATACTTCTGTCGTAAAAAGATTCAAGACCGAACTTCCAAAGGATCTGGATATCAATTATATCAAATAAACAATCACCCATTGCCTGATGATACTCTGAGCAGCCATGACCTCCCTACTTTTTGTTAATAATTTCATATCCCTTCCAATAAATAGGTTTTTGACGGGCAATCTTCATGACTCCCTTCCGGAATTATTCAGGTATTTCAATGTGCCTGGGTGTTTGGCTCAAATCAGTTTTTGCAGTAAAAAATGTGCAACCATGATACGGATCATAACTTTTAAAATAACAATGTGCTCAGGCCCAAATCCGGGAAGGATGCTTTTGTAAATGCCGATGATTAATATAGAGGTTTACCTATTTTGTTTTTTTGAATGAAGTAAAGGATTGTTTTATGGGAATTCATTCTGAAACGGAATCCGAGGTTAAAGAGCCACAGGCTGATAAGAGGGATAAAAAAGACCGCTTTTCCACCTGTATAAAAAGATATTGGCAACAAGATCCCATCAGGTTTGCCATTTGGTTCGGTATACTTTTTTTGTCCTCCGTTGTCCTCATGTCTTTGATACTGGAGTATTCCTATCGGCCTCAGTCCTGTATCCTCTGTCATGAAATGCAGCCTGCCCATGAATCCTGGGGAAAATCATTTCATGCCTCCCTTACAGGGAGCAAGGAGGATTGTTTGGCATGCCATACTGCACCGGGTTTTGGTGGCAAGATCAAGGCAAAGCTGGGAGGTTTCGTCTTTCTCTGGAGCCATATTCTGGAAAATTACGATGACGATATAAAGGCCGAAAAACCGGTATATTGTGTCCGTTCAGGGTGTCACACCGAGCCCTGGAAAATGGATCGAGGCTCATCCATCAGGGTCAACCATGCATTGCATCTTTCAAAAGGGTATGCCTGTGTCATCTGCCATGACCGGATCGCTCACGGGCAAGATCCTGAAGGATTAAACCTCCCAACCATGAAGGATTTTTGTTTTCCCTGCCATAATGACGAGATTGCCTCTCGAACCGATTGTCAATACTGTCATATTTATCAGGATGCCATGCTTCAGGGGAATGCTGGTGAAGGCATACCCGAAGGTGAATTCTCCGGCCATGAAGATGCCCGGTTGTCATGTGTGGACTGCCATACCGGTGGATGTGTTCCCAAACCCGTGCAGACATGTCTCTCCTGCCATTCGGATGCCTATATCTCACGGCAGGAAGCGGAAAGGGCATGGGTCTCAAAATCCATTCAGAAACTGGAAGAGGGGCTTCCAAGGCTGGAGGATGGCATAAAGAAGGCCGAAGACATGGGGCAGGACATCAGCCAGATTAACGGCATATACAATCTGGTGCAGGATGTTTATGATTTTCTGAAAGCGGATGGGAGTCGTGGCGCCCATAACCCGGCCTATTCCAGATATCTGCTGGAGAATACAATCGACCAAATGGATTATGCGTTCCTGGTACTGGCTCGGATCCGGAGGGTCGCCTTTTAGCGGTTGTATTGAAATACCTTCCTGCCCACATTGATGGATTCGAATATCAGTTCATAGGCAAGTGTGATCTCCGTATTGGTGGAAAAACCGCACACACCGCACTGGACGGAATCCCGGTTTTTGACATAGCATCCGTGGGTGATG
The DNA here is from genome assembly GCA_049472295.1 of bacterium. Lineage (GTDB taxonomy): Bacteria > SZUA-182 > SZUA-182 > DTGQ01 > JAFGSM01 > JBLIRM01. The sequence goes on along the minus strand of JBLIRM010000022.1, from coordinate 18,009 downwards.
GTGCCGTCCGGTTCGATGCTTGCAATCATCCATTCCTTGCACCTGGATGTCCATTTATTATTCTTTAAGGCACTGAGGGCCTTAAAGGAATTGACCACAGGCCATCCTTCCTTTTTTAACCGAATCAGCTCATCCAGGACCTTATTCCTCTTATCTTTTGTGAGCATTAAAGAATCTGTTTTTTCGTATGGATAGTAGAACTGGATGGTGACCCCCTTGACCTTTCCCTTTAGAAATTTGACCATCTCAGGGATCTCCTGCCAGTTGAGTTTATTGATGGTTGTATTCACATAGAGGTTCGGATGTTTGCAGGACTCGATATTCCGTATAACCTTGTCAAAGATATCCTGCCCGCGGATATGATTGTGGGTCTCCTTCAGGCCGTCCAAACTCACCCAGAGGCTGTTTGAATCAAGCTCCATGGATATGGTCCCATTGGTGGTGACACCAACGCTTAGAAAATATTTCTTGGCCTCATTGACCACATCCTGAAGGTGATAGGAACCATCACGCCAGAGAAAGGGTTCGCCGCCCTCGATGAGGAGGATCCTGACGCCCATCTCATAAAGATTCTTCAAGACCTCTTTGATTTCCTCAAAGGTCATTTGCGGCAGGTTTTCATGCCAGAACGGACAATGACGGCATGTGAGATTGCATTTGTGAGTGATCTTGAATCCCGCAAGCAGCGGGGTCTTTTTCCCTAAGAAACGGGTTTGGATGTAATAATTCAGAAAACAGAAGAACCAGCCGGTTTTCATTCTATCTAACCCTTACCATAAACCCTATTGCTATTTTAATAAACACCATTATACCAGTTGGAGATTTCGTCCCCATTCAACCACATATGATACGATCATCAATTTATGAGATCCAATCATAGAAGATATGATCATTTTATCACAAAACATTATAGAATATCAGGGCTCAGAAATAAAACAGAATTATATAATATATTGTTTTTTAGAACAAATTTTCTGTGGTTGTATCCTTTGCAGCGATATGTATTTTATCCCGACATCCTATATCAATGATTAAATCTGATCCGACAGCACATGATTCATCATTGATTATGCATTTACAATGCCGGAGGGCAGGGGGATTGATTTGTGAGGGTCTTTGTGCTTCTGGATTTATTGAAAAAGGATGTCTTCAATGTTTTGTCCTGAATCCAACACAGCCAAAACAAATAAAAAGGCGGTGAGTTTTCACTCACCGCCTTTTTTTGGATAGGCGAATAGATCCCCTTATTTATTGTCATTGCGGGGGCGTTAGCCCGAAGCAATCTCAAAACGGGATTGCCCTTTACCAGCATAAATGGATGTCGTATCGCCTATAAATCTTATTAATAGGGGATCCCGACGCCATACTCCGGAACAGCGATCCCATAATAGGCAATGATTGCTCCAATATTTGTGGGGGGCGAGGGTTTTATCATAGTGGTACTGACCCCATAGTAAGCAATGATATTTGTGGGTGGAGAGGGAGCAATCGATACCCCGTATAAGGGTTGCGGGGTCGGAAAAACCCCGTATAGCAAACGGAAGTCAGGGACTGAGGGCCTGTTGTAGCCCCCGGACCCGGGATACGACCCACCAAAGAATCCGCCGAATAGCCCGCCGAACAGTCCGCCAAAGAAGTTACCAAAGCCCCATGAGCCATACGAATTGTAGCTGTTGAACGGGTTGGTCCATCCGTTATAACCGCCTCCTCCGAATAGTCCGCCTCCGGACCAGGGGAAATAGCTGCCTGATCCGGGATTGGATGGTGGATTTACCCCGTACAAGAGATAGGGTGTGCTGCCGCCCGGGTTATATCCGATGCTTCCCCAGCCGGGACCGGGCACCTGAACCGAATATATGGCAATGGCAGTATTTCCGCCGATGGCCGGAACCAATGACTGCGTGCTCTGTCTTTTTTCCAATCGTTCAAAGAATATATGTGACATGATGATCTCCCCCCTTTACTTTCACTCCGATGAAAAGAGAAATAGCCTGCTGTTTTGATATGAAAGATGGATTAATCTGTCAAAGTGCGCGCAGAGCCCGAAGCAAACCCAAAACAGGATAAATCTTGATCTGTATCTATGGACGAAGTATCACCAATAAATCTTATTAATAGGTTTATTAATAAGGAATCCCCACGGCATATTACGGAACAGAAACCCCATAATAGCCAACTAAACTCGTAGGGGGTGAGATCGTCGATACCCCATAAAGTAGTTGCGGGTTCGGAAAAACCCCGTACAGCAAACGAAAATCAGGGACTGTGGGGTTGGTATAGCCCCCGGACCATGGGAATGATCCGCCGAAAAGCCCGCCGAACAATCCGCCGAAGATGTTTTGGAAGGGTGAGAAGATACTCCCCAATCCGAATGAACCCCATGGATTATAGCGATTGAAGGGATTTGTCCATGATGTATAACCGCTCCATCCATATAGACCGCCACCGGACCAGGGATTATAATAGCTCCCTCCAAGGAGCCCGCTTCCGGGCCAGGGGAAATAGCCTGAGCCGGGATAGGATGGTAAATTGACTCCATACCAATAAACAGGAGTATTGATGTCAGGGGTATATCCGATACTTCCCCATCCGGTACCAGGCAATTGAGCAGAATATATGGCAATGGCAGTATTTCCGCCGAGGGCCGGAAACAATGTCTGCGTGCTCTGTCTCTTTTCCAATCGTTCGAAGAATATGTGCGACATGATGATCGACCTACCTTCCCTTCACTTTGTTTTCAATCCTGTAAAAGCAATAAGGGTTGTTAAAGAATGATCCTGTAAAGCAATAGGCCGTGGATTTGCAGCCCCCACGGCAGATATGACCATATTCGCATCCGGTGCAGTCCCCTTCGAGCATTTCCTTTTTGAAATCACGGTTGTAGGAAAAGCCACCCGGCCTTTCCCATATCTCCTTCAAGGACTGCTTGCGAACATTTCCTTCGATAAATTCGGGCAATGAGGGCATGGAGAGGCACCCTTTGATATCCCCGTTGGCGTCAATGCCCATGGCCTGGATGCCTGCATAGCATCCGGTCCAGAAGGGCAGCCTGGCGGTAGGGGATGCGCGGAATGTCTCCTCACTCTTCCCGAAGTACCCTATATTGTCAGCAATATCCAGTCGCAGGCGGCCATCCTGTTTCACCTTCAGGATAAACCGTTCCAGTTCGGGGAGTTCTTCGGGCTGGATGATATAGTCACTGTGTTCGCAGAGCCTGCCCCTTGGGACCCCGATCTGGATCTGCCAGATCTCCGCCTGCTGCCGGAGTATGATCCCATAGAGTTCCTCCAGTTCATGCAGGTTGTCCTTGCATATGGTTGTGACCACTGCCGAGGAAACCCCATTTTGTCTTAAAAGCGAAAGCCCGTCCAGGACCCTCTGGTAGCATCCGGGTTTTCTGCGGATCTTTTCATGGGTTTCCTTTAGACCGTCCAGACTGATGGCCACGTTGCTGAGCTTTGCCTTCTTGATCCGGTCCACCAGCGCCTGATCCATCATATATCCATTGGTGATGGCATTCACCTTTGTTCCGTACTCTTCGAGACAGAGGGCAAGGTCGTCCCAGTCCTCCCTGATAAAGGGTTCTCCGCCCAGAAGGGTCAGCAATTCACACCCCATCTCCCCGAGCTGGCGGCACAGATCCAGCGCCTCTTCGTGGTTCAATTCCTCACCCCGGGCATGGCCGGCAGTGGACCCGCAATGGGCGCAGTTCATATTGCACCTCAGGGTGAGCTCCCAGACCACATTCTTGGGGTAGAACCTGATCTGTTCCAGGAAATACCTGGGTTTTTCCTTAAGGAGTTTGAGTATATAACGCGGCATTGGTAATCTCCCGATAAACCTGCTCTGCTTCAGTAAGGAAGCAGGGATTTAATCCCTGGACCCGGAAGAGCCAGCATCCCCCCCTGCATGCTGAAAGGTAAGGGCATCGTTGGCAGCCCTCCGGAATGTCCTCAGGGATATTCTTGCGCAATGATGCAAACTTTTCTTGCCAGATATGGTCCAATGAATCCTTGGTGCAATCCCCCTCTTCTGCGTCCTGGATGGTAAAGACCGGACAATATTGAACCTTTCCATCTGTATTAATGCAAAAGCTGTTCCATCCGGAGCCGCAAAGAAACGGAGCTGAGCGCAGCAAGGGTTCCAGAGGACCCAGATAGCCGAATTGCTCTCCGGCCTCCACCGGAAATCCGCGTCTTCTTGCCTCCAGGATGAACCGGAATGCATCCTGAACCATCTCCGGAGTGTTGCGCAAAGGTTGACCATTATCGTAAATGCGTGGTTGAATCTGCATCAGGTTGGCACCCGCACGGAATACATCTTCCGTCAGTTTGGGAAATTCCTTCAGGTTGTCATCCCGCAGGGTCGTTGAAACACAGATCCTGGGAACGCCGAGATCATGAAAGAATTCAATGGTGCGGATGGCGTTATCATAAGCGTTTTTCGATTTTCTGATTTTGTCTTGTGTCTCCCCATATGCGTCCAGAGTGATCACCACGGAGTCGAATTTGACTTCCGCAAGTGCGGTCAGTTGCTCTTCTATGGCTTCCCCATTCGTGGTCAGGCCCAGTTTGAGCCCCTTTTCTTTGGCATAGCGGGCGATATCGAAAAGGTCCTTGCGGAGTAACGGTTCCCCGCCGGTAAGATTCAGGAATTCGCAACCCATTTCGGAAAGCTCATCGATGACCCTTTTGGCTTGCTCGGTGGATAATTCCTTGGCCTTGTCCTGCCTTCCCGCTATTTCACAATGGCTGCATGCAAACTGGCACTGGTCAGTGATGACCCACTGCACATATCTGGGGTGCAGTTTCCCTTCCTTCAACTCCCGCTCATATTCAGCCAGAAGATTTTCAGAGATGCCCGTCTCTTTGACGGGTACGGCATCTTTTGTGGCCTCTTTTTCAGATTCGGGCTTCTCCATCATCACTCTTTCTTGTGTTCCTTCTTCTTCTGTTTTCCGGGCTGCCTGAAAGATCCTTTTTGCGCCATCCACAAAGGGCCCCAGGAGGTCCATGGGAAATGGAAAAAGCACTGTGGAACCTTTGTTTGTTGAGATGTCCCTAAGGGTCTGCAGATATCGGAGTTGAAGGCCCTGGGGATTGGAGGAGAGGATCTTTCCCGCCTCTGCCAGGGTCTGGGATGCCTGGTATTCAGCCTGGGCATCGATGAGCCTTGCCCTTCGTTCCCTTTCGGTTTCCGCCTGTTTGGCCATAGCCCGTTTCATATTTTCAGGCAGGGTGACTTCCTTGATCTCTACAATGGAGATATTAATGCCCCATTGTTTCGTATGAACCGAGATGATCTGTTCCAACTGCTGGTTTATCTTGGTTTGCTGGCTCAAGAGGTCGTCCAGTTCCACCTGGCCCAGCACATTGCGGAGTGTGGCCTGGGCGATCAGGAAGGTGGATTGATAGATATCCTGGATGGTGATGACCGCCTGTGCAGGATCCACAACCATGAAATAAACCACTGCATCGACTGTGACAGGTACATTATCCCGGGTCATGATATCCTGTCTTGGTACATCAATGGAGACTAGACGCAGGTCTACCTTTTTGATGCGGTCAATGAGCGGGATCAAAAGGATCAACCCCGGTCCTTTGGCAGAAAGAAGCTTTCCGAGGCGGAACACAACGGCGCGTTCGTATTCTCTTAAGATTTTAAAGGCAGAACCCAAGATGGCAATGGCACCCAATACAAGCAGCAGGATCTTTAAAAAACCATAATTCATCTTTGTCTCCTTTATTTGGTATGAAGAGTCTAAATTTTAAATCCCAATCTAAAAAGGTTCAGGGCAAACCATATCAGCCCCATGATGGAGAATACGGAAAAAACAATGGATATTAGCCCGTAGACGGAAAGCCAGTGAAATCGTTTTTCCCTGAAATATTCCCTTGCCTTTTGGCGCATATTGACCGTGCGGGAAAAATCCGACAGGAGCCAATATCCGTCTCCATTTACCAGTGGATTCAGGATAATGCTCCAGCGGGTATATTGAAGTATGAGAAGTGGCGTCACATAATATTCCATTGAAGGCTGAAACAGCACCAGAATGACAAGCAGGGTATTGAGGCCCAGATCCATCAGCATGCCGGATGAATTGATAAGCAACCGGATATTGCGAGGAAGACACCACGAGGGATGGGTGTCAATGTAGACCGCCGGGAAGAACCACAGGAAGGTGAAGCCCAGACGTGGCGGAAAATAAGGCTTGGAACTTAAATAATGTCCCATCTCATGCAGGATGATGGGAAAGATGGATACCAGTCCGATCAGCAAGGTTTCATACCAGTGGTGCAGCCTGAAGGTGCTTGCCATATTCTGAAAATATTCCATCTGTACCGCTGCAAGGAGGATAAACAGGAAAAGGAAGGGAGCGATATGGATGTCTTCCTGTGCCCTGGCCTGAGTAATCTTTCCTTCTCTTTTGGGGACGATGGCCCCCTCATTTCGAAGATTATCTATTAGTGTCCTTAGTTCCTTGGGATCTACTTTGTATTTTTGACAAAGGGGGGCAATGAACGCCCCGGCATTCAACTCCAGAAGAAGACGAAGGGTGAGCCAATCCACATGATAGAGCCCTTTCTTAGGGGTTCGGATCCAGATTGTTCTGTCATCCAGGTAGCCGTATTCAAAAAGGAAGTTTAAATGATAGCTTTCCTTTTCAGGATCAGGATGGTTAAAGGCGGGAGGGTTGCCAGTAAGGACTCTTTGAGATTGGTGGTTTCCCAAAATTTTTTGCTCCTTTGGAGTTCTTTAATATTCATTGGACAAATTTTGGATATCATGAATATATCATAGTCAACATCATACATAAATAGTCTCTTCTGAGGTTGACTAACACTGGCCAACCCTCCCAAGGAGGTTTCCGATAATATTTGACGTGTTTTTTGTGGCAGGTCTTACGTAAAATTCCCGGGAAATCCTTCAAAGTTTTTGATATTTACGGCCGATAGAAGAATTAGATCATAATATTTCCATCGCTGTAACTGCTCCAAAATCCGTCATCATTGAGGGCCTCAAATATTAGGGTCAAGGCATTGGATAGGACGCATAAAAAAGGATTTTAGAAGGGCATGACAAATCCAACGGATAATATATTCGAACTTTTGACCCATCACCTGTCGGACACGGTTTGGGTCCGAATCAGACTCCTGGGGATGGACCTGAGTATCACGAAATATGTGGTCTTTATGTGGGGCATCTCTTTAGGGCTTTTCTGGATACTCTATATGATTGCCAGAAAATATAAAAAACGGGGTATCTCTGCCCCGGACCGTTCCATGATGTTATTAGAACTTTTTATTGAATTTATCAGGGAAGACATTGTGAGACCCTTTATGGGCCCGGAGAGAGAGCGAGTCTACCTGCATTTCTTCTGCACTCAGTTCCTGTTCATACTTGCATGTAATTTGGTTGGCTTGATCCCGAAATCTGTGACTGTGACTTCAAACCTGGCAGTGACAATGGGATTGGCCATGGTGACATTCTTCTTTACGCAAATTTACGGCATGCTTATGCAAGGCCCTATCTCCTATTGGAAACACCTCGTACCCGATGGTGTTCCCTTATTTCTGGCTCCGATCATCGGTCTGAACGAGTTTATCAGTATGTTCAGCAAACCCTTTGCCCTGATGATCCGTTTGTTTGCCAATATGCTGGCCGGTCATATCATCATATTTGTCATCCTATATCTTGTAATCATGTTCAGAAACGTCTTTCTGGGGGTCTTTACTGTCCCGACGGCTGTGGCAGTAAGTCTTCTCGAGATCTTTATTTGTCTGTTACAGGCATATATATTTACTTTCCTTTCCGCCATATTTGTGGGTATGGCAGGGGAGGCCCATTAATCCATGGCCCTTTTTTATTAAGGGTGAGGAGGTAAAAGGATATGGTACCAAATATTGCAGCATTAGGAGCCGCAATCGGCGCAGGATTAACCGCAATGGGTGCAGGTTTAGGAATCGGTCTTATCGGTGGCGCTTCTCTTCAGGGTATCGCCAGACAACCCGACACACTTAATCCCTTGAGAGCCACCATGTTGATCGGTGCTGCGCTTGTCGAGGGTATTGCACTTTTTGCCCTGGTGATTTGTATCATCGTGGCCACAAAGTAATCCGGATCGGAAGTAGCCAATGTTAGATATCATTAAGGATGGACTTTTACAAATCCAGCCCGGGCTGGTGATCTGGACGCTCATTACCTTTGGTCTGTTGGTATTTGTCCTGTGGAAGTATGTATGGGGGGGTATTCTGAATGCCTTGGAGGCCCGGTCTGCCAAGATTGCGAGCGATCTCGAGCAGATCAAACAGGAGAAGGAAGTGGCGGACGGGCTCCTGGACCAACGCAAGAAGATGCTTCTGAAGGCAAAGGAGGAGTCCCTTGCCATTGTGAGCAGGACAAAGGCCTCCACTGTGGAGATAAAGAACAATATCCTGACGGAGGCCAAAAGGGAGGCGGAAAAGCTTCTCCAGAAGGCCCAGCGAGATATTGACCAGCTCCGGCATAAGGCCCTGGAGGAATTCAAGGGCGAACTGGTGGATATCACCTTTGAGATGACCAGAAAATTCCTTCATAAAGAGATCGACCCCAAGGAGGGGTCGCGTTTGATGGATAAATATCTGGAAGAGTATTTGAAGAATGCCAAAAAAAACTAATGCCTGTAGAACAAATCCAATCCAGGAAGAATTCGGGGATGATTGCCTTTTAAGTATGGGGCATAAGAAATACAGGGCCTCAATGGCCTATGCCAGGGCCCTCTTCCAATTTGCCCAGGGAACGGAACTTTTGACACCGATCACACAGAGCTTTAGTGATTTTATCGGTGTTTGGCGGGATGTGCCTGTGCTGAGACAATTTATTCGATGTGATGCCATTGATCGAAATTCCAGGAAGGCCAGTATCAGACGTTTCTTTGAGAGTTTTGTGCACAAAGGTCTACTGTACCTGATCGATAAGATGATCGACAATCATCATACCGATCTCTTACCCGGAGTGTATCATGCATTTTGTCAGATGGTGGACGAGGTGAGTGACAGACGGAGGGTTCGGGTCATATCTGCCTTTCCTTTAAATGATTTACAGAGGAAAAGACTTCAGGATGCCCTGGAGAAATCCCTTAGATTGGATGTCATCCTTAACAATGATGTGGATCCGGAGTTGATGGGTGGTTTTGTCTGTTATACGGATTCGGTCAAGATCGACATGTCACTGAAAAAGGATTTTGAGAAGCTGAAATCTCAAATTTTATCAATGCCTTGCGAGGGGGACAAAAAGATATGAAGGTAAATCTGGCTGAACTATCGCAGATCATACAAAAGGAGCTGGAGACCTATGAATCCCAGTTGGAAATAGACGAGGTAGGCACCGTTCTGGAACTGGGAGACGGTATTGCCAGGGTGAGTGGTCTGAATAATGCCATGTCTTCGGAGATGGTGGAATTTGAGAACGGGATACAGGGGATCGTATTCAACCTCGAACAGGAAACCGTCGGGGTGGTGATCCTCGGGGATTATCTAAAGATTAAAGAGGGTTTCCAGGTCAAAAGACTCAAAAAACTCCTTTCCGTACCGGTGGGAGAGGCCTTGCTCGGCAGGGTCATTGACGCCCTTGGTGATCCCATGGACGATATGGGTTCGGTCCGATGTGAAACATACCGTTTGGTGGAATCACCTGCGCCCGGCATTGCCTATCGAAAGCCCATCAAGACGCCTCTTCAGACGGGATTAAAGGCCATTGATGCCATGGTCCCCATGGGGAGGGGACAGAGGGAATTGATCATTGGAGACCGTAAGACCGGTAAAACAGCCATTGCCATAGATGCCATTATCAACCAGAAGGAGAGCGGGGTGATCTGTGTTTATGTGGCCATAGGGCAAAAGACGTCCACCATTGCCGCAGTGGTTGAAAAGCTGAAACAGTATGGCGCCCTGGAATACACTGTTATTGTATCTGCCGGTGCCAGCAGCAATTTTCCGCTGCAGTATATCGCCCCCTATGCCGGATGTGCCATTGCAGAATGGTTTATGTACGAAAAGGGCCGGGATACCCTGGTGGTATATGATGACCTTTCCAAACATGCGGATGCCTACCGGCAGTTATCCCTGTTATTGAACCGTCCGCCGGGCAGGGAGGCATATCCTGGGGATGTGTTTTATCTGCATTCGAGACTGCTCGAAAGGGCGGCCAAGCTTTCGGATGAACTGGGTGGAGGGTCCATGACAGCCCTTCCCATTATTGAAACCCAGGAGGGCGAGGTTTCGGCCTATATCCCTACCAATGTCATCTCAATCACCGATGGTCAGATCTACCTCCTGCCCAATCTCTTTGCAGCAGGCATTCGTCCTGCCGTGGATGTGGGGATCTCCGTTTCACGTGTGGGAGGAAATGCACAGATAGCAGCCATGAAGGAGGTGGCCGGCACCCTGCGGTTGGAGATGGCCCAGTTTCGGGAATTGCAGGCATTTGCCCAACTGGGCACAGGCCTGGATCCTGCGACACAGAGACAGTTGAAAGAGAGGGATGTGCCTGGTGGAGATCCTGAAGCAGAAGCAGTTCCAGACCATGGCTGTGGAGGATCAGGTGGTTCTCTTATATACGGCTACCCACGGATATTGTGACGAAATACCTCTGGAGAAGATCAAGGATTTTGAGCGCGAATTTCTGGATTATGTCCACGGGGTCTATCCTCAGGCTTTACATGGTATCAGGCAGAACGGCACACTTGATAATAAATCCCTTCTGAACGAGATCGGGGAGGAGTACAGCCAGAAATTTTTGAGAGATCACAACATCGTTCAGGAGCCGGAGGAATCGGATAATGCTGAAGAAGGATTGCCGAGGCCATTTGTCAATGAGGAAAGCTAACCGATGAAGAATAAAAAAAAAATCATACCGGAGTCATAAAATATGCCGAATCTGCGTGACATCAGGAAAAGGATCGAGGCTGCGGCCAATATCCGGAAGATCACACAGACCATGGAGAGGATCTCCGCGGTCAGAGTGCTGCGCACCAACCGCAGGCTGGAGAAAACCAGGGATTATTCAAAGTCCATCAAATGTATGGCAGCCGATCTTTTTTTCACAGCCATACAGGAGGAGAACAGTCTCAGGGACCTTTGCCTGCTCCACAGCAAGGAGAATATGAATTCCGTGGGGCTTGTTGTGGTTACAGGCAATCAGGGGATGTGCGGGGGATACAACTATCACTTGTTGCAGGAGGCCGATACTATCTACGAACAATTCACCCGAAAGCATCTGAGCCCCAAGATTTTTGCTGTTGGGAAGAAGGCAATCCAGCACTTCAGGAACCGGGGCATCCAGATGCAGTTTTGCACCGAGCAATTTTCAGACAAATTTACCTATGATGATATCATGCCCATGGCAGAAAACCTGATGCAATCTCTGGCGAATGGTGAACTGGACGAGGTCCTTCTCATCTATACCCATCTGGAGTCCACCTCGGTCAGATATCCGTTGGTGGAGGCACTTCTGCCCTGTGACGAGTTTCTCCAGGAACTGGGATCCCCTGACAAGGATAAGCGCAGACAATTTGTATGCGAACCCAATATCCATGACATGATCAATGTACTTTTGCCGGAACTGGTCATAAACCGCCTTTTTGAGGCAATCCTTGAAAGCATTGTTGCGGAACACATAAGCCGCAGGTTTGCCATGCAGCAAGCGTCCACATCCGCCAGGGATATGATCACGGAGATGAGAAATCAATATCATGCCGTAAGAAAGTCCAAAATAACGAGAGAACTCAATGAAATCATGGGTACTGTATTGGCACTGGAAAGGGATTAAGATTTTTTGCTTGGAGATTTAGCTGTGTCATCGGACAGCTATTCGAATGCAAGATTGAGGAGATGGCCATATGAATAAAGGAAAAGTGGTTCAGATTATCGGATCAACACTGGATGCAGAGTTCCCACCCGGTAAGCTGCCGGATATCTTTAACGAACTCAAGATCACAGTGGATATTGAAGGGAAGAAATCCACGGTTGTTGCGGAGGTCCAGCAGCATATCGGGGCAGGGCAGGTAAGGGCTGTGGCCCTATCCTCCACCGACGGTATTGCCCGGGGGATTGAGGTGGAGGATACCGGTCATCCCATTTGTGTCCCGGTGGGTGAGACGACCCTCGGAAGGGTATTCAATCTCCTGGGAGAAACCGTTGATCAATGCGGGTCCGTATCTGCAGAGGAATATTATCCGATTCACCGCGAGCCTCCGAAATTTGTGGACGTGGAACCAAAACTGGAGATCTTTGAAACCGGCATCAAGGTGGTGGATCTTCTCGAACCCTATATCAAAGGCGGCAAGACCGGTCTGTTCGGAGGCGCCGGTGTGGGAAAAACAGTCATCATCATGGAATTGATCAATAATATAGCCAAGGTGCACGGCGGATATTCGGTGTTTGCAGGTGTGGGCGAACGGACCAGGGAAGGCACTGACCTCTGGCTGGAGATGAGGGAGGCAGGTGTGCTTGAGAAGACCGTTCTTGTTTACGGGCAGATGAACGAGCCCCCTGGTGCCAGGCTCAGGGTGGGGCTCTCCGCAGTGACCATGGCGGAATATTTCAGGGATCACCATCATGTGGACGTGCTTCTATTCGTGGACAATATCTTCCGTTTTACCCAGGCAGGATCGGAGGTATCGGCACTTCTCTCCAGGATGCCTTCGGCAGCCGGATATCAACCCACACTTGCTACTGAAATGGGAGAGCTCCAGGAGAGAATAACAACCACGAAATATGGCTCAATCACCAGCATTCAAGCCGTATATGTGCCTGCGGACGATATTACGGACCCGGCCCCTGCCACCACATTCTCCCATCTGGACGCCAACACGGTTCTTTCAAGGAAGATCGCAGAAAAAGGGATCTATCCGGCAGTGGACCCCCTGGATTCCTTTTCCAGGGCCCTGACTGCGGAGGTGGTAGGAGAGGAGCACTATAACATTGCACGTGAGGTCCAGAGGGTCCTTCAGAGATATAAAGACCTCCAGGATATTATAGCCATACTGGGCATGGACGAGCTTTCTGAAGAGGACAAGACCCTGGTCTACAGGGCCAGGAAGATAGAAAAATTTCTTTCACAGCCCTTCTTCGTAGGGGAATCCTTTACCGGGATGCCCGGCAGGTATGTCAAACTCGAAGACACCTTGAGGAGCTTCAAGGGCCTTCTTTCGGGTGCCTATGATCATCTTCCGGATCAGGCATTCTATATGGTGGGGGATATCGATGAGGCGGTTGAAAAGGCAAAGACGCTCAAGACGGAGTCATAACACATGGAAGGCTCTCAACCCATAACAGTTTGGATCATAACACCTGAGAAAACGATTTATAAGGAAGTCGTAAACCATGTGATTCTTCCCGGAATCGAAGGGGAGGTGGGGATTTTTCATAATCATACCCCGTTTATGACATATATCACACCGGGTCATCTCCAGATCCATCTGCAAAACTCCCGGGTGATTTATATGGCCATCAAGAGCGGATTGATCGAATTCAAGGATGATCTTCTGACCGTTTTGACCATTGAAGAGATCGCACAAGAGAATATTTCCGTCAAGATGGCGGAGAATGAAGACCCGCAGGATTGATCCTGCGGGTCTTTAATACCTGCCTTGATTCAAAAAAAGATACAAAAAAACCTATTCTTCTAGTGTTGCCTCAATCAAGAAATGTCATTTCGAGCGAAGCGAGAAATCTTAAGATTTCTCGTCGCCTTCGACTCCTCGAAATGACAGAGCATTGTTGACATGACACTAGAAATAATCCGTGATTCTGCGATTATAATAATGACGCCCAGAATGGTCCCCCAATACCGGTCTGGAACCATAAGGGTCCGCCGATACCGGTTTGAAACCACGTGGGACCGGCACCGGGTACGATGAGGCCTCCCAGGCCACCGATACCGAATCCTCCGACTCCGCCAAATGCTCCTATACCAGCACCACCGAAACCGCCTACACCACCAATACCAGCCGCACCAAAACCACCCACACCGGGGGCTGTTATGCCGGCGCCGAGTGCTGCGCCACCAAACCCGGGTGCACCAAAGCCACCCACTCCGGGGGCACCGAAACCGCCTACACCACCGATGCCAGCCGTACCAAAACCACCCACCCCGGGGGCACCCCCGGCAAAGATACCAGCGCCAGGCGTAGTCACACCACCGGCACCCAAACCGCCAAATCCTGCCATAAGCGCTGTGCCAAAGGTTCCAAGACCGGGCGCACCTATGCCGCCGAAACCGGGGGCCGCTGTACCGGCACCACCAAAACCGGTTATGCCGAAACCGCCCCCACCGAATAACGTTGCACCCACGCCAGTGGTTCCGAAACCTGGCGTGCTGATTCCTCCGGCACCAATCCCGCCAAGAGCAGCCATGAGTGCTGTGCCGCTAAAACCGCCGGCACCGGGCGCACCAAAGCCGCCCACACCCGGAGCAAGAAAGCCGCCCCCACCCAGGCCGCCCACACCACCGCCTATACCTGCACCACCAAGACCGAGAAGCCACATGGGACCAACCAACTGCGCATTGGCTGTGATATAAATCAATCCAAGAGCGATAACCAATACAATGGCCATTATCAATCCTTTTAAGACACCTGACCTCATTTTTCCCCCCTTTTCATTGCTGAAATGCCTTGAAATATCTAAAAACTCAAAGGATTAATTGGATCGTACACCCCCTCCTTTCAACCGAGCAGAATGCCTGGATTGGTAAACTGCTCATAAAATAGATTGTGATAAGAATGATTAAATAGGACAGGTATCAGAAAAACTCAGAAGGAGATTTCCATAGTAGCTTCTCTTTATGTTAATTGTTGCAAGGAAAGACTACCAAAATATCGCCCATTGATATCTTTTATGGGAAGAAGATGGTGCAGCAGAAGGTATTTGCATGAAACCAGAAGGACGATGTGCAGGATGAAGCGGCAAAATTATCCCGAGGCAAAAATTACATATTTGCACGGATGATTACTCACCAAAATGAAGAATAATAACTGTCAGGATATTGATCTTTCTAAAAATAATGATAACGGCCTTTTGACTTTTCGCAAGAAGAATTCTTCATGATTGTGTTCTGTGATTTAAGACGTCGGATATTTATGTCGCTTACGCTGAACTCATGATTTCTTAAAGCCGCCCCTTGACATTTATCCCTTACGGAGGCTAAAAATAATGGATCGGTTCATGGATCTTATTACGGATCTTCCCTAAAAATCGTTATTTTAAAGTGGTAGCTCATATAAGCATGAAAAGGATCAGAAATCGGATTGTCCGCTATCAATTCACATCATTACAAAGGTATCTTCCTGATCTGAGGCATTTCATCACCACAAGGATGTCCGGCTTCAGTCAAAAACCCTATGATACCCTGAATGTCGGCTTGCACGTCGGGGATGATCCGGCAAACGTCAGAAAGAACCGATCACTTGTCTGCCGGGAATTGGGCTTCGGGATTGATTCAATGGTTGCAATGCAGCAGAGCCATTCGGCGAACATAGCTATTATTGAAGATGAAGATAAAGGCCGGGGGGCCTTGCAGAGGGAGGATGGGATCGAAGATACGGACGGCATCGTAACCAATTCAAAAAATATTATTCTTTCTGCCATGGCAGCGGATTGCAGTTTAAACATCCTCTATGATCCGGTCAAAAGGGTGCTGGCGTTGACCCACAGCGGATGGAAGGGGATTGTTTCAGGTGTTTTAAAAAACACCATTTCAGCGATGGTCCGGAGCTTTGGATGTCATAGAGGGGATATCCTGGTGGGCATAGGCCCCACGATTTGCGAGAGATGTTTTGAAGTCGGAGATGATCTCATAGACTCCATGGAAAAGATATTCCAGCATCGTATGGATGCGATCCTGTCAGAAACGAGAAAAGGGATTCAGTCCATAAACATGATCAGGGCATTGTCCATGCAGCTTCGTGATGAAGGGATTCAATCCGATCATATCGAGGTTTCCGATATGTGCAATGCATGCAGGACTGAAGAATTCTTTTCCTATCGCATGGAAAACAAGGTGACCGGAAGATTCGGCCTGTTTGCCGTTCTGATCGGGGATGATAAGAGATCATAGCATTAATGGGATATTCTCTACACTAAATAAAATGCATTTCACCGCAGAGGACACAGAGAACACAGAGAAATTTGTCTGTGATCTCTGTGGTTTATGAATGCAGTTATTGGAATAAAAAGAGGGCAGCGATTTATTGCTGCCCTCTTTAAAATGTTCCCGGATATTTTCGGGGAATTCGATCAATAGGACCACCAGGGTTTCACATCCACTAAGAGCCTCATCACAGCATAACCCCCTCGAATATCATAGAATAGTACTTCCACATTGTAGGTGCCGGGGAAATTGCTCTGGAATGTCCACATGAAGCCTCCATCAGCGGTCTGGCCGACAGATCCGATATTGGTGGATGCATATAACTGATCACCATCAGGGTCCGTGACAATGAAGTCCGGCGAGCCGATCATGACCTCTTCCCCTGCCCTGACAACCACTGGACGCGTGGGGCACCCGGTAATGAACGGTGGATGATTCAGCCATGTGCCAGACTGCACTATCAGGAGCGGGAAGTCTTCGAATCCAACACCCCCGCGATTATCAGTGGATGTAATCAAAGCAGTATAAAGCCCCTCGAATTGAGGCGTAAAGTTGATCAGGCCACTGCAGGGATCGATCATGCTCTGGATCCAGGGGCCGTATTGATAGGATGGCAGGCCATTCAGGGTCATCTGGTAAGTGAGGCCATCCTGATCGTTCCTGATTGCGCTCCAGTCATTCACTGGAAAACCCGGTATGTGGGTGGTCGCAGGTTCCCTGCCCAGGAACTGGGCCAGTGAGAAAATGAAGCAGTCGGGATCTATAAACTTAATGAGATATTCACTGGGTTCTCCCACATAGAAGATCTTCGGGGATGCATATATCTGGACCACAGGCGAATAGTTTTCCATTGGGTAATTTACTACGGACATAGGGATGGTCCGGACATCCGACCTTCTGCCGTCCGTCACTTCAATGGTGAGGATAAGGTCCTCAAAGTATTGCGGCGTATAATCCATATATGCGATGTTCGGCCAAACCCTCATCCCTGAGTTCCAAAGGGCCGATTCCAGTATGAAGCAGAGGACCGGACTGTAGTGGGGTTTCCCGTGGGCCTTGATTGCGGCAATACCGGAATAGTAAGCCGGTATGTAAGTCGGCATGCCGTCATAAGGATTGATGGGGAGAGGCTCCACAAGGAATGCCTGAATGGCATTTGCCCCGTATCCGTTGACGGTGATATTCCAACCAAGGGTGCCCTGGTTGAGCAGCTCGGACACCTGGCTGCCGGCCATTCTGATGTTGGGATCGGAGAAAACCGGCAGGGTAATGTCAATGACAAAATCCCTCCCCAAAAGGTCGGTATAGTAAGGCTCCGGATTGCCATAGCTGGCGTGGTTCGGATCCAGATAATTGGGGTCTATCTGAATCACTCCGCCCACATTGCTGTCCTGTAGCCAGGTGTCAATGATCAGATTGGGATCCGTAATGAAATTATCCAGATCGAGCATTAGATCGATAATACTTTCCTCTGTGGTACTGCTGCCGGGATGACCCGCACCTGCATAATCGGCAATGAAAAGATATCTGTATGGTTCAAAGATCTGGGCATATAGCGGACCCATTTCAAAGAGATCGGGGTAGTCCCCCAGTATGTGTCCGAGACTGGTCCTGAACATGAGGTTGTCCAAACGAAACATCTGCCCGCTGACCGTAACGGCATCCGCCTGCTGGATCCGGTAATTATTCGGATCCATAGGCACCTCTTCGTCATAAGCCATATGGACCGCCTCCACCAGATCCACCCACACCGCATGCCATGAACCATCCAGCATGCCACGGCCGATGGCCACAGTGACCTGCAACTGTCCGGCTTCATTGAAGCCTGTTACAGCAGCGGTTATACCATACATGCCTTCTGTGCTGTTAACGGGTCCC
>JBLIRM010000219.1:0-5815 GCA_049472295.1 bacterium | reverse complement strand
TTGATGAAAATTAAAGGGACGGCCCGTTGGGGGAAATGGAATGGATTGAATCTTAAAGGAAACGGCTGAAACGGGCTGATTGAGACAAACACTCAGTCCAGCAAAGATGTAACATCAGCGAAATCCTTATGATGCGGTTCTTCCTCGGGGGGGGGGGAAAATAAGGTTTCAAAATTTAGTTACATTGAAAAATCCGTTTCCAAGAAAAACCTCCGGCTCTGCCGGAGGTTTTTCTACTTATTCTTATGTACATCTTCGATCAATATATTTCCCTCCGGATAAACTATAGATATGAAATAATATTTTCTTTTATATCGTGATATATCATGATATAAACAATTTTGATCTTGAGCTTCCAGTCTAAAGGAGTGAGCAAACATATTTTTTGCTTAACGGGCAGGTTTTTTTAATTTTCTGAGTTCCCTTCACTCAGACGTTTGAGATTTTATACGTCGTGCTTCGGCAAGAAATTGAAAAAGTCTCCCTGTATCCCTCCATAAAATGTTTGCTCACTCACATGGTAAGCCAAAATCAGAATAGCCGCATGAATCTATTTATTCAGATATAATTCGATCTCCTGCTCAAAATTCGGTGTAAAGATACCGGTGCCCAAGTGATCCTTTATTTCTGACATATCCCAAAATCGCACATCATCAATCTCATTTTGGTTGAAATGAATCGGCCCATCATATACACAAATATAGCTTCGAATATTTTCCGATTCGATCTCATTTCTCATTTTGTAGTCATACAAATAGTCCAATACCATATCCTTTATCCCCAACTCCTCTTCAAGTTCTCTGGAAGCTGCATTCAGATAAGACTCTCCTGTTGCCACATGCCCGCCAACAGAGGTATCCCATTTGCCCGGCTGAATATCTTTATTCATGGACCTTTTTTGCAGCAATAACTGACCTCGAGAATTAAACACCAAGATATGTGCCGCCCGGTGAATAAGTCTTGGATTCCCGTGACATTCCCTTCTCAATGCCTTATCAATGATCTGATTCTCTTCGGTCACAATATCCAGATATTCCATCATATTGTACTCTCCAATCGAAATACAGTGTTGAATAACGATTCAATTGAAATCTATTAATTTGAACTTTTTTGATATTTATGAGATTTTGCTATTGAGGGCAGGTCATTTCCTTCTTTTCGATACCATATTTCAGTGTGATCCCTATACCTACTTGAAAATCTCCTGATGTCTCTGTTAAGCCGATTGCCCCACCTATATCAATAAGCATTCCATTCCAATTATAAGCGAGGCCGCCTCTGAGAAAACGCCTGTCATTTCCAAATCTGCTGAATTCGATTCCATGGAACTCCAAGCCGGCGGCAATATTGTCTCCCATGGGATAAATTGCACCAATGGTGTATATCAAGATATCGTCCTGTTTGGTCTCGGTTGTGGATGGATTGCCCAGAATGGCCAGATCTGGGTTCATCAACAGTTTTACCTTGCCGATCCTTTTTAAAAATACCCCTCCGATAAAAAAATCCGTTTGGTCAGTACCGAATTCCCTTATATCATCTGCATTGGGCAATTTTACCCCGAATTTTGCACCGCCCTCAGGCAAAATTTTTCCTTCAGTTATTAGATTGAAAACAGTTGCGATCCGTAAATCCCCTGAACCATAATTGGATTCCTGGTCCTTTTGCCTGAGAAAAAGGAAAGGATAGGAGAAAAGGAATTCCACTTTAGGAGTTATACCCACAGCAAGATCAAGACTCGGAAGCTGATAGACTTCCCTCTTCTTATCCGCGGTTTGAAAAAAAAACCTTTCCCCTCTGGCATATTCCACACCAAATCGTAGCTGTTGGATACCATGAGGAGTGACATCCGGGGAGATGCTTCTGAACGGATATTGAAACTCTGCTGATGTGAATGGACTATGTAAAAAAACAGGTAATATGAAGGATAAAAAGACAAAATAGAACATTTTCTTCATCAGCATTGACTACCTCGATTCTTTTCCTTAATCCTGTGAAACTTCGAATACATTACGTTTTGATAAAGCTCCCTGGCATGATAAGAACTCCGGACAAATGGGCCGCCGGCTGCGTCGGTAAATCCCATTTTAATGGCAATCTCTTTCCAGTTCTCGAATTCCTCGGGAGGAATATAACGATCAACAGGCAAATGCTCCTTCGTGGGTTGCAGATATTGCCCTAGGGTCAGAATACGACAACCAACGGAAAGAAGATCTCTTAGAGTTTCTTTTACCTCTTCACATGTCTCTCCGAGTCCCAACATCATCCCGGATTTAGCAGGGATCCTATGATCATCAAATAGGTCAACCTCTCTTAATAATTCAATAGAACGATTGTACAAGGCTTCGGGCCGGACTGAGGGATATAAACGGGGAACCGTTTCTATGTTGTGGTTCAGAACATCGGGCCTGGCATCAAGGACTGTGGAAAGTGCATTTTTGTCTCCCTGAAAATCCGGGATCAATACCTCCACAAGCACATCCGGCACCCTTTCCCGGATTGCTTTGATCGTTTTGGCAAAATGACCAGCGCCCCCATCAGGAAGGTCATCCCGGGTGACCGAAGTGACAACCACATAACGTAATCCCAGATCTTGGACAGCATCCGCAATCCTGGTAGGCTCTTCAGGATCAGGCTCATCCAATGGACCATGTTCAACCGCACAAAAACGGCATCTCCTTGTGCAACAGGGCCCCATGATCAAAAAAGTGGAAGTGTGATTCGAAAAGCATTCCCATATATTGGGGCACTTGGCCTCCTGGCATACGGTGTGAAGGCGGCCCTTATGTAAAAGCCTTTTGACCTCTTCATATGTCGAGCCTTTAGGAAGAGGCCGCTTCAGCCAGTGGGGTTTATGAACTCGCATTGTTTCTTTTACCTCTACCACAGATCAGGATTCGAATCCGGACGGATGTATATATGTCATCATCTATCATTCTATTTTTTTGTCAAAGTGAAATACAATCTCAACCTAAGATAACCCAATCTTGTCGAGATCACAATCCAGATATTCGAAACAGGACTCCATTGAAAGACCTTTGGGCGGATTGATTTTAACCACTTCCAACCCGATTCCAAAAACCCTTTCAGTATGATGTTTCATACGGGAGCGAACCCGATCCAGAGAGACATGGTCCGAAAGCTCCTGGGCCATAGATGTCATCGAGATATTTTGAAGACCGCACGGATTGATCCAGGAAAAGGGCATCATCCGCAGATTGACGTTCAGGGAAATCCCGTGAAATGTGATCCCTCGGCGAATGGCAATGCCCACGCTCCCAATTTTGTTCTGTTTGACCCATACCCCTCTGTTTATGGGATTTCTATCAGCTTTGATCCCAAAGTCCGCACAGCACCTGATCATGACTTCTTCAAGATTTTTTATATAATCGGCAACCCTCACCCCGGCCATATGCAGGTCAATGATGGGATACATCACAAGCTGTCCGGGTCCGTGGTAAGTAATATTTCCGCCTCTTTCCACCTGAATCAGGGGAATCTCCTGTTTGTTCAAAAAGCTTTTCGACACAGTAAGGTTGTTTATTCCACCCCTGCGCCCGAGTGTAAATATCGGAGGATGTTCCAATAACAAGACTACATCCCTGTCAATAACCCGTTTCTTTCTCGCAGACACAAGAAGGGTTTGAATGTCCCATGCCTCCCTGTAGTCGGTCAAAGGAAGTTCGATACAGAACCATCCCTTTTTTTGACACTCCTTTGTCAAATTGTCCTTATTGTTTTGCAATCCGGTTTCTCTCCGATCTATCGAAACGCCTAACCTTACAATGATACTTGTCATTTCGAGTAAAGCAAGAAATCTTTAACTATTTGTTTTGTAATAAGATTTCTGAGCCTTTCCGAGTCAAACGAGGAATCTTCTTTGGCTCTTCGAAATGGCACCTGAATGGTAAATGACGCTTTAGGGCAAAATGGGTTCATCATCCCTAAATGGGCTCAATCAAAGGATGGGGAAAAAACCTTTGGACATTTTCGAGGCGGAAGCCCCAGCCTTTTCAGGCCCACCTCCGCAATCTGGGCGACTGCATCATACATCTGGGATAGCGGAGGATTGTAGGAAAGCTCGGCATCCTGAATATCATAGAGTGTCATCCCTCCCTGGATAGCCAAGGCGAACAGATTGATCCTCCAGGCAGCCCCCTCCTCCCCGACAGCCTGGGCACCCAGGATTCTCCCATCCCTGGCATCGCAGATCGCCCTTAGATGGATCGGTTTCGGATCGGGCATATAATGGGGCTTGGTATCCCGGACTGTGGATATGGCCTTGGCATCATATCCCAGGCCTTTTGCTCTCTCCAGGGTATATCCGGTGGATGCGATCTCAAGACCTCCGACTACAGTCAGAAATGTATTGAGAGCGCCAGGATAGGGGGTATCTCCCCCTGCTGCATTGATCCCTGCCACCATTCCCTCTCGATAGGCCGCAGTGGCAAGCTGCATTGTGGCCGGAGTGGCGTCTATGCGTGAATAAGTTTGTATGATATCCCCTACAGCATATACATCTTTAACTGAGGTCTCCATCCGGTTGTTCACCAGAATAGATCCATCCCGGGTATCCGCACCGATCATATGAGCCAGCCTCATATCTCCCTTCATTCCCACTGCCATCACCACTATGTCACATTCCATGGCCTCACCTCCGATCCGCACAGCCTCCACCTGTTTAGTCCCATTGATCGCATCGATCCCCTGACCGAAAAGGACCCTGATGCCCATCTTTTCAAGGTGCTCTATAATGATCTTTCCTAGATGAGGGTCCAGATTGCGTGGAAAGGGGTGGGGTGTTCTCTTGGTGACCGCCACATCCAGGCCCTGTTTCTTCAACCCGGCTGCAATCTCGAGACCTATGGCACCGCCACCTACTACCACCGCCCTCTTTTTCTTTGAGGCCCTTGCAGCCTCCAGAAGGGTACGGCCGGTCTCAATATCCCATACCAGATGGACCCCTCTTCCCAAAAATACCTCAGCACCCGGTATGGGGAGATTCATGGGCGTTACACCCGTTGCAAGGATAAGGCTGTCATATGCGATTGCCTTTTCCTCCGAACTTCCAAGATCCAGAACCCTCACCACCCTTTCCCGGTGGTCTATGGATACGGCTTCATGATGAAGGAGCTTTGTCAGTTTCTTACTAAAAACAGGGACATCATATTTGAGTGCCTCAAAATCCCTGATGATCCCCTCAAGCACAAATGGAAGGCCGCATGGGGAAAACTGGTCAAATCCCCTTTTCTCGATAATAGTGACATGGCATTTCGGATTAAAGCCAAGGGCGCTCTTCGAGGCATAGAGCCCGCCCACACCCAGTCCGATAATCACGATCTCCAGGGGCCGATCATCTGTCATTGCATTCACTTTTCATCCAAAAGATTCTCCATGAGTCTGATCCATTAAATGTCTCATCCGGCTCATGCAAGGGTTTCGAACCCATTTCGAACAGGATTGGGATTTCTTATTATCCGGCCAGACAGGGTTTTCGAGCTGCAGTCACCTCATCCAGCCTTTTGACCTTACACCTTTTCGGTGCGTCATGCAGCAGGTCGGGGTTCTCCCTGGCTTCACCGGCAATGGCCTTGACTGCCTCGATGAAAAGATCCTGGTGCTCGTTGGATTCGGTCTCTGTGGGCTCGATCATGATGGCGCCGTGAACCACCAGGGGGAAATACACGGTCGGTGGATGGAATCCGTAATCCATGAGTCTCTTGGCCATATCAATGGTGGCCACCTTGTATATCTCCTGGTTTTTGTCCGAAAACACACATTCGTGCATGCATGGCCTGTCATAAGGAAGGTGCAGTGT
>JBLIRM010000218.1:0-5889 GCA_049472295.1 bacterium | reverse complement strand
CCCATCCTTCCTCAAGGAAAAGATGAAATACTTTGATATTGTTCATTTCGCCGGGCATGCGGACTATGTGAAAGAGAATCCGGAAAGAAGCGGATGGCGGTTGAGTAAGGCGAGTCTAACTGCTCAGGATATCATAAAAATGGCCGGTTCAGCGACCATTCCCACACTCATTTTTTCAAATGCATGTCAATCGGCCCGTACCGAAGAATGGGCCCTTGCAGAGCAATATCAGAATGAGATCTTTGGATTGGCGAATGCCTTTCTGCTGGCAGGCGTCAAACATTATGTGGGGACATTTTGGGAGATATTGGATGAACCCAGCAGGCGCTTTGCCCTGGAGTTTTATAAACAGCTTTTATCCGGCATGACCACAGGTGAGGCCATGAGGGAGGCCAGGCGGTCATTGATCAAGGAATATGGTGAGGAATCGATCGTCTGGGCAAGTTATCTTCTATACGGAGATCCCACATCCAATTATATGGATCAGATTAATCTGGCCGAGACCGAGGAGGAAGAACAGGAACTTGTGGGTGTTGCGACCTCTGATGCAAGTGTCAGGTCTTTGGAGGTGGAGAGGAGTCTTACCGAAGAAAAAGTCGGTAAAGGATTTCGGATTTGGTGGGCTGTTGCTGCGGGTATGGGTATTTCTCTTTTGATCTTGATACTTTTTATGGTCATGCAGCAAGGGAGGGAAAAACCTAAGCCTCAAAATTTGGCCTTATCCCCTGGAAGCATGATTTCCCAGACCATCCCTGACTCCGACTTACAAAAGACCGTCCAGATCATCCATCTGCTCTCTTCTTATCAGGACCAACTCAATGACCGTTTAAAAGAAGGGGGATTTTTCAAAAAAGGCAAGCAATCTGATCCCTGGACATCCACGCCCATAAATGTCTGTATGATTTCACCCAATTGGGAGAAACTGGACCCCGATTCCACAGAATCGTTAAAACCGCCGTTTGAAAGGATTTTTAAAAGGATGACAGAGGCATTTACCCAGACAAAATCCTTAGGCATGTCGATTCTTGAAAGGGAACGGCTGGCTGTGCTCCTCCAGGAATTAAATATAGGGATTCCAAATCTGTCAACGGATTCTCTAAAGGATGCCTATACGATCCTCTCTGCACAGGTTATCCTCTTTCCTGAACCCTTATCATATCAGTTGAATCAGGAATTAGGATCCGAAGTGAGCCTTCGCATGGTGGAAACGAAGAGCACCAAGATTATATCCGCTTTTTCCAGTGCATTCTCCCCTCAGATGGAATCCATCGATGATACGGCCTCTCAACTCGTCCGGAAAACTGTCCGAACCCTTGAAACGGAATATCCCCTCCAGGGCCGGATCATGTCTTTAGACGGCCAAACCGTGGAAATCAATCTTGGGTCCTCTGTGGGCATCACCCAGGATCAATCCTTCTCAGTTCTTGGGAAAACAGATAAGGAGCTGCCAAAGGGAACCATACAGATAAGGTCCATATATGAACGCACGGCCCTTGCTAAGATTCTTGATGAGGAAAAGGCATTCAAGACCGGTGACCGTATTAGGGCCATTCCTATAAGAGTTTCCGGTACAGGGCAATGAAAGATCCAAACAGGGTTCAGGGATGTTTCATTGCCTTACTCTTGCTGTTTCTGTTCATATCTCTGATCT
Organism: bacterium; assembly: GCA_049472295.1. Classification (GTDB taxonomy): domain Bacteria; phylum SZUA-182; class SZUA-182; order DTGQ01; family JAFGSM01; genus JBLIRM01. Next base: position 4,238 of record JBLIRM010000218.1, on the reverse strand, counting down.
CGTGTGCCAAAGTGCAGAAAAGGATCTGCATTAAAGATGGCAGTCAGTATTGCGTCACATCGGATCGGATATATGTCGTTAATTGGGATGCATGCTACAGGCGGGGTGTAAGCTGTATGGAGGGGGCGTGTTGGGATTATGCCATTGAAGAGTTTAACCAAGCCGTTGATTTGCGCTACAAGGATCAAAGGCATGCCAGGGCCTATGGTATGCATTTCCGGGAGGAATATTTTCCTCACCGGGAGTTGGGAATCTGCAATTTTCGTTTAGGAAAGATCCAAGAGGCACTGGAGGAATTGGAACTTTCCATGAGCCAGTCACCATCAGCCAGGGCAAAATACTATCTCAATCAGGTCCGGCGCTCCTATCTATTAGAAACCGGCAAAGACATCGCACCGCCGGTGATTCACATGGAATTTTTGGAGGATGCATATCTGATCAATCAAACGCCTTTCCAACTCAAGGGGATTGTCCAAGATGATCAGTATGTGGCAGCGATTTCAATCAATCAGAAACCCTTTTTCATGGAACTTGCTGAGCCATCTATTCCCTTTACCGTGCCCATTGATCTTGAGGAGGGATGGAACACGATCCGGATTGCGGCCGGGGATCTGGTGGACAGAGAAGTTGTAAAGAAGATCAGTATATATCTTGACCAACAGGGCCCCATGGTCATTGTAAATCCTATTGAACCGGATCAGACCGTGGGATATGACCAGGTCCGGATCACTGCTGTGGTTTATGACAAATCCGGTATTGTCTCCTTTAAACTCGATCAAAGGGAGGTTCCAAGATTGGGTGTTGAACAGATCTTCCTTATCGAACAAGCTGTGCCCATTCTTCCGGGTGCAGAGAGTATCCCTTTTTGGACGCAGGACCGGGCAGGAAACATTACCCAAGGGGAGATCGCCCTCTTTTCCGCTCAAAAACGGCCCCGTTACCTCGCCAATCGTCTTGCTTGCAAGGATCCTGACCCGGAGCTTCTGGCAATGCTGACAAGGGAAAACGACATCTCATTCCATATCACCCATCCGCCTCAGGAGGATATGTCCACCTATTACCAGGAGGTCTTTTTGGAGGGCAGGATCGAGACCCAAAACGGGATAAAGAGGATTGCAGTCAATGATCGGCAGATTTTTGATGTGGCCGAAGTGCAGACAGCGATCGAAGATAACATGCAGAACCTTATAAACATGTTGATTCAACAGGATAAGGAGCCTGAGAGATATATCGATCTGCTCCAAGAGGTTGTCCGGAGTTATAATATTTATCATATAAATCAAAGGATTCCCCTGACGGAGGAATTCACCACCCTGAATCTCCTGGTTGAGGATAAATTGGGAAACCAGGGAACAAAACTTTTCCATATACAAAGGATTCCAAGAGAAGAGGTCTTTAAAAGCGAACAGCGGATGATTTTGGCCCTGCTACCCTTAGACTCAGTGACAGCAGTTGAATCCGATCTCCAGCGTTACATTTACAACAAGTTTATCGAATCCTTTATCAACGATGGCCGCTTTAATCTCGTTGAGCGTGAAAAGCTGCCCTGGGTGATTATCGAGAAGACGATCCAATCCGGAGATCGGGTATATCAAGAAGATATCGCCCAAGAGATCGGAAAGATGGCATCTGCGGAAGGGGTCATCTGCGGATATATCCAAAAAAGGGCGGACGGCACGGAAATACTGGCACGGTTTGTAGAGGTTGATACCGGTCTCATCCGCTTATTTCACGATGTGTTTACCCCTTCTGAGGAGATCAAAAACATCCATACCATCACCTCCGGCCTTGCCATGAAGTTTCGTGACTCCTTTCCAGTATGTACAGGCACCATTATTGCCAAAAAGGGGAAAACCATCCATGTGGACACCGGTTCGGAAAAGAGGATCTTTCCGGGTATGCGTTTCAATATCTTTAAAGATGAACGGGAGTTGATCGGCAAGGCAAGCATCAGGGAAGCCGGGGAAGGTTTCTCCGAGGCCGAGATCCAAACGGGAGAGACATCCCGGGATATCAATGTAGGTGATTGGGTGAGGACAAGATAGGGCACCTGATGTTCAGGGTTCATCAGGGGAAAACAAAAGATGGATATGACTTTAGGGTGAGAAAGGGAATAGTAACCATTCACCGCATTTCCCTATTGTCATTGTGAGGAACGCAGCGACGTGGCAATCTCAAAAAACAAGATTGCTTCGCTTCACTCGCAATGACTTACAATGACAATAGGGTGAACAGTTACAAGAATAAAAAATGGATATGACCTTAAGGTGAGAAAGGTAATGAAAAGGCATAAACACAAAAACAGCCCATCTGTGGTTGTGATATGGCTTTTGGTCTTTTTTCTCCTTCCATTGAGTTATGGCATGGTTCCGGAGGAGGCTCGAGATGCGAATCCCAGAGATGCGGATATCTCTTTTGATATCCGTTACCCAACACAACCGGATCTGAAAACATCTTATGGGGAGATCTTTCTGGAAGCCATAATAGGGGCCACAAATGGTATCCGGAGGGTCTCTTTAAACGGTCGGGATCTTTTGGATATGAGCCGGATGGAAGCTATGATCGAAAGGAATTGGGAAAGACCCGGTCAACAAGAAAACACAAAATTTCAAGGGATGATCCAGAGGCTGAAGGAAGAATTACGGAGATATCACACATATTACCTCAATCAGATCTGCCCGCTTACGGAAGGGTATAACAGCCTGGAGTTACTGGTGGAAGATAACATCGGCAATCAAAAGGCACATCAGGTCTCTATCCAGAAGATCCCTTCGCATAAAGGTTACAAAGGGGGTCACCGGATGGTTCTGGCGATCGTCCCTTTGGATCAAAAAAGGGAGGATACAGCCGAAACTGAGGCGTATATTTACAAAAGGCTTCTGGAATCCTTTGCACATCAAGCCCGTTTTAACCTTGTGGAGCGCGAGAAGCTCCCCTGGCTGATGATTGAAAAGTCCATTCAGGCAGGAGAGATCTCCCAAGGGGATGTGGCCAAGCAGATTGCCAGGGTCACCCCTGCTGAAGGCGTCATTTTTACCGATGTTCAGAAACTACCGGATGGAATTGAAATACGTGCCCGGTTTGTGGATGTGGAGACCGGGATGACCCTGCTCATAAACCGTGTTTTCGCCCCTATAAAGGATTTCAAAGGTGATAAGGCATTTGAGGATCTGAATATCATCATCTCAGGTCTTGCCATGAAATTCCGTGATGCCTTTCCCCTGTGTTCTGGAAAAATTGTCAAAAAAGAGGGGCGGACCATCCATGTGGACATCGGTTCGGAAAATGGGATTTTTCCCGGCATGATCTATAATATATTTAAGAACGGAAAGGAAATGATCAGCAAGGCTGTCATTCAGACGGTCATAGAAGGATCATCCACAGCACGTATACCAAAAGGGGAGAAAAGTTGGGGGGTCAAGGCCGGTTATACGGTGAGCACAAGGTAGAGGATTCACGATATTTTAGTTGTCCTGAATCCAAGAAGTATGAGAGATGCGAATCCAAGGTAAAAAAAAGAGATTCAATGTAAAGATATTTCTTTTTATGATATCGATTTGTCTTGTTCTGTCTTTTTTCAATAAATCCGGTGATGCCAGGGATAGTGTGAATCTGGGGCTGGTAGGAAAATGGGGGTATCAGGGTGCGGTTTCTTGCGTTGAAATCATTGAAGGCAGCAATCCTTATTATCGCTATGCTTACTGCGGCACGGAAGACGGACTTCTTATCATAGATGTCGCAGATCCCAATCTTCCGAAGGAAGAAATCAATTTGGGTTTCGGAAAGGTAACCACAATCAGATTATATGAACCGGATTATGGTGCGAATCGATATGCGATCTTAGGGGTTCAAAAGAATAGTACGTTGAGATATGTGAATGAAGTGTTCATGGAAACGTTTTATGGTCAAAACGGCCTGGTCATCCTGGATATCAACGACCCGACTCAGCCTGTCTATATCGGAGGATACCATTCATTGGAATATCTCCGGGATATGGCCATCATCGGCAATTATGCGTATGTGGCTGAGGGTGAAAATGGCCTGATGATTATTGATATCCTGGATCCGACAAATCCCTCCTATGTCGGCGGTTATGCAACCAAGGGTGAGGCATCGGGTATTGAGGTTGCCGGAAATTATGCGTATGTGACCGATGATGAAAATGGCCTGGTGATTATCGATATCTCGGATCCAATAGAACCGGTCTTTATGGGGGGGTACGATACCACGACTTCCGG
>JBLIRM010000217.1:0-5676 GCA_049472295.1 bacterium | reverse complement strand
AGATCAGCCGATTTGGGGCCCTTTTCAAGGGCCTTATCCAAGGCCCTGTAAGCCTCATCATATTCTCCCTGAGCCAGGAATAGAATCCCCAGGTGCGACCATGCCTCCTGATTTTCGGGTCTAATCTCGATCGCCTGAAAATAAAGGTCCATGGCACTGGTATAGTCTCCCTGATGAAAATGAACGGTGCCAAGATTTATAAGCCCCTGCAGATAGTCGGGTTTGATGCGAACCGCCCTGTTGAACTCATCTTCTGCCTGATCATAGAGGCCCATTGTCATATACACACTACCAAGGTTATTGTGTGCCTCGGCACTATTCGGATCTATTGACAAGACCTTTTCAAATGCCTTGATGGCATCATCCTCCCGCCCTTGCTTATGAAAGACCACACCCAGATTATTGTGGGCCTCCAGGTGTTCCGGTTTTATCTGAATCGCTTGCTGGAGATACATCAGTGCAAGTCCCGATTCATTCCTGTCAAGGGCGAGTTGCCCCAATTGGTTCAGGGCATCGGCGTATTGAGGGTCCAGTTCCAGGCCCTTTTGAGCGGCATTCTCCGATTTCCCCAGAAGCCCTTTTTTTCTATATACCACACTCAGATTGTAATAGATTTCTGCATATTCAGCCTGTTCGAGTGCCAATTCAAATTCCCTTAAGGCCATGTCCAGTTTTTCCTGTTTATGATAAATGACACCCAGATGATTATGGACATCCAGATAATTTGGGGAGATTGACAGGAGACGTTTGAAGGCCATCTCTGCCTCCGCCAGATTCCCTGTCCTTTCCTCTACGGATGCCAGATAGAATAGAGCAGATGCGTTTCCCGGGTTCACTTCCAGGATCTTTTCGAACTCTTTTCTGGCCCGATCATAGAATCCCAAATAGATAAATGATACCCCGCGGTCTATTCCTTCCATAACGTGGATCATATCCTTGGGATCGGGCCTTTCCTCGGATTCCTCGATTTTCTCTGACCAGACATATCCGAGGCTTTCAAGGCGTTCCTTGACCTGTCCATCGAGCGCCACCTTGGATTCTTGCTCAGGCCCGAGGGCAGATTTCAGTCCATAAAGCCTCTTCTGCCAGGAATCCGTTTTTGTTGGATAAAGATTTTTTTCCTCCTTGGGGTCCTCGTTCAAATGGTAGAGCTCTGATTTGGGTGCTTTCACATATTTCCATTCAGGGGTTCTGATCCCTTCGATCCTGCTCCATCCAAAATTGAGTTCCGGATAAAGGCTTTCAAAAAGGATCTCATTATGAAAAGGGCCCGCATGTCCCATTACCAGGGGTAAAAGGCTTGTCCCATGGCAATATGCCTTTGCGGATTCTTCTAAAGGTATAGAGAAAAGATCTGTAACCGTAGGGAAGATATCCAGAGTCGTGACCATGGTATTGACCTTTCCATGCGGTATCATACCCTTGGGTGTGCGAATGATCAGGGGGACATGCATTGTTGTATCATAGATAAAGATGGCATGAGTGGGTTCCCCGTGCTCCCCGAGTCCTTCCCCATGGTCGGATGTAAGGATGATCACAGTGTCCTCCATGAGCCCCATGGTTTCCATGCCTTGAAAGAGATCGCCGATACACTTATCTGTATAAGCGATTTCACCATCATAAAGGTGTCCCTTGTATTCCTCTTTGAATGGGCTGGGGGGGAGATAAATGGCGTGGGGATCAAAGTAATGTAACCAGAGGAAAAAGGGGGCATCTCTGTTTCCCCCATTGTTTTCAAGCCATTTCAGTCCTGCTTCTGTGACGGCCTCCGCCCTTCGCTCATTCTCGAGAAGCATTGTGGCAGCACTCTCCTTGGGAAGAGAATCATCATAGAAGTCAAATCCCTGATCCAGACCAAAGAGAGAATCAAGGACAAAAGCCCCGATGCAGGCACCGGTCCGGTATCCTTTGGCCTTCATAATTTCGGCCAGGGTGATCTTTTCCCGCCCCAGGATATAATTGCCATTGTTGCGGATTCCGTGCTGAATCGGATAGAGCCCGGTCATGATTGTGACATGAGATGGCAGGGTGATGGGTACAGGCGTAAAGGCATGGGTAAACAGCACGCCTTCTGATGCCAGAGAATCAATATGAGGGGTATTGACCTCTTTATATCCATAACAGCCCAGATGATCAGCCCTGAGTGTGTCAATCGTTATAAGGAGCAGATTATAGGAAGGCCCTTTGACACGGTTGCCCATGGCCGTGGCAGTCCCTGCCGCAGTCATTAGAAAAGCAGCCAAAACTATAATGAGTAAAAGTATCCTCTTCATTTCTAATCTGTCCTTTCAATATGCTTCCTCTTCATAAAGAAAAAGCCTGTCCGCTGTTTTAAACACTCATTATATCCTCAACAGGGGACAGGCGTCAAAAGAGCTATCTTAGAAAATAACCGGGGGAACTAACGTAAGATTAAATATGCCCTCATCCATGACCGGTATGGTTGTCCCCAGTACTGTGTAAAAACCAGCTATTGTTGTCGGGGAGGTCAAGATGCATGTCAGAATACAATCATAGCCGGTGCCCAGGAATCCCTCCAGGGTGATGGTATCATTGACCAGGACCCCGCTGACCTCGAAAGGAATACTGGCATAACGGCTATCCTGTAAAATGGCCGTTCCGGCCACAACACCAAGCAATGGATCCTCCACAATATTCAGGGACATGGGCCCTGTGTTCCAGAGTATGGGAAAAGCGATATATGTGCTCTGCCATGTGCCGGTCCAGGTCCCTGACTGTGCGGACGTTCTGATGGGAGAAATTGCACCCAAAGGGGCGGTATTACCCAATAGGCCTGTAGCACCCGGGATCAGAACAGACGGGTTGCCGAGCCCAAAACCCAAACCCAGAGATAAGGCGGATAGATTTCCTAAAGAAAGAGGATTAAAAATACTTGTACTTAATCCGCTTAAAGTGCTTAAGCTGTTTCCAACCCCCAAGCCATAATTGCTGAAGCCAAAAAGCGGATTGAATGTCCCTGTGCCAAATTGGGAAAGGGCTGCAAATGGATTGCCGAGCCCGAATGCCCCCAGTCCGAAAGCCCCAAATGGATAAGTGAGGGTTGATAATGCCGCAGATCTTGCAGTGAAACCGGGTGTAAAAACAAGCGGATTGTAAAGGCCACCATAACCTATGGCGGCATTGGGCGGGCTGAGTGTAATCCCCGAAAACTGGCACTCCGTGGGGGAAGCAATGAGTAACCCCATGCATAACAAAAGCAAAAGTGCATAAAGAAAATCAAATCTCCTATCCATCATTTTCTTCTTCCTACTTAATTGATTATTGTATGCTTTCACAAGATTTATCCTTTCCAGCGTGAAAGCCCGGATTTAATCCTTACAGAAACAGGTTCTGAAGCAGTGCAAAAAGCAGCGGATTCGCCGTGCTGAGAGCCCCTTCATATAGCGCACTGGTATAAACGGTCGCCAATAGGGACAATAAAGGTGCCGGCGAAGTTGCCGCAGGCACAGCCGGAGTCGTCGCCACCGCAGGATTAATCACGCTCACAGTTCCGGCCGTTGGATTGGTGACAATAATTGTGGCAGCTCCGACCCTGGTCAATGGGGAGAAAACAGGTGCATTATAATATGGGATCGTAGGATAGCTCGGGGGAAAGAAAGCGGGAACAGTAATAGTCGGCGGAATAGGTGCAAATGGATACATGAAGGAATTGATTCCCCATGGCACATATTGAGGAAAAAAGAGGGGAGCCTGTGCCATTCCTTCTGTTGCAAAGCTACATAAAATAATCAAAGTCACCAGCAAGATCAATGCATAGATGGAGCTATCATGGATTCTCATTAGCAAAACCTCCTTTAAACTTTAAATTTTAGCATGTTATTCAAAATGAAACCCTTCTTTCAAAAAACTAATGTTTGAAGATATGCAAAAAGTAATGGATTCGCTGTGGATAAAGCCCCTTCGTAAAGGGCACTGGCATATATTATAGCCAAAAGACTAAAAAGCGGTGCCGGCGCTGGATTAACCACTGTCGGGGTTGTGGGAACTGAAGCAACTACCGCAGGTGCCGTCAGTGCTGTCTGGGGCCCCAGAACTGTATTGGCGCCAATCAGTATCACGCCCGGACTTGCAGTTACAGCAGTTAATGCCGGAGAAGTAAAAATGATGGTTGCGTTAGGGGCCCTCTGAAAAGGGGCGGATAATGCTGTTGCTGGTGTAATTGCCGGCCAGTATGGATTGCCCCAGGCCTGAGACGATAGATATGGGGGAGAAATCAGACCAGGCTGTAAAAATAATGGTTGTCCCAGAGAGAAAAAAGGGGGCGCATAAAAACCGGAACCAGCCCAAAACGGATTTAATGGATTAGCATATGGACCCCACAAACCCTGGGCAGAAGAGATTTGTGCTGCAAATCCCAATACAAGGAAAAAAAATACAAATATTATGATGGTTCTCTTATAGCATCTCATTGCTGACTCCTTGCTTCCTTCCCATACGCTTTAAGTGTTTGATAAAATTCATAAACTTTTTATCTATCCCTCCAAAGTAAATAAGAGAATCAAGAATACCAGGGTACTGGGCGTGAGATTGAGTGTCCCGAGAGGTGCGTATGCCGAAACTGCAGGTGCCGGCTGGGGCAGGACCACAATAGTGGCGGCAGCATTACGGCTAAAGGTCGGCAAACAGGCAAGATAGGGATTTAGAATAGGATTCAACGTGGGTGCGCCAATCGTTTGTAGCGGTGATATGATAGGAAAGAAGGGATTATAAGTCTTAAGGAAAAGATCAGATATTTGAGGATAAACAGGGGCATAAGGTATACCCGGTAGGGCTCCGAACCACTGGGCGCAGCATGACGTGGACAAGAAAAAGGCAAATATCATCAGAATACATCCGCATAATATGATAGATAAAAAATAGTGGTTTCTCATCACATCCACCTCCTGTGAGGTTAACGATCTGAAAGGATCTTTAACTCCCTGCACCCAATAATTAATTGAACATATTTACTAGTAACCTGCCTTTAAAAATTGTTCCTACACTATGTCGTTTATTGGACCGGACCAGATCTCACTCCACAAAAATGTCATTTTTCTATAATAATCACAAGATTCGATCAACTCATGAAATTGAGTTTATTTTGCGTAGATTGACCAAATTTTACCAAACATAATCATGATTAATATTGATGATCTCTTAAAAAGCCATGAATCGAGCCATTGCGACGGTGAGCCGAAGCCCCGAGCAAAGCGAAGGGGGCAGTGATGAAGCAATCTAATAAATGTATTTAGATATGACATGCCAGATTGCTTCGCTTCCACCCACAATTCGCTACGGGTTTAGTCTCACCACAATGACATTTTTGGGACTTTTTATGAGTCTATCAATTTTAAACAGGAAAAAATTTCCTCAATGTAATGTAAATAACAGGATCAGAAAGACCAGTGTGCTTGGTGTCAGGTTAAGTGTTCCTAAAGGGGCTGTTGCACTGCTAATCGTATTCGTGGCTGCAGGTATCGTGATAACGGTTGCATTGCCAAATCTTGGCAGAGATAGCGCAGGAATAGTGGCAATAGGGGAAGATGTCGAATTTAGAATAGAAAATATCCAAAATGATACAAACCAAATAGAGCCCCCATATTTTACTGGTGAAGGATTAAAAAATTGTAATGCTGAAAATACAACGTGTACTGTTGAAACAGATCGGTTTGGAAT
>JBLIRM010000216.1:0-5993 GCA_049472295.1 bacterium | reverse complement strand
CCCTGCGGCTCCCTTTGATCACAAACCTGAAGCCAGGGGGTGTCTTTCGGGCCCAGCCGGTAATCATCCCTTTGAAGGGGAGACGATAGAAGCTGGCATTTACCTCCACCGTTCGGAAATGATCGGCATAGAATCCAAGCCAGTCGGTGCTTTTCAGCCCTTCGGGATAGAATCGCCCCTCCCAGTGTTTATAAGACCAACCGGACGTGCCGATCCAGTATTTATCTGTATTATGCATGTCGTTCATGGCTTTCTCTTTTCAAGCATCTCACAGAATCGATGCATGAGTTTTTTTCAAGCTCCCTCAACTGGGATACTTAAACCCGTAGCGGAGGGTACCCCCCTTCCCCTCCCAACGCCGTGAGCGGGCATATTTACGGAGCGATACAAAAAGGATCACATCTCCTCAACAAAGCAGCCAATTTTTCCAAGGGATGCAGTTCTTCCCTTTCCCTCTCCGTGAGCAGACATATTTACAATTACTTATATAACCGATCAGTTTGCGCCAATGTTCCTTTCCCTTCCCTTCTATATGTCTGCTCACAACAACCTCACTTCCCGTCAAGCGGACTAAATATGTTCGCTCACACCCTTATACCAGTGCAGTAAATATGTTTGCTCACAACCCTTTTTCTTGACCGATGCTCAAATCTCATTTATACTCGGCTACATATCTTATATTATAAAGACATTCATACATTAACCAGATTCATCCAAAGGAGGCCTTTCCATGGAACGTACCAAGTGGAGATCGAATATGGGTTTTCTGCTTGCCGCTATCGGTTCAGCCATTGGACTTGGGAATATCTGGCGGTTCAGTTATATGACCTACGAGAACGGCGGCGGTGCCTTCCTGATTCCCTATTTTGTGGCGCTTCTCACAGCAGGTATCCCCCTGATGATCCTTGAGTATGGCTTTGGCCACAAGATCCATGGTTCATCCAACCTCTGTTTCGCAAGGATCGATCGAAAGTGGGAGTGGCTGGGCTGGTGGATGCCGGTATTCGCCATGTTCGGGATCATGCTCTATTATGCCGTTGTGATTGGCTGGTGTATCAATTATACCATTTTTAGCCTGACCCTCAAATGGGGGAGCGATGCCCAGGGATTCTTCCTGAATCAGTTTTTGGGGCTTTCCTCGGATGTCTGGCAGATAGGTGGTTTCAAGGTCTCCATTTTAATCTCCACATTTCTGGTATGGGGCATATGCTGGTATATCTGTTACAAGGACATTGACCGGGGAATCGAGAAGGCCTGTAAGATCTTTATGCCCACACTCCTTATACTTACAGCCATACTGGTGTTTTGGTCCCTGACACTCGAAGGGGCTGGAGCAGGGGTTGCATGGTATCTGAAGCCGAACTGGAAGAAACTCATGAACTGGGATGTATGGATAGCAGCGTATGGCCAGATATTCTTTACCCTTTCCCTTGCATTTGGCATCATGATAGCATATGCGAGTTATCTGCCTGAGAAGACGGATATTGTTCAGAACGCCTTTATCACCAGTTTTGCCAATTGCATCTATTCCGTTTTCGCCGGTTTTGCTGTATTCGGCGTGCTCGGATATATGGCCCATACCAAAGGGGTGGGGATTGACCAGGTGATCAAGTCCGGACCCACACTGGCCTTTGTTGCATACCCCGAGGCCATATCCAATCTTCCCTTTCTGCGCAATCTGTTCGGGGTCCTATTCTTTCTGGCCCTTTTACTGGCCGGACTCTCATCAGGCATATCCCTGATCGAGGCCTTTGCATGCTCTGTCACAGATAAATTTGACTTTAAGCGGGAGAAGGTGGTCACAGCCACCTGCATCCTGGGTTTCCTGGGGAGTCTCATTTTTACAACCAGGGCCGGACTCTACTGGCTGGATATAGCGGACCATTTCCTGACCAGTTACGGATTGATATTTGCAGGCATACTGGAATGCATCGCCGTGGGCTGGTTCCTGAAGGCAAAGGTGTTACGAAGTCATATCAATGCCATCTCCGGATGGAGGATAAACAGGATCTGGGATTATGCCATCAAGATCTTTACACCCGGCATCCTCCTTATCATTTTCATCACCAATCTCATGGGGGAAGTCAAAACCGCCTATGAGGGCTACAAAGTGAGCGCACTCCTGGTCCTGGGATTGGGATGGCTGGTTGTCACCCTGGTGGTCAGCATCATCCTGACCCTGAGACCCTGGGGGGAAGGAAAGCTCGCTCATGAGCATCTGCCTGAAGAGGACAAGCTCATGATCTAAACCTTATTGAGTGCCTCCGGTATATGATCGATGATCTCCCGGATCTGTGTGGCAGGGGTGGGGCTCGAAAGTTTTCCGGCCCATCGGTTGGCCTTGGCCGCAGAAAGGCAGGCCTTATGGATATCCAGGCCCTTGGATATTAATACCGAGGCAATCCCTGTCAGTGTGTCTCCCGTACCTCCGATCGCTTCAAGGCTTTCTATGGAGGGTTCATCGATCCGGTCCAGAATGACCCCGTCATGGCATATATAATCGATCCTTCCTTTCACGCATAGATACCGGGCCGTATTTTTGTATTCGAATGCCCGTTTGATCAGCTCAGGCACATTATCCTCCAGATGACATATGAATCCCCGGGTATAGGCCGGGTGTGCCGCCTGATCATCAGCGAGAAAGGCAAGTTCACCCATGTCGGGTGTGAAAAGATCGTAAAGGGGGGCCTGCCCGGCCGCCTTGGCCACATACATGGAACCCGCATCGGCAATCAGGATGGGTTTTGGGGATTTTTTTTGAATGGATTTCATCAGGGCTTTGTGGTAGCGGATATTGGGCATCAGGTAGTGGAGGGTCAGGGTATGTACCTGAGCCTTTTCCAAGAATGCCTGGAGGCTTTCATATATAATGGCACCGGTTGTTTTCTGCCCGATGTCCCCGGCGAGAAGGACATGAGGCGGCTCCAGACCCAGGTGGCGGCAGGTGATGGCCGCTGCTCCCACCAGGGCTGCAGTGCCCCGGCTGACGGGCAGGGAACGTTTATCCGCCAGAATATTTCCGCTTTCATAATATGCTTTCCCTGTGATCACCTGTCCCACATCACAGGGTATCGTGCCACCGATCAATAACATACCATATATCTCAGACAGAATCAGAATCAGTTAGGAGACGCTGCATCTCTTCATAGGCCACATTCAATGTGTATGCACATAGGGTAAAACCGATTTTGGCCGGACCAATACACTCATGAAGGGGTTTCCCGATCATTTCATTGGCCAGATAGGGGACATCCGGACAGCCCCCACCTGAGATATTTACAATTCTTTGATCCTGCTTTGCAACCGTAATTTTCATGTTGGCTGCGCGAACCATGAGGTAATCCCCAAAGTCTTTGACCCGGCAGATATCCAGGGGGGCCATGGTCTCGTCCGATACAGGAAGGACAGCCAGGGGCGGATTTCCTGATTCATTCAGAAGCCGGTTCATGACAGTCTGCTCCACAATATCGAATGCCACAACCAGGTCGCAGCCCGTCCTGAGATGGGGTGGGGGTGCCATGACCCGCACATCATAATTTGATTTCTTCAGGGTCTTCTCCGCCCTGATAGCCTGTCCGGCCTCCTGGAAGAGAAAAAGACCCCTTCCGTCTTCGTTCCTATTTCGGGCTTTTCTTTTTAATATATCCTTCAACATGACCAGCCTGCTTCCGAACACTAAGATTTACAGTGATAAAAATCACCTTTTTTACATAACGGATTGCCTCGGGCCTGCGCCCTCGCAATGACGGTTTATTTTTAGCGTTTAGTATAGAAGGTTTATTTATTCAAAATAAGCAGGAATTCATCCCCTTGCTCTTTCACCTCGATATGCCAGCCTTCATAGTCTGCCAGCCTCGTGATGTTGTCCCTTGAGGTGCCTGTCTCAACGACCACCTCGAATCTCCCCTGAACCAATTCTTTCATCTTGTTCCTGGTCAACACAACCGGTTGAGGGCAGGATAATCCCCTGGCATCCACCCTTTCTGTCATGTTCTGATCCTCCTTATGTCAATTTGATCTTTATATATAATCCCGTTTTTTTGATTTTCAGGTCTTTATTTTTATCCCATCAGGCCCTTTGCCTCATTGTTAATCCCATGGCAGTACAAATAATCAGGCCAAGGATAACAGCAGCCGGACCCCATAAGGCCGGTCCCTTGGGGGAACTGGCCATTGCAAAGTTATGGGCGAATGCTGCGCCTGCTATCATTCCCAGGACGAATACAGCGGCATCCCCATCCCCCTCACCGGACATGAACAACTGCCGTCCCGGGCATCCGCCTGCCATGGCAAAGGCCAGGCCCGCCAGTACCATTCCCCCGAAATTCCAGAGGTGATTATTGTGAGCGATGGGCTGGCCAGCGAATCCCGGATGGAACTGTTTGAAGATCAGATTGGTCACAAAGGCCCCCACCACTAAGGCAATGACACCGGATACAAGATGGGTGTCCCGGATCAGGATCAGATCCCTGAAGGCACCCATGGTACAGAACCTTGTCCTCTGGGCAAGAAAACCGATGGCAACGGCCACCAGAAGGGAGATGATAATGGGTGCATGTTGCGCCCCGGGACCCTGAGTGCTGAAAAATAGCGCCCCGGAGGAGAGTTTGGGAGGAAAGAGCAAAAGAAGCAGAAAGGCCACCATTATCAAAGGGAATAGGATGCCAGTAAAGGCATAGGCCCTTTGGCTTCGACCCAGATTATAACCCGACTTTATGAATAGGACTCCGATCCACACACCAACCACCAGACCCAGAAGCCCTACGATGGCATTTCCGTCCCCGCCCGAGAGCCGGAGCAGTGCCCGCCAGGGACAACCCAGAAATACCAGGGAGCCGACCATGGCAAAGAAACCCAGGACGAACCTGGCAATGGGCGCAGATCCCCCTCTGGCCTTGTATTCCCTGAATATCAAGGCGGCAATGAATGCCCCCAGGAGAAAACCGATGATCTCCGGCCTCATGTATTGCACCACTGCTGCGCGATGCAGCCCCAGTGCGCCGGCGATATCCCTTTCCATACAGGCCACACAGATCCCCATGTTTTTGGGGTTGCCCAGTTTCTGCAGGATGGCGGCAAATACACCAATGAAAAGCCCGACCGAGATGATGCCCTTTCGAGTGGCGAAAAAGTTTTTCATGGGACTTTTCCCTCCAACCAAAGATGGAATATGAATTTTTTACATTGCTTAATAATTTTATAACCCATTGAAAACATTGATGTCAAATTGGAAATATCTATGAAATAAGCCCTTTCCATTGGTTTGAACGATGAAGGATTTTTTTAAGGAATACCATGGAATTCCCGGTGGGAAAGTAAGTCAGGAAGTCACAATAAAAAGAGAGGTTATTTACATCAGAGGAATTTAGATATGGATGATCATCGAGGCCGTGACATCTGCGGAAACGATATCCGGTCCTTCAATTCATGTTAAGAATGTGATGGGGGCGCTTCAGATCCTGTCCCATGTCCTTTTAAATGCCGGTATGGAACGCTCGATCACCCTGTCATCCACGCAGTAGGCCAGTCTGAAATGTCCGGGGCCGCCGAACCCCCTTCCCGGCACAGCCAGGATCTTTTCCTCCTGCAGGATTTTGCAGAATGCCACGTCATCCTCGATCGGGGATTTCGGAAAGAGATAGAATGCCCCCTGTGGTTTTGTAAAATCGTAGCCAATGGCTGCCAGGGCATCGCATAGCATGTTGCGCTTTTTTTCGTAGATGCCGATATCCACAGTTATCCCCTGTAACCTTCCCACTGCCTGTTGAATCGAGGCCGGGGCATTCACGAAACCCAGAATCCGGTTGGCCAAAACCATGGCCCCGATCAATGGCTTCAAATGATCTGCATGGGGATTGACTGCAATGAAGCCAATCCTTTCGCCTGCGAGGGAGAGGGCCTTGGAGTAAGAATTGACAATAATGCTGTGCTCATAAGCAGCCAGTATGGATGGCACGTGAATACCATCATACACGATCTTTCGGTAGGGCTCG
>JBLIRM010000215.1:0-6051 GCA_049472295.1 bacterium | reverse complement strand
GAAGGGGAGAATTGTTTTACCCTGGATGGCGCCATCGAAGAAAACGACAAGCTCAAAGAGGTCCGGATGACAGTTTATTGGGAAGATCAGAGTGTGGTCCATAATGTATCCTTTTCCGGGAGTGCCCCGCTTTTTTATTTCGGCCATAACACGCTGAAGTGCATGTTGAACGAGGGTGACAACTATATTAACATCCAGGCTGCTGATTATGCGGGTCTAACGGATACAAAGAGCGTGAAGGTCACCTATGCACCCCTCAACCAGGAGAGTGAGCTGCTGATTGTCACGCCCTGGGAGCTTCGTCCGGCCCTGCTCAGCTTATCGGATCATAAGAACAATACCGGTATTCCAACCAGTATCATCTCCGTGGAAGCGATTGCAGACGATCCCCGTTTTTTTCATATGGATGATCTGCCGGGAATGATCAAACTGGCCATTTCCTATGCCTATAAAAATTATAATTGCAGATATGTCATGCTGGTGGGGGACAGCGACAAGTTTCCTGTACGTTATTGCCGTCTTCCGGACCCCAATTCTAACGGCTCCTTTGCCCCGTCCGATCTCTATTATGCAGACCTATATAAGGGGGATGGGAGTTTCGACAACTGGGATTCCAATGGCAATGGATATTATGGTGAGATCAATATGATCTGGGGCAGCAGTTCGACCTATAGCGATATTTTTATAGACAAGGTGCATATGAGGCCGGATATCGCTCTCGGCCGTTTGCCTGCATCTAGTTACTCGGAAGCAGCGATTTACTGCGATAAGGTGATTGCCTATGAATCGGCGAATTATAAGCATTGGTTTGACGAGATCCTTTTGCTGACAGGGGATCCCGGTTACAATTCAGACGAGGCCACCAATGATTGGATTGCAGCCAATTGCCTGACCGGATTCATAAAAACGGAATACTATTATTCCCAGAATACAGGGACCCAGAATGACAGAGCGGCTCAGATCAACAATTATCTCAATCAGGGGGTGGGTTTCGTCTGCTTTGTGGGACACGGCACCCCTTATGGATATAGCGGGATATATGATTGCTTTACCCATATGCCCGGTTTGAATAATGCCGACCGATTACCAATATTCTTCAGTGCCGCATGTGATACAGCCATGTTTCATACCTTGCACGGGGATTATCAGGATATCCATGGCAATGATCCTCCCTATCCGCCGGGTTATTGGGAGGGGAACGTGCCTGAACCTGCGGCAATCCAGCCGACCGGCTACGACCGTGACTCTTTTGCAGAAGAGCTTTTGGTGAAGGACCCCAATGGCGCCATCGGTTATATCGGCTGTTATACCGGGAGCCAGGCTGGCGGTCTGATCCTGGCGAAATATTTCTTTGAGAGCTATGATCATCTGAAACCAACCGGGGATATTGCCGGAGAACCCGTTACCCTCGGACGGATGTGGAACTGGGCGTTGAACGAATACTTTGACAACCAGTGCCATTATACCATTGATCTGATTTCCACCTGGTATGCCCCTACCATGGTTCATCACGCGCAAAAATATCTCCTTTTCGGAGATCCCTCTTTGCGCCTTGCGGAATGAATACATAAAAAACCCGCCAGGAGCCATGCATCAAAGGTTTCCTGACGGGTTTGAGCGTTTTAGAATAGACTCGGAAGTCCCGGAAGATTAATCAGACCAAGGAACTGGCCTGCCAGTATTCTGCTCCAGTCGGCGTTCGGGAATTGATCTTGCCAGAAGGTGGTTGCCCCAATATAGGGTGCAATCTGCATGTAAGGATACTGAAAGACGAAACCGGTCCCTTGGAGATTGATCGGATAATACAGATTTTGAGCCCCGAATAGATTCATCCCGTATCCCCAGGGATTGTATCCCCCATAGAGGGAAGTGGGATACTGCCAACTATAGATATTTGGTATCCCGTAAAATCCGTAGGGATCATAATATGGAAGGAAAGAACCGGTTCTGGTCACTTCTTCCTCCTCGGAGTAGTCTTCAGCCCGGACAGGAGAAGTGGACACCAGGAACATCAAGACTGCCAGAATGATGACAAGCAAGCATAGCATTTTTCTGAGTTTCATCACTTATCCCCCCTTTCTTACATATATTAAGACTGTTGAAAATGTGATTTTCTTATTCTTAAAAACGGAAAAAATAAAAATGAGAAGATTTAACCACATTTTCGATATTTCTGTATATCATTTTCCCTTTGATGTCAAGATATGCAGCGTTTTGATGCATGACATATTAAGTCCGTCACCATGTAAATGGTTTTGCCCTGAAAGCGGCATGAATGTTTGCTCTGAAAATATGCCGTTCACAGAGAAAAGGGGATTTGGTTTTTGTGATGATTTTTTGACGGATGTTTTTAAAAGGTGTAAGATATTATTATATGGAGTTTTTCTGTAAAGGCATGCCTCATAATATTTAAAAGGTATGCAGGATAATATTTAAAAGTATACCTAATAATATTTTATATAAGGTTGGGGGGGGACTATGAAAACGAAATATTTTCGCACCATAACATTAACCTTTTTCTTTCTATCCCTTCTATTGTTTCTTAATACTCCTTATACGGGCAGTCAGCAAACCTTCAATCTGCCGCAGAACACGCTTCCATATTCATTCTCTTCATTTCAGGCTTCGGGTTTACCTTCTTATTTCAATACCGGGTTTTCCTCTTTTGGTTTTGGTCTGACCACATTCCCCTACGCAGGGAATGTTCTGTCTGCCGTACAGATGCCTTTTTCACAAGCCATGCCCTTTTCCCAGTCTTTTGGCGGACTGGGTTTAACAGGCATCATGGGCCCTGTACCGACCTTTAATTATGCCTCATTGCCTTACGGGTTGGGATTTCCTTTTGTGACTCCGGTAAAAAAGCCGTCACCTAAGCCGAGTGATATCGATCATATAGGTCAATTCAATTTCAAGGTAGAGATCGAGGGTGTGACTGTGGGCGCGTTCAAAAATGTGGAAGGGCTCGACTCCGAGACCGAGGTCATCGAATATCAGGATGGGGATGACCTGGTCCTGAGGAAAAGACCTGGCCGTGTCAAGAATTCCAATATAACCCTCAAAGAGGGGGTCGATCTGGAAACTCCGCCGGCGGAAATGGCTGACCGGAACCTGAATGATTTCTTCTCCCAGTGGCGGCAGGACATCCTGGAGGGTACAGTTGAGGCCAAAAAGGGTGCAGTGTTGCTTTACAACCAGGCGGGTGAGGAGATCATGCGGTACAATATTTTCGGTGCCTGGCCGAGCAAATGGAAGGGATACAGCCTGGATGGGAAGGGCAATGATGTGCTGGTGGAGGAGGTCACCCTGGTGGTCCAGGAGATAGATCCGGAGATCAAAAAATATTCCACATATGACCTTCCCTTTTCCGATCGGAATTACGAGCTTTTCGTGGGTGACGAACGCCTGGCAGTATTCGAGGATGCCTCCATCATAACCGAGCCGGAGACAGAGATCATCGAGTACAAGGAGGGAGACCCCACAGAAGGCATTCCAACATATTCGAGCCTGGCCGGCATGCATAAGGTTTTGGGAAAGCATCCGGGCCGCACCAAATACTCCAATATGATCCTCAAACGGGGTTATCTGGACAGCGGTGTGCTCTGGGACTGGTATGAGAGCATTGCCGAAGGCGCTGTAAGCGGGATCCACAAAATAGGTTCTGTGGTGGTTTCAAAGCCTGGGAGTGCGGAGCCGCTGGGCCGTTACAACTTTTTTGAGGCCTGGCCCAGCAAATGGAAGGGATTTACCCTGGACGGGAAGGGCTCTGATGTGAATGTGGAGGAGATTGAGCTGGCAATAGAAAAGGTAGAGCGTGACTAATATCTTGAGTAACTATTTTTCGATGCCCTTTCAAGGAACCCACTTCGGTTGAAGTGGGTTTCTTTCATTCAAATGGATAAAAATACACCACATCGATCCTTTTTAGATCTATCATACTGGACCATCCTGATCCTCTTTTTCCTCTCCGGGGCTTGCGGCCTCATATACGAGATCCTTTGGTCCAGATACCTCACCCTCTTTCTGGGGAGTACCACTACTGCCTATACCATTGTTCTGGCGGTCTTTATGGGGGGGCTTGGCCTCGGCAATTTCCTGATCGGTCGATTATCCGACAGCCAGAAGAACAACCTTGCCCTTTTCGCATGGCTCCAGATGCTCATCGGTATTTATGGCGTTATCTTTCCCCTCTTATGGAGATTCCTCTCCCATACTTATATATCAATCGTTCCCACCCTCGAAGGCTCCCCTTTTGTACTCAACCTGTTGAAGCTGATATTCAGCATGGCGAGCATATTTCCCCCTGCATTGCTCATGGGAGGGACACTGCCCGTTCTGGTCAGACATCTCACCAGGGATATCAGACAGGTCCGGCACAATGTATCCTTGCTTTATTACATAAACAGCTTTGGCGCAGTTGCGGGATGTCTGGTGGTGGGATTATTCCTGATCAGGGCCTTAGGGATCACGGCATCCAATTACCTGGCTGCCGGCATCAGCATAGGTATCGGCATGGTTGCCCTTTTCCTCAGCTACATCCAAGGCAGGGTCAGTGTTGTCGAGGAGATTCCGGGTACATTGTCCCGGGAAGCATCGGAAGGAGAGAGGGGCAGACATGGGGTAAAGGTAATGATCGTACTCACGGCCATGGCCCTCTCCGGTTTTACAGCCATGACCTATGAGCTGGCCTGGACCCGCCTCTTTTCCATTATCCTTGGCTCCACCACTTATTCCTTCCCCATCATGCTGGCGGCATTTATTTCGGGTATCAGCCTGGGCAGTCTTATCATTGCAAGAAAAAAGGACCTCAATACCGATCCTTACCTTCTGTTCGGTCTGTGCGAACTGGGTATATTCCTGTCCATCCTCCTTTCTATTCCCATATATCAATGGCTCCCCTTTGCCTTTCTGGAGCTGAACCTGCTCCTGGGGAGGAGCACAGGTAGTTTCGTGATCTTTCAAGGTTTGAAATTCGGTTTTTCCTTTCTGGTCATGCTTGTCCCCACCATCTTCTTCGGGATGACCCTGCCTCTGGTGAGCCAGGTGTATGCCATGGAAGTGGAACAGGTGGGTCAAGACGTGGGAACGGTATTTGCCTTCGATACCGCAGGTGGGGTGGCGGGTGCACTCACTGCCGGTCTTCTCCTCATCCCCGGGATCGGCATCAGACACACCATAGAGTTGGCATTCCTGATCAACCTTGCCATTGGCCTTGTGATCATCTCCTTTCCTCTCAATAAAAAGGGCTTTTATAGAAAGGCATTTATCGGGGTACTCTCGCTTCTGGTGGTCTTCTATTTTGCCTTTCTCCCGGAATGGGATCGACACATGCTGAATGCGGGCGCCGGACGATTCACCCGGAGGGAGCCCCTTACATTCAAGGATTATATGGAGGATTCCAGAAAAGGGGAGGTCCTCTTTTTCAGGGAAGGAAGGAGCGCTACGGTGTCCGTGGAGCGCAAGCTGGGGGTAAAGACCCTATTGATCAACAGCAAGCCGGAGGCCAGCACCATGGGTGATATGCCCACCCAGATCATGATCGGGCATCTCCCTTTGATTCTGGCAAAGGATATGCAGGATGTGCTGGTGGTGGGTATCGGAAGCGGCATCACCATCGGTTCCGTGCTCACCCACCCGGTCGGGCATGTGGACTGCGTGGAGATATCTGATGCAGTCTTTGAAGCCTCGAAATATTTTTCCCCGGAAAACAAGGATTACTGGAAGGACGAGCGGATTTACGTGAATATCGAGGATGCCAAGCACTTTGTCAAGGCAACGGACAGACGATACGATGTGATTATCAGTGAACCCTCCAATCCCTGGGTCGCCGGGGTTGCAGATCTTTTTACCGTGGAGTTCTTCAATCAATGCAAAAGGAAAATGAAGCCCCAAGGGGTGATGGCCCAGTGGTTCCATGGTTATTCCATGGACATGGAGAATTTCAGATTGATTGTTCGAACCTTTGCCCGGTGTTTTGATCAGGTCACCATGTGGGAAGCCATGGAGGATGATTACATCCTCATTGGTGTGGCTGAGGATTATGCCCCTGACTTC
>JBLIRM010000214.1:0-6049 GCA_049472295.1 bacterium | reverse complement strand
GGATCTTTTTTAAAGGCTTTTTCCTGATCGGCCAGGTCCTGATGCGCGGATATTTCAGCCTTCTGCCATGGCTTTTTCTCTTCTTTGTCCCCGCGGTTACCATGCGGCTCTGGGCGGAGGAGAAAAAACTGGGCACCATTGAGGTCCTTATGACATTGCCTGTGAATGATTTCGAGGTCATCATGGGGAAATACCTGGCTGCATACCTTTTCCTCAGCCTGACCGTTTTGTTGAGTATCTCACTCCCCATTACACTGGCCATACTGGGAGAACCCGATCTGGGTCCCATTATCGGAGGATACCTCGGGGCCCTGCTCATGGGAGGGGCATACCTGGCCATAGGGCTTTTTGCCTCCAGCCTGAGCGAAAACCAGATCGTGGCCTTTATCATGGGGATTGTTTTCTGTTTTGCGCTCTTTATTGTGGGTGAAAATTTTGTGCTGATGGCAGTACCCTCCCGCCTCGCGCCGGTTCTTTCCTATCTGGGGCTGGGGAGCCATTTTGAAAGCATCGGCCGGGGAATCATCGATACCCGGGATATTATATATTATCTTTCAGTGATCGCATTTTTTATCTTTTTGAATATCCGCTCTTTAGAAAGCCGGAAATGGAGCTGAAGCCGTGGGCATGAAAAAGATAGGATACGGGACCCATTTGATCCTTTATATCCTGATTGTTATGGCAATACTGGCTGTGATCAACTATATCTCTCTATCCGCATTCTATCGGGTGGACCTTACAGAGAACAGAATATACAGTATTTCAAAGTCCACCAAAAATGTGCTGAAGGACCTGGATGATGTGGTCAGTGTCCAGGCATATTTCAGCAAGGAGTTGCCGCCGCAACTGGTTGAATTGAGACGTCAGGTCAAGGACATCCTGGATGAATACACAGCCTATGCAGGAACCAATCTCTCGGTTGAATTCATCGATCCGGAGGATGACCCTGAATTGAGCCAAAGGATGCAATTTATCGGTGTACCCAAGGTACAGGTCAATATCTTCCAGAGGGACAAGGCTGAGGTGGCCAACCTGTACCTTGGAATGAGCATCATGTTCGAGGACCGTAAAGAGGTCATCCCTGTGATCCAGAATGTCAAGAATCTGGAATATGACCTGACATCCGCTATTTTGAAGGTAATCAAAAAGGATCCGGAGGTGGTTGGATTCGTTTCGTGGCAGAAGGATACCAGCGGCCGGCAACCGGACCAATTCTCAACGGTCCAGATGGCCCTCCAAAAACAGTACGATGTGCGCAATATCAGTCTGAGCCAGGGAAAATCCGCTTTGAATGATGTGGACACACTGGTTCTGCTCTCACCGGAGCAGGTCAGCGATCAGGAACAATATCAATTAGACCAATTCCTTATGCGGGGAGGCAAGGAGATATTTCTGGTCAATATGGTCAGGCTTCAAGTCGGAAGACAGCTTGCGGCGGAAAAGGTCACCACCAATATCAACGACGTACTCACCCATTTCGGGGTAAGGGTGTTGCCGGACCTGGTGCTTGACCGATCCAACTCCATGGCTGCATTCAGCGGCGGGTTCTTTCATTTCCAGGTACCCTACCCCTTCTGGCCCAAGGTGAGAAAGGATGGCTTCGATCCCTCTCATCCCATGGTGAGCAAGCTGGAAACAGTTACATTTCCATGGACGAGTTCAGTGAAGGTTCAGGAGAATGTCGTACAGGAAAAAGGGCTGGAAAAAACCATACTGATAGAAACAACACCTCACGGATGGACTCAAACAGGCAAATTTGACCTGAATCCCCAGCAACGATTCAACATGAAATCTGAAAACTTCGAAAAAATCCCTATGGCCGTTCTGATCTCAGGCATATTCGAGAGTGCTTACAAGGACAAGAATCCGCCTGCCAAGGATGAGAACCCTTTGAATATCTCGGCAGAAAAGACCCACATTGTTGTGGTTGGGAACTCCCGATTTATCGAAGATGACTTCGTCGGCAGATTCCCTGAGAATGCCGCATTTTTCCTCAACATGGTCGACTGGCTGACCATGGGTGATGCACTGATCGGTATCAGAACCAGAGAAAAAACAGAAAGGCCATTACCAGCCGAGTTGTCGGATCAGAAAAAGGCATTCATACGATATATCAATATCTTTGGTGTGTCCATCTTCATCATTCTGTTGGGTCTCGTAAAATTGTTTCTAAAGAGGAGAAAAGGGTTCATTACTTATGAACTATAAAAAGACCATCATCCTGATTATCATTCTCTGTCTTCTGATAGGGATTGCCTATCTCATCAACAGATCCCCGAAAAAAACATCCAGGGAGATGGCCCTTTTCCCAGAGTTTGATGCAGAAAAGGTCACCACCATACGCCTCAACGGAAAGACAAACAAACTGACCCTAATCAAAACCGACGGGCAATGGCTGGCTACGGAGGAGGAGGATCTCCCTGCGGATAAAGATCAGATAAAACAGGCCCTCGATGTCGTGTCCGAGCTAAAGAGGGATGACATCATCTCCAAGAATCCATCCAAACAGGAGATCTTTCAGGTGGATCCCAATCAGGGATTCGAGGTGGAGATCAAGGGAGAGGGAGACACCACACTGGCCCTATTCTATATCGGGAAGAATGGCCCGGACTTCATGAGCACTTATGTTCGTAAGGCGGATAGTGACGAGGTCATCCTTTATAAAGGCTTTCACCTGAGATCCCGTTTTGACAAACCGGCGGAAAATTGGCTGGATAAATTCATCATCATTGTTCAGGACGAGGACGTGGAAGCTATCAATTACAACCGTGATGATGGATCCTTCAGCCTGGTCAAGGACTTCGAGACGGAAAAATGGCGCCTGGATCAGCCCGAGGCATCTGCTGTCAGAGAGAAAGTGATGAGTGATATCACCCAGACCCTGTTTAATCTCAGGGGCACAAAACTCAGGCGGTTGAAACCTGAATTGGGCTTGGAGGAATTCGGGCTGGATCAACCCTCCTTAAGCATCACACTATCCATGACTGACGGAGACTCAAAGACTCTGCTTATAGGCAAGCAGGATGAAAAAACGGACGAATATTTTGTCAGACTCTCCGATCGGGATATCGTCTATTCTGTGGCCAAATTCTCCATCGACAAGATAAACAAGACATGGCAGGAATTAAAAATGGAAGAAGCGCCCCCGGAAGCATCTCAACAAACCGATCTGGCTATCAATCCGAACATGCCTCCTCCCACAAATCACCCTTAAAAAGATCTATTCTAAAATATTTGGAAAGTTTTTGGGCTTCAAATTAATAAATTTGCGGGCTGAGTTCTCTATATATAAACACCTCCAATCATATTGAAAAATTGTCTTTTTCGGCTCCATATGGTATATTAAAGTATATAAATGTAAGCTGTTGACTAAAGAAATGAGGTAACTTTTCTGCAACCATTGAAGATTACAATGCACGGGACCAAACTTATTGCCTTCAGTTTTGCAGTTTAGATTATTGCCTCATTTACCTAAAGATTGTTTTTTTGGCTTAATGTCAAAAGATATCGTCGGCTTTGATAAGCGAAACGTTGTGTAGGGAGAGATAGTATGAGAAGGTTCAATCCAAAATGGACAATTTTTTTCTTATTTCCGGCTTTTTGCCTGATCTGTTTTCTGGGCGTCATCAAGGCCTCGGATACCCAAATAGCCATAAGCAAGCAGACCGCAACCCTCTTTTTAAATCCAAATGACATATATAACCATATCATGGTCAAAATCAGGCCCTATAAATCATTTCGTCTTGCATTGAAACTGCACATGGACGATGGGGAAGATCTCTGGATCTATTATGCACCAACGAGTGCCGAACCCTACCAAGATTATGAAGGCGGACCCATCCATGCCAGCCTTGACGCTGATCTCGTCGATAAGGAATGGCATATAATCGATCTGAACCTGAGCCTGGACCTTGAAAGCTTTGTTATTTCAGAATTAAGATCGATCCGGGAGATTGAGATATTAGGCAATCGGTTAGACCTTGCCTATATCATAGCATATCGAGTGTTGAATGATGGCAGCCGCAGCAATATTATCATTGATGATTTCAGCCTTCCGGGACAGAATCTCAGTGAAAGAGGCTGGGTATCCTCAACCATGAGCCATTTCACTATTGCATTTGATTCGGCTATGAGTGGCTATTTAAAGGCGGAATATGTCCCACCCACGGATGACAAAACCGAGGATCCAAACGATACTGAGGACCAGACACAGAACACTTATCCTTATTATGGTTACTATGGCGGTTATTACGGCACGGGATATTATGGAAGTGGTTACTATGGTGGCAGTTATTACGGCGGAGGCTACTATGGCGGGGGCTACTATGGCGGTGGCTACTATGGCGGTGGCTATTACGGCGGTGGTTACTATGGTGGTGGTTATTACGGTGGGGGCTATTACGGTGGGGGCTATTACGGCGGGGGCTATTACGGCGGCGGTTACGGGGGATACGGCTCGTATGGTTTGGGCATGGGATTATACGGAGGGCTCTATGGCCTCAGTAATTATTATGGGGGGCCCATCGGTGCGTTGGGTTTTGGAGGGTTAGGATTATTTGGCGCTTTTGTATAATTGAGGATTCTTGCCCACAAAAACATAAATGTGAGGTGAAATAGAACGATTCTTGCATAATATGAGCGCATAGGTTCTTTGAACAGAATAATGTTAAAGTTTAAGGGGGGGGCCGATGCGTACGTTAAAGGTTTTTGCTCTTAATAGGAATCGACGATTTCTTCTGATTCTCTCCCTTTTATCTCTTATCATCATCTTTACCTCTTTTCCTGTTTCGTCCCAGTTTCAAAATCCATTCTTATTTCCCGCTATATACGGTTTACCTCTACCGGGTGTACCTTTTCCATCCACCTCCGGAGCACTTGCACAAAATATCAGTTCCATCGTCATCGGCCGGGAATTCCCTGCAGGCCAAGTGAACCTCGAAAACATCTCATTTTATATCCGCACCACCTCATCCATCTATATTGTGTTGGACATTGTAAGCGAAAATAACCAATTATTCTTCATTGAGGTCATTCCAGAGGATGGAGAGGTAACCTACCCCGGCCAAGGGAATCAGGCCACCATCCCCGTCGGGACTGATCGATTGGACGGCCAGTGGCATGAATGGGAGATCAATGCATTGGATGAGTTAATCGCAGAGTTCGGGGCATCCTTTGCCTTTATCTCCAAGGTGGAAATCAGAGGGGAAGCATTCTGTCTAGGCCCTATTGCAACCTTTTCAGAAAATGATGAAGGCATTATGGAAACTACATACCTTGCCAGTTTCACAACTGAAAAGGATAATATCCGGGACTATGGATGGAGCAGTCCGACATCGGTTACCCTTGAATATTACGACTCGATAGAGGGAGATACAGAGGCCATTGAAGAAGGGTATGTATGCCTGAGCCCCGGACAAATCACTCAACAGATTCAGGTTCCCAAAATACCGGTCACATTTATCACCCCGTCTTTGGGTCCTGGTCCTTTCCTGCCGGTGACCACATTCGAATCCGCCTCATCTCTGAGGAA
The DNA here is from genome assembly GCA_049472295.1 of bacterium. Classification (GTDB taxonomy): domain Bacteria; phylum SZUA-182; class SZUA-182; order DTGQ01; family JAFGSM01; genus JBLIRM01. The sequence goes on along the minus strand of JBLIRM010000214.1, from coordinate 519 downwards.
TTTTCCCCTTCGGTATTCTCCCTTAATGCCGCCATCAAGAATAGCCTCACAGTTTTATTCAACTCCCATAAACCCGGTATTGGGCCGAGGCCTGCTTCAATCTATCCCACTCTATATGGATGCGCAGACAGGTACGCCATATTCGGTTAATCAAAACCTGTTTCAAAATTATGATCCATTCCCAACCTATCCCACAAACATAGATTACAGCAGTGACCCGGCTTATGCCTATCTGCTCTTGAATAATACTCTCAACTCCCCCACCCTCGAATCAACCGGCGCATTCATCCCAGTGCCATATTACTTTTGATAAATCAATACCGGTACACCATGAATCTATAGATCTTCACTAGTGACATGTCAACGATACTCTGTCATTTCGAGGAGCCGAAGAAGATTCCTCGTTTGACTCGGAACAGGCTCTGAAATCTTAAGATTTCTCGCTTCCCCCCACGCTTCGCTCGGGGTTTTGGCTCACCGAAATGACATTTCTTGACTGACACATCACTAGTCTAAATG
>JBLIRM010000213.1:0-6064 GCA_049472295.1 bacterium | reverse complement strand
AATCCCAAGCGGTGTATAGGCTGTAAGTACTGTGTCATGACCTGCCCATTCGAGGTGCCCAAGTTCGATACAGCCACCCAGACGATAAGTAAATGTCACCTATGCCATGACAGGGTAGCCAACGGCCTTACTCCGGCCTGCGCAAAGGCATGTCCAACCGGTGCTATTGTCTATGGTGACCGGGACAAGGTCATTGCAGAGGCCAAGGCCAACGGTGCCAAGTATATTTATGGAGAGAAGGAACTGGACGGTCTGCATGTCATGTATGTGCTGGAAGATTCTCCGGATAAATACGGCCTGCCGGTCAATCCCAAGGTCCCCACAAGTGTGGTAATCTGGAAGAACTTCATCAAACCTCTTGTGAAATGGGGTGTGCCGTTGACAGCTCTGGCCGTGCTATTACACTTCTGGCTGCATGGACCCCATGTAGTTGAAGAAGGAAAAGGAGGTGAAAAGTAATGGCAGGGAAAATTGTGGTTAATGGTTCAACCACCCTTGAGAAGATTGCCCATTGGGGTATTGTCATAAGCTGCGTGATATGTATGATCACGGGTTTTGGTTTTATGTTCAAAGCCCTGGATATCTTCCAGAAGATCTTTGGACTTCCTCACGGGGCCAAGGTGGTTCATCATTTCTTCGGCCTTGTCTTTTTCATCTCGTGGATCCTTGTTTTTCTGATTTGGGTGAAGGACTGTGGTTTTGATGCCGAGGATTTCAAGTGGTTCAAGGTGCTGGGCGGCTATATCATTCGCACGGATCAGCACTTTGACCTCTATAAATTCAATCCCGGCCAGAAGATCTTTTTCTGGTATACGGTGATCTTCGGGGCTATTGTTTCCGTCACCGGATATATCATGTGGAATCCCTTTGCATGGAGTCGGGGTACAGTTCAGATAAGCTATCCCCTTCATGCGCTTTCCGCTTTCATGTTCGCCCTGGGTTTTATCGGTCACGGTTATCTCGGCTCTTGGGCCAATCCCGGGAGTTTGAGTGTCATTACATCCGGCCGGGTCACCCGGGCCTGGTGTGAGCACCATCGTCCGAGATGGACCAAGAAGATGGTTAAGGAGGGTAAACTGAAGGAGGTATAAACCTCTATTTAATTTGAGATCTTTTCATGGGGTGCCGGAAGTCTTCCGGCACCCCATTTTTTTCTTTTAGAGGATTAAAAAGTTTCATTTTTACGAAAAGTATGATAGAAGGTGTGAGATCAATTTAGGCTCAGGGGATCGAAAAGCATTCACCATAATGAAAGCGAATGGATATCTTCTATATTAGAAAAAGGTCAGACATGTTGATCAATAGTAGATCCTTTTAATCATGCGAAAAACTCTAAAAAATATTCTTATTTCACTTCGGCCAAGGCAATGGATAAAAAATACATTCCTGTTTGCCCCCCTTATTTTTTCCAAAAATCTCTTCAATCTTCAAAGGGTTTTGATTGCGTTGCTGGGCTTTGTGGTGTTCTGTATGATGTCAGGGTCCGTTTATCTTTTTAATGATTTATATGATAGGGAAAGGGATAAAACACACCCGGTCAAAAGGATGCGTCCCATTGCTTCGGGTGAGCTTCAACCAAGAGCGGCCCTGGTTTCAGGGATTGCGGGGGTGCTCATCGGTCTTTCCCTGGGATATATGATCAATCTTCCCTTTTTTTTAGTTCTTTTGGCTTACTTTATCCTGCAGAACCTTTACACCTACCGTTTAAAAAATATCTTCATCCTGGATATCTTTTCGATTGCCATCGGATTTGTGCTCCGGGTGATTGCCGGGGGCGTCATCATCCATGTCATGATATCCAGTTGGCTCCTGATCTGTACCTTTCTCCTTTCCATCTTTCTGGGCCTGTCCAAACGCCGTCATGAGCTCATTACTTTGGGTAATGAGGCAACCACACATAAACAGATCCTGTCTCATTATTCTTCCTACCTGTTGGATCAGATGATCGGTGTGGTCACGGCATCCACATTGATATGCTATATCCTGTATACAGTGGCGGATGAAACCGTTAAAAAATTCCGGACCCATGGCCTGATATTTACCTTCCCCTTTGTATTGTATGGGATCTTCCGATATCTTTATCTCATCCATCTAAAGGGGGAGGGCGGAAGTCCGGAGACTTGCCTGCTAACGGATATGCCTTTGTTGATAAATATATTTCTATGGGCCCTTGCCTCCTTTTTGATCATTTATTTTAAACCCTTTAGTTAAAATCAGTTGCAGGGGAAATTTTGAAAAATGAAATCCATCGTCAGTATTATTAAAACCAAGCCAGCCAGTGTTTTTGAGGATATTCAGACCCTGTGCGATCGGGCAGGGCTGGAAAAGGAACTCTCCACAACTCAGGTGACCATTTTAAAGGACAATATCTCCTGGCATTTCCCTTTCTTGAGTGCAAACACCACACCATGGCAGTTGGAAGGGGTCATAAAATCCCTTAGGTCATCCGGATTGACCGATCTGGTTGCCGTTCATAATAATACGGTGGTTACTGATCCTGTGAAGGGTAGCGACTTGAACAAACTGGATCCCATTTATAAGAGGTATCACATACCCGAAAGATATAATTTCAAACCAAAAGAGATCAAATGGGTGCTCTACAAGCCAAAAACACAAATGCGGGCACTGGAGCAGATTTATCCGGAAGGGATCAGGATTCCGGAGTTTTTTATCGGTAAGAATATCGTTCATCTGCCCACAGTGAAATGTCATATTTATACAACCACTACAGGTGCCATGAAAAATGCCTTCGGAGGTCTCCTGAATACAAAGCGTCATTACACCCATAGCGTTATACATGAAACCCTTGTGGATCTGCTGGCCATCCAGAAGGAGATCCATTCAGGGATCTTTTGTGTAATGGATGGCACGCTGTGCGGTTGTGGCCCAGGGCCAAGAACCATGATACCTGTTGAAAAGGATTATATGCTTGCCAGCTCCGATAGTGTGTCTATTGATGCAGTGGCTGCAAGGATGATGGGATTTAATCCGATGGATATCAAATATATCCGTATGGCCCATGAAGCCGGTTTGGGGATTGGAAACCCGAGAGATATAGAGATTCGGGGAGAGAATATAGAGAATCTCGATCTTAAATTCTGGGTTGGTGACAACTTTGCAAGCCTGTTTGGTGATTTATGCTGGTTCGGCCCATTGAAAAGGATGCAGAAATTCTTTTTTCACACCCCTCTGGTTTATCTCTTTGTGTTTGGATCTTATCTTTATCATGACAAAATCTGGTGGCCGATGGTCGGGAAAAAGATCCAAAAGACCATCGAATTGAATACCAAATGGGGGAGATTTTTCAGGAATTACCCGAATGTCGGGTCGAATTGATGCACACCATAGTGTCATATCAACGATAATCTTTTATCTCGAGGAACCGAAGAAGATTCCTCGTTTCACTCGGAACAGGCTCTGAAATCTTAGGATTTCTCGTTTCCCCCCACGCTTCGCTCGGGGCTTTGGCTCACCGAAATGACATTTCATGAAATGATACTTTTAAAATAACGCTTTTTAAATGACACTATTGAAATGACATTTCTTGATTGACGCGACACTGGTTTTGTTCTGAGTGTTAAGAGATCGGTCCATCCGATCCTGGGTTATATCGCCTGACCTCCCACGATAATCTGCTTTATCCTGAGGGTGGGCTGTGCGTCTGAAACCGGTGCCGCCTGACCATCCTTGCCGCATGTGCCGACCTGATATCCCAAATCGGAACCGACCATGTCGATGTTCTGTAAAATCTTCGGTCCGTTGCCGATCAGTGTGGCTCCCCGAACAGGACGGGCGATCTTCCCTTTTTCTATGAGATAACCTTCGTTCACCTCAAAGACGAAGTCGCCGGTCACGGTGTCCACCTGCCCCCCACCCATTTTTTTGATAAAGAGTCCTTTAGGTGTTGAGGACAAAATCTCTTCGGGTGGGGTTTTGCCGGGGGCGATCAAGGTATTCGTCATCCTGGGTATGGGGACATGCTGATATGACTCCCGCCTTCCATTCCCTGTGGAGGATGCTTTTGCCTTCAAGGCAGTCAGGCGGTCGTACATATAACCCTTGAGCATCCCCTTTTCCACAAGGACCGTCCTCTGGGCAGGGACGCCCTCATCATCATAAAAAAAGGAACCCCTTTTGCCCGGAAGGGTGGCATCATCGATCACTGTAACAACAGGAGAGGCCACCCGTTCTCCAAGACGATTGGAGAATACGGAGAGGCCCTTCTGGATGAGATCGGCTTCAAGACCATGGCCGATGGCCTCATGAATCATGGTGCCTCCTGCCTCCGAGGAGAGCACGACTGTCATGGGACCGGTGGGGGCATGCTCCGCCTCCAGCATGGTGACCGCCCTTTGAGCAGCTATTCTGGCAATATTTTCAGGGGTGTTTTGATTCTCCAGCAACTCCATGCCCATCCTCCCTCCGATGGCTTCGTAGCCGGTCTGAATTTCACGGCCCCTTGCAGCCACAACCTGAACAAGGAATATGAGGCTTGGACGGGCCTCCTCAATCTGCTCGCCCTCGGAATTGATCAGACATATCTCCTGTTTATTATCCGCATAGACCACCTTGACCTGTTTGATGAGTTTTGGAGCCACTGCTCTGGCTGCCTTATCCGCACGTCTGACGAAATCTGATTTGACATCAAGGCCGACTTTGTCAAAGGGTTTTTCCATGGTATAGTGCAGCGGTGGGGGAAGGACGTTCATATCGATCACGATATTGTTCTGCGGGGCATTCAGTGTACAGGTCAGGGATTCTGCCATCCGTTGAAGCGAGGATTCCGAAAGATCATTTGAGTATGCATATGATGTCTTTTGTGCATAAATCAATCGAAGCCCAATGCCCGTGTCGATCCCTGAATTGATCTTTTCGATCCGATGCTCCTCACAACTGATGAGGGAAGATATCCTTTTTTCAAGGAAGATTTCTGCCAGGTCGATCCCTTTCAGATTCAGATTTGAAAGTATCTTTGGCAGGTAAGGTGGAATTTCCGTCATTTTACTATCTTATGCTTCCCTTGGATGTATTGATTGCTTTATAGGGGGCGTCAAAGATCCAGATCTCCCCCCGGGCATTAAAAAGGATGCGATCGCCCACAGGAGACCATTTCGGATCATAACCATCCAGTACGATGCCTGTTGAGAGCTTCTTGATCAATGAATAGATCCATATGCCATCCATTGAATATACGATGGAGTATCCGTCGGGGGCAAATGATCCCTTTGTGCCATCCACCAGATATTTGGCCTCGAGGTTTGAAAGGTTCAGGATCGAGAGAATGAAATAAACATGCTCCTTTTCCATCACCTCTATTAACAGAGAAGATCCGTCCGGTGCAAATGATAGGGGTATCCCCTCGTCAAAGAGCCTCCTTTTTTTTGATCCATTGATGTCAGCTAACCAGATCCCATTTTGACTGAAGGCCAACTGGTCGCCATAAGGAAACCAGCAGGGATGGTCACCCTCCCGGTTAAGACGTGTATGCTTATCAGTTTTTTTATCCCAGATCCAGATCCCCTGATTGGCATAGGCGATTTTTTTTCCGTCCGGTGACCAGGACGGGTTGGTTCCTGCAGGGGCAAGGTGATCTCGTATTTCTGTCTCCAAGTCCAGTATCCATATGCCACCATGCTCATGAAAGGCGATTTTTTTTCCGTCCGGTGACCAGGAAGGGGAAGAGCCCTCAGTGAGCTTTTTTATGGATATTTCCTGACCATCCTGGGTATAACTGATCAGGAGGGGAGGGTGATATTTTGTACAGCCTGTCAAGGTGAGTATAAGGCAGAAGATTGTTGCGCAGATCTCTATCTTTAAAAGGGATTCAAGATAGAGATCTGATTGGTGGGAATCTTTATCCTTTTTTTTAAATATATTTGTCATTCCATGGACCTATGGATCGAATTCTGACCCACCCCCCTCATGAAGCACAATAAGCCCGATCTCATCGGACAATTCCTGCAGAAGTTTCTGAAGATCCTCTGACTGATCCGCAGTGCTTAACAGCTCAATGATGCCCTTCTCTTTGTCGAGAGTCCTTACCACAGCAAGGCCATCATATCCT
>JBLIRM010000212.1:0-6136 GCA_049472295.1 bacterium | reverse complement strand
CCCTGCATAGGTAATTAAATCAACTAAATATATAGGATAAGACTTATACGGAGAAGATGTTAAATTAGATCTTGCATTTAATGGGGATAGTACTACATTATTAACTATATTATTTTTAAATATATTTTATTTTAGTTTTGGTATCTGCAAACGACATATTTGACACTTTTCCCACCGTGCAAATATACAATTATAGAATTTTTCTTTATAATCCCTTTCGTTTGCAAAATGTTTTGCTGATTTATGAAAAATAGATGAAGAAGCAGATGAATTTATTTAAATATCATGGGAAAAATCGACCAGAAATTGAATACTCTTTTATATCCTCATCACATTTCATATACTTAATGCTATCCATCTTTCTTATAATTTTTATGCTTCCTGAAAAAAGCTTGGCTCAATATGGGAGTATTTCTGGATACGTTTATAAATATTCAAACAATGCCGCTTTATCAGGGGTTACTGTTAAGGCCTTTGATGAAGATGACAAAGTGAGAGGATCAGACGATACCGATTCAAAAGGAAAATATGAGATTACAAAATTGCCTGCTGGTTATTACAGGATCTGCACAGAAAAAAATGGATATGTTAGTGAATGTTATCAACAACCAGAGTCTTCCGGCCCTAATCAGTGCTCTGGCAAGGATTGTGGATATTTTTGGTCATCAGATCCAAATAAAATGCAGGGGAACTTTATTGAGGTTGTAGCTGGCCAGCAAATAACAAATAAAAAATTTTACCTTGCCCGCGGAGGAAATATTGAGGGAAACATTTCTGGTGCTAATGACAATTATTCTTATTGGGTTGTTCTTGATGGAATAATTCAATATAAGAATAACACTCCTATATCTGATGGATTTCGCTTAATAAAGGAAGGTGACCATTTTACCAATGCTGCATCAATCCCACCAGGAACATACACCCTAAGAGCAGAGGACACTTCACCCACTTATCAATACTACTGTAAAGTTTATTATGATGGAAAAACTGGAACTTATCTACAAAGCAATGCAAAATCCTTTACCTATCAGATTGATCAATCTATTAAATATACAGCCAATTTTACTATTCAAAGGGGAGGTTTTATTTATGGCCGTGTCATGGAAAGATTCTATGGCCGGTATGTAGGGATACCTGAAGCAGAAGTTAAAGTCAAGGAAAAAACCTTTGGATTTGATAAGAGAACCCAAACAAACGAAATTCATGTAGACCCAAATGGAGTAGTACACAAAGGATTATTCATTATTGCAGGGCTTCCACCCGGCACATATATTCTGAAGACAGATGATTCATGTATTCTCGATCCCAATTTGAGGCTTTATTTGCCGGAATATTATAATAATGTATATTTTGAAGATCAGGCCACTCCGATCACAATGACTGAAGCACAAATAAACTCCCCTAATTATGAGGGTACTTATATAGAAATTATTCTTCAACATAGTCCGGTTATAACTGGATGGGTTATGGAACATGCCCCCAGTTCGTGTACCTCTAACGTATATGATTCTGATAAGGCTTTGGAGGATATAACGATTGAAATCAGCCCTAATTTTCTGGGTGAACCTTCATATGCCCAAACAGGTCCTGATGGTATTTATATTTTTAAGAAATCAGACAAAATATTACCGGGATCATATACTATTAAGGCAAGAGATGCTATCTGCACTTATTATAGCTCTGTTATTGAAGGCGTTACAGTGGAGGCAACAAAAGAATACAGTATCAACTTTTGTTTGGAAAAAGTCCCGCCTGGTTCAGGTCAAATGAGTATTTCCGGACATATCTTTCTGAATGAAAACCCAGATTCTCCATTATCAGGTTTCGAAGTGGCTGCCGTGAATAAAAGAGCTTCCGGATCGCTCTATTACACAACCACAAATAACCAAGGCGAATTCTTGTTCAATGATTTAAATTGTGGAGAATACAATTTAGTTGCCGTCGGGAATTATGCAGATTTTATTAATGAAATATATCAAGATGTATGCCTAATCGATCCTAATAAATTCGTGGAAGGGAAGAATTTTATGGCTATTGAAGCAGACTCCAAAATTATATTCATTTTCCCAGGTGAAAATCTCACGGGGATTGATATAGGCCTTTCGTCTTATAAATATACCTTTAATCCGGGACTCAATCTCTTTGGATACCCAGGACTTCCAGTACAAAAATATGATGATTCTCATAAATTCTGTTTAGAACTGGGTAACAAGATGCACAATTTCAGATGGAAAAATCCCGACACTGGCCAATGGTATATGATCACATCGAATCTTGAGAAGAGTCCAATAAAGCTTTGTTCTGGCCAAGGGTATATCATTTATATGCATGAAAAAGCAGGTCCAATCTTTTTCCCTCCTGTCAAAACCTTACCTCCCCAATTTTATCACTTGACTCCTGGAAAAAATTTCATAGCCTATCCTGCATCTCTCCATCGCCCCATCAAAAAGTCTTCTGAACTCTTAAATGCCATAGGAACACAAGAGCAAGTAGCGAATGTACAATCCTACGATAATACTTCTGGTAAATGGAAATCCACTGTATGGCTATGGGGCAAACCCGGATCATCTGATTTCCCCATTGTTCAGGGTGAAGGATATCTTGTTGAAATGAAGGTTGCCAAAACTGTAGAAACGGATGCCCCCAACATTGCCCCTTGACTTTATTAGTTTGGTACACTTCATGCTTATCTTAAATTTATAATTGATTTATATGATGAGAAAAAGGTGGAACCAAACTCCTGAATGGGGAAAGCCATCCACTATATTATGAAGGACATTAACCCGGACCATGTGCTATCCATCCCTGAAATCCTGATGACAACACGATTGGCAGAATCACCGCTGCTCAATATGGATTCTGATTAAACTTTTTATTCAAGATATTATGTATATAATGATATGGAACTTTCATGCACTTTCAATTCACATTGGGACATCAACTTGACCCTCTTGCATCACTCCAAGCATGATCTTATCAATCCTTCAATGTCATATATTTAGTATTCGCTTTCGATGTTATCTGTTGATCAATCAAGGTCAAATAATCCCGCACTGATTACCCCATCCGTAAAATGACCATCTCCTTGTGAAGACATATACGATTCAAGACTGTTAAGTGCTGGCCCTCTTTCTTTTTCAATGGACAGTAAGGTCAATAAAGCCGATCATTTTCATAAAGAGAAAAATATGCCAAATGTCGATAATTTCTTTGTAGATATTATCATTCTGAAATAATAGAGGGAGATCGAAAAAAATGGCCAAAAAGACCTACTTCTTAGATGAAGATATCCAATTTCATTTCAAAAATACAATCAACTGGGAGAAGATCGTTCCTCTATTCGAGAATCTGGACGAGAATTTCACTCTAAAGCAGGCTGTCAACATGTATCACGACACATTAAAGGAGCTTGGCAGCATTGCAGCCAATGAACTGGAGGAAACAGCCAGGGAGAGTGATGAAATCGGCATCATCTGTCAAAACGGAGACGTGATCTATACCGAAGGCTTTAAGAAGGCATTAAAGGCATTCAAGCAATCCGAAGCGCTTGCCCTGAATGTGAAGCCTGAATATGAAGGTCCCGGAATGCCCGGATTGATTCATATGATTAATATGGAGATGATTTGCAAGGCAGACGCGGCATTCATGACGGTTTACGCATTCTATTCCGGTGTGGCAAAGACATTGGAGGTCTTCGCCAGTGAAGATCTGAAAAAGCAGTACATACCCAAGCTGGTGAAGGGAGAGTATGGCGGTTCCATGTCTCTTACAGAATCTGATGCCGGCTCGGACCTGGGGCAGGTCCGAACCATTGCAGAAAAAAAAGGGGATCACTGGGAGATTACAGGAACCAAGACATTCATTACCAATGGGAATGGTGACCTGACCCTGGCGCTTGCAAGGTCGGATCAGAAATCGGCTGGGACAAAAGGACTGAGCATGTATGTGGTGCCGAGATATATCCAGAAGAATGGAAGCAAAATCAGCAACTTCTCACTGGGTACCGCAGAGCACAAGCTGGGCATCCATGCGTCACCCACGCTCGAGCTTTTATTTGACAAATCCATTGGATATCTGGTGGGTGAAGAGGGTCAGGGTCTGAAACAGATGTTTTACCTGATGAATGAAGCGAGATTAGGGGTATCCGCCCAGGCCCTGGGTATCGCACAAAAGGCCGTGGAAGAGGCAAAGGAATATGCATCTCAAAGGGTTCAGTTCGGCAAACCCATCGCACAGCATGAGTTGGTGGCGGATAAGCTCCTTGACATGGAAACGGATATCAAGGCCATGAGAAGTTTACTGTATAAGGGATGCGAATATGAGGATATCAGGGCCGGACTGGAAGACAAGCTAAAAGGTTTCCAGGGGGATTCCAAAGAAAAGGCCCTGGTTGAAAGGGAGTTCAAGAAATATAAATACCTGACCAGAGATATGGTGCCCATCGTCAAATACTTTGTCACAGAAAAATGCATTCAGATCACAAGGGACAATATCCAGATCCACGGCGGGAATGGTTACACCACGGATTACCTGGCAGAGCTCCATCTCAGAGACTCCATCATTACCACGATCTATGAAGGAACCAGTCAGATTCAGGCCTTGATGGCCATGGGTGACACCCTAAAAAAATCAAGGATTTTACCCTACCTGGAACCCTTCAGGAACCGAATGATGGGGATAAGAGGTATCTTCACATCCCGATTGAATCGAAAAGCGATCAAAGCGGAAATATACTTCAACTCTGCTGTGGATTATCTGAAGCGCCCATTTGTATTTGCAGGTTTATTCAAAAACAAGAAAAAGAAAAAGGCAGCCCTCTCCTATGCCATGCTCTGTGCTGAAAGGCTTACCAGATTAAAGGCCTACAATGTCATTATCCACATCCTGGTGAATGAGGCCAAAAGATTTCCTGAAAGAAGGGCATTGGCAGAACGATTCATCAGAAACTACATTCCGGAGATGAAGAAAGAGGCCCAATTTATCAGAAGTGGCGATAAATCAACCCTGGCGAATCTCAATGGTTTCAAAAAGGGGTAACATCAGATTTTTCAATTAATCTTCTCTGTGATCTCTGCGTTCTCTGTGATGAAAAAATCGTAACCGTTCACCCTATTTCAGATTGCAGGTCATTGCGATGAACGATTGCAAAAAATCAATTCTTGGCCTTTCAAAGCAAAATGGCATGATCTGGTTTTAAAATCGATCCCCATCCCCAAAATATCATCTCTCACCAATTCAGACAATATACACAATTTGGCCGATATAAAATTAGAGCTTTTTGTCTTTATTTTAAAAGGAAAACAACCAAATACTAAATTTTTCCGGAAGAACGAAAACAATCATTCAATAGAAGAGGGACATGATGGACATCAAAAAGATCACAGTCATCGGTTCTGGCGTGATGGGCAGTGGCATTGCCGCCCATCTGGTCAATGCAGGTTTCAGTGTCGTTTATCTGTTGGATATTCTCCCGCCCAGATTAACGGACGAACAGATCAAGAATGGTTACACGCTCGAGAACAAGCACATCAGGAACATTGTGGCGAGAAAGAATCTGAATGCATTGATCAAAAGCAAACCCCCGCAACTGGGTTTAGTAAAATTCGAAAAGGATATCACCATCGGAAACACCACGGATGACTTTGACAAATTCGTCTCCGCTTCGGACTGGATTATTGAAGTGGTTCCTGAAGTGGTGAAGATCAAAAACGAGACCTTCAAGCGGATAGACAAAATCCGGAAACCCAATTCCATCGTATCGTCAAATACCTCAGGCATATCCATCAAGGAGATGCTGGATGGGTGCTCTGATCAATTGAAGGCCCATTTTCTGATCACCCATTTTTTCAATCCGGTCCGGTTCATGAGGCTGCTCGAGATTGTGAGAAGCAACGATACAAAAGCGGAGGTCATCAAGACCATAGAAAAATTGGGGCAGGAAAGACTGGGAAAAGGCATCGTGCACAGCTTTGATGTGCCTGCCTTTGTGGGAAACAGAATCGGCGTATATGACATGATGTATCTGATGACCCTCACCCCGGAATACGGCATAGAAACCATCAATAATATCTATGACAAGAAACTGGGCTATGGGGGCAAGCCCTTCAGTACTTGCGACCTGGTAGGCCTGGATACC
>JBLIRM010000211.1:0-6198 GCA_049472295.1 bacterium | reverse complement strand
ATCATATTTGTTTCGGAGGAATACGCATTGCGTGCCCGTCACATAAGCCTTTCCTGCTTTGAGGAAGGGATTGCCGGATTTTTCTCACATTGGACTCAAGGGTGGATAAGCCATAGAAGGAATGTCTCAGTAGACTGTTTGTCCGGGTGGAGAATCAGCTTCTTTTTACACTTCGCATCTCACAGGTTACTAGTGTTTTTTATTTATTATATTCATTCATAACATCAAAAAAGTAGGAGCATAACTACCTATTTATCCATAGGGAAAACTACCTATTTTATCCATAGGGAGAACTGCCTATAAAATAGACCTGTAGGATTTTATTAGGATTTTATAATGAAGCGGCTAAGTGTTGGTTACGAGATGTAACCCTTGTGGATGGCATATCTTACTAAGCTGGCGGTTTCTTTGATATTCAACTTTTTCATAATATTTGCCCGGTGATGTTCTACGGTACGGATGCTTATAAACAGGAGATCGGCAATCTCCTTGTTCGATCTTCCCTCGGCAATGAGCTTTAAGACTTCTCTTTCGCGTATGGTCAGGGGATCAGAGTCTAACGTTGATTGCCCCCTATGGTAAATTTTGATCAATTCATTGGTCACCTGGCCGGATAAGAGCGGTGATATGTAATACCCTTTTTCGCGAATCCTTTTTATGGCAGCAAAGAGTTCGGTATCGGCATCCTCTTTAAGCAGATATCCTTCAGCACCGGAAGAGATGGCCGAATACACATATTCCTTGTCTTTGTGCATGGTTAGTATCAACACCTTTACCTTAGGCAAGATCATTTTGATCTCCCGGGTTGCTTCAAGTCCACGGAGATTCGGCATGGATATATCCAGTATCACCATGTCAGGGGTGACCTTCTGTATGAGTTTAAGGAGTTTGAGACCATCGTCTGCCTCTCCGATAATCTCCAGGTCCTTAGCCCTTTCAAGAATATTTCTTATGCCCTTGCGAAACATTACATGATCGTCAGCCAGCAGAATACGATAAGAACTCATTTCGGATATCCTTCGGAATTCAGTGGAATGGTAAAGGTGATTTTTGTACCTGTGCCCTCTTTACTCCATATGTCGGGAGATCCTCCCAGCATGCGTATGCGTTCACACATAGCGGCCAAACCTATCCCCTTTTTGTCGGGGTCCCTGTCAAAGACCTCTTTTACGTTGAACCCTTTCCCGTCATCCTCCACACGAAAATAAACTCGATTATCCAGCCTGTTGATGACAATGGATACCTGAGTCGCCTGAGCGTGTTTTGCTATGTTCGTAAGGCACTCCTGAATAATCCTGTATATGGTAATTTGGCTCTCCTGCGAAAACAAATCCTCTATGCGTGTCACATCAAGTGAGCAACCAGTATTGCAGTGCTTGGTAAATGCCTCGACAAGCCATCGAATAGCAGCCGAAAGGCCCAAGTCCTCCAGGATGGAAGGGCTCAGATCCCGGGAAAGTCTACGGACATTCTCATTGACATCATTCAGATAGCCGATCACTTCATCGCACTCTTTTTTTAGTCTTTTCTGATCCTTCCCTAACGCATCTCGAATAGATCTCAGCCTGAGTTTGAAGACCATCAGGGCCTGTCCCAATTCGTCGTGCATTTCTATGGAAAGCCGTCTTCGTTCATTTTCCTGGGCTGTAAGTAGTTGAGAGGACAAAAAATGAAGCTCCTTCTCCGATTTCCGCAATGCCTCCTCGGCCCGCTTTCGCTCTGTGACATCTCTGGCAATTGCAGCAGCACCTTCTATCCTCCCCTCCTTATCTCTAAGCACTGCTGCTGAAAAAAGCACAGGGATCCGTTTTCCATTCTTTGCCAAGTAATCTATCTCATGATTTGAGACAGGCTCTTCTCTTAGTAGATTCCAGAGTCCTGAACTCATGGAACCGCTTTCTTTCTGCCGCATGATTATATCCACATTCTTGCCTATTAGCTCCTCTTCTTTATACCCCAAGAGATTACATGTTGCCTTATTAACCGTCCTAATCCTTGCATCCGGATTAACGACGACAAGTGTATCATTCATGCTTTCGATGATGTTATCAACATAATCCTTTGAAACCGTTGTCCTCCTTAAATCCTCCATCATCTTATTAAACGCAGCGGCTAAGGCCCCTATCTCATCATCCCTTTTAATCAGAACAGGGGTATCAAGATCGCCATCAGCCACCTTTTCAGTTGCTTCGGTTATCCTCTTGATCGGCGAAGAGATGAAAGTGGCCAAAATATAGGCAACAATTCCTCCTATTACTGTAGTAACAAGACCTATAAGGAAAATCTGTCTTTGAGCTTTAGTAATCTCATTCTCAACAGCACTATAGGAATATCCTAACCGAATCGTTCCCAACCTGACGTCTGTAACCTTTATGGGCGAATAAATATCGCAATACGCCTCTCCTCTCTCTGAGAGATATTTATGGGTGCAACCTTGTTCCTTCGAGTTCAGGGCAATAACACTCGCCCTATCCTCATAAGTCTTACCAATCTCGGATAGGTCGCTATGCATAACTACCCTGCCGTGAGGATCTAAAACCATAATATATAGAACGTAATCTTGTTCCATAGAATGATTGACAAATCGGCGTAGGGTTGGCAGATCTTGACTTAATAAGGGCCTTGCCATGAACTTGCCTAACTCGGCAGCCAAGGCTATACCCCTTTTGTGAAGCTCAGCCTCCAAAGTCTTCTTTTCGCGATTCGTGGTGACAATTCCCGTGACAAGCACAAGAATCACTACCAGACCTCCAATCAACAATGCCAGCCTGGTTTTTAGTCTGAAATTCGTCCGGTGTGGGGATTGTTTCATCATGGGGCCTTCTTTTGCAATTTTCACAACAAACGGATCTTCTTTAGAAAGTATGCCGGAATACCCTGTGCCTTACTCGGGGATGAATGGCATCATCTTTAGGGGGATTGGGGTACATATTCCCCCGATCAAGGTAATATATCCATTTTGGAAACCCCTACCTCTGGTCGGGGAGCATTATTCAACACCTTTCGCACCTATTAGCATTCTTATATCGTTATAATCTTCATCCCTTGATTTCTGGAAACCACCTATCTCCGCGCAGTACAATATCTTCTTATGGGCAGGATTTTTTTTGTCGAGGCTTAGTAATGCCCTATTTATCTTGGTTATTACATCCTTATTTATCTCCTTGCGGGGTGCGAATACCCGTGTCGGAACCTCCTTGGTCCTGCCAATGACAATAATCTGATTGGGATCTATACCAAGTTCCTGCTGTTTTTCCTGATGGCTTTCAAGAAAATGGTCGCATGTCACACCTGCGTCAACCGCCTTAAGATAAACATTAAAGGCTATATCCTCGCAGCACCCCCCATTTGAATAATCCTTTAAATCTCTATCGATGTCTATGCCGTGTTCTTCAAACAGCAACCTTGCTGCCACCCATTTTGTAGTTGAGAGCCTGGACCCAAACATTACGGTTCTTCCTTTTAGATCTTCCATTTTACGGATTAGGCTGTCCTTCCTGACTATGACCACGCCGGATTGAAAGGCCGCCCCATTTAAGGTTAGAGATCTAATAAGGGCGCTTTTGTCATGCAAGTCGGCTAATCTTACATAGGTATGGGGATCCTGGAAAGCAAAGTCTATATCCCCGTTTATAATGGCTTTTTCAAGTCCTGTCAGATCCTTTGGAATTATTAACTTTATATACAATCCAGTCTGTTGCTCCAGATAAGTGACCAAGGGGTTGAACTTCTTAAAGCTCATTACCACATCGGTACAAGGGAGGATCCCTATCGAAATAGGCCTTTCTTCTCCACGAACATGGCCTGCAAGAATGAGCATATGAATGCAGAATGCAAATATTATTAAGCCTTTACTTACTCCTTTGATCATAAAAAACGGCTCCTTTTTTGTACAAGGGCTTTTCATCTGTAATTCCCGCATGATACGTGATAAGAAACTGCTTTATATAAAAAATATAGTTAGATATTGCAGCTTTGTCAAAAAAAACATCTTGATAAGAAGTTTCCTTTATCCCAATCTCCCGGCAGAGGAGTTTGCTGACAAAGCTTACCCCGCAACGCTCACCAGCTACCAAACTGAGGATTCGCTCGAATGTATCGGGCTTGCCCCCTGCTTTTTCAGCGGCTTTCATGGTATAGTCAAAGGCCTTCCGCACATCCATACCGCTAATCTCGTATCCATATCCCTCAACCAGCCACCACCGCCATTCCGGATCGGTTATTCCATAAAGCCCATATCTTCATCCCCCTCCACTTCCTAAAAAAATTTTACTTTTGGGGCGATTTTTCAGATCAGGATTGATTTGCCCCATCAGGGGGCTGGAAGATAGACCTTTTGTATAATTGCCTGTAATCAGATCCCATATTGCACAAGAATTGCCTCAGGTAGTGCAAAATATATTCTGTAAATTAAAAAGAGAGCAGAAAAAGTAGCACTTTTTCTTTAGAATTGAGTATAAGTTTTTAACAGTAGAATTTAAATATTACCACAAACAAGGGAGAGAATGCTGTGAAGTTAAGAATAAGTGTAACAAAGTTAGTAGATATTTTCAAGGAAATACAAAAGCAATTTTAAAGAGGCATCGGATAGAAGCATCAGCCATTCCCCCTTTGAGTCCTGACCGCAGTGCCGTCATTCAGCAGAAACTGGCCCATGGTAACAATCGGGGTCTTTTCAATGAGTTTTGAATCCCTGATCTCGGTCCAGCCATCCGTCTCCAGCCCGGTGTTTACCTCGACCATGCGAGCGGTTTGATCCTGAACGGTGAACACCATGGCCCAACCCCTGCGTATCTGCATGGCATCGGAGGGCACACCGAGCCCCTCCCGCCTTTCCAGCAGGATAGCGATCTCAGCCAGGGCACCCGGCACAAAGTTCTCAGGAGGATCATTTATGAGGCACTTGACCTCAAAGGTGCGGAGCTGGGGATGATTGGATTAGAGTCCAACCGCTGTGAAAAACATCCTTTTTCAAACTATGCATTTTTTTTATATGTTGCATAATAGTTACATTTTTTAAATATTATGCATAATAATTCTTATTTATAAAAGACCATTTAATTGTCATAATAATTATGTATATTAATTAGTTAGCCAATTTTTTCCTGTCTTTTCGGGTTCCCCGTCGCATCCTAAAAAATGGTATATTTTTTGCTTCTAAAGGGACAAACTTAACATAATCATATAAATATAGAAGAAATTGGTTAACCTATCGTTTTGTTTTGGATAAGAAGTTGCTTTTCTGGATAAAAGTATAAGCAGGATCTTCAATTTTTGTGAAGGCAAATATTCAAAAGGGATTTAGCAGACGGTGAAAAGGGGGTCCACCTTGTATACCTTCTTGATGAGGGCAGCCCGAGCTTTAGTGCAAGATTTTTTTAAAAGGGGTGCATCAGCGATAGCGATATCAGTCTTTGCCGTGTGTCTTGTTCTTTCTCGGATTCCGTGAGACTTGTTACTGTAAGCGCCATAAAAATGGACGCTCTCCAGACCATTTATTGGGGATATGAGAGGTGATAGCAGCAAGCCAGTCCAAGGGGTCATAGACAATCGTGAAGGGCCAATCCGTATGCCTAAAAGGAGGTGCTCGAATATGAGGTGCAAAGGATGGATTATATGCGGCATTATCGCTGTATTTTTAATACTTCCACCTTCAATCGGTTTGACTGGGGTCCTTGCATCCACACACAGTTCAACAGAACCGACCTGGTATTATCAGGGAGTTGTAACCAATGATACCGGGGTGAAGATGAAACATGTCACCGTGGTACATGACCCCCTTGGCCTTACGGGTGTAGGAGGAAATCCGAAGTTCATGATGTGGTGGGGGACTGGTAACCCTGACGAGCTATTCGCCGCCACATCCGATGACGGTGTGAACTGGAGTGGAACCGGTACTGAACGAACTAAACTTACTGTTTCATTTGCCACTACAACCGTACCGGTATGTCACCCGGAAGTGATCTATGACAGGCTCGGATTTGCAGAGAAGAAGTCTCAAGGTGACGTATACTTCAAGATGTGGTTCTATGATTATGGATATGAAGGGGGCGGAAGCTACAACTGGATACGCTACGCGGAGTCAGCCGATGGGATGAACTGGCAGATATACGAAGATTCGCCGGACGCCGATAGCGGCGGGAAGAACTATCTGGAGTTTTCGGGTGGAAGCGGCAACGAAATGTCTGTCCTGTACAA
>JBLIRM010000210.1:0-6251 GCA_049472295.1 bacterium | reverse complement strand
AAGATGCTTTATCTCGACTATCTATTATAGATAGATATATGTTTATTTTATATTTATGTTTTAGTTTTATTACTTAAATTTTTAATGTAATTTGTTTTTAGATTCTACTCAAACAACAATGATTTATTTATCATTTGAATGGGAATAGCAACAGGTTTTATTCGACTGGTCTTTATAAAAGGCTAAGGATTAAAACAAAAAGGTAAGGTTATGCGAAACAATTGCTTTACAAAAATCGATTCCAAGGTTAATTGTGTAAGGTGGTCTTTGAATCTATTGATTATCTCGTTTTCATTAATACTGATTAATCTCTTTGCTCTTCTTCAGAGTGTTGGAGCTCAAATCCAATACGACCAGGTTGGAGAACGTCTGCGAAACCGGATTGAAGCTGCAGGTATTCCACCCGAGCTTACGGTTCAAGGAGAATTCATCCATGCATCACTCATGTTGCCCCTTTTCTATGAGCGTCGCAACTATAAGCCTGCATGGAGTACTGATAATGGCCCTCTCTCCCAGGCAGAAGAGCTTGTTGAATCGATTCGTCATGCGGATCGCGAAGGGTTGAGGCCTCAGGATTATCATCTGACCAAAATCGAAACCACATTAAAAAAGATACAGCACTATCAAAACATCCAGGGATTATTTGATCCCAGTTGGCTTGTGGATCTGGATTTACTGCTTACGGATGCCTTCATGATTTATGGCTCTCACCTTTTGGCCGGACGGATCGATCCGGAAACAATCGATCCCGAATGGCAGGCTAAACACAGAGAAGATGATTTAGCCAAGGTTTTGCAGGACGCCCTGGATTCATATCGGATCAAAGAGACATTGAACAGCTTTCTTCCGAAACAACTGGGTTATTTAAAATTGCGTGAAACCTTGTCCCATTACAGAGAAATTGCTGAAAACGGTGGATGGCCGGTATTGCCTAATTCTCCAAAGATACTGAAATCCATCCATAGGCGCACCGAAACCAGATCCAGTCGGCGTCCCATCGAAATATCCAAATCGAACCATACAAAATGCATTTTTGAATCGGGTAGACGCCCAGTTGTCACCCAGGGAGGATTTATTAAAACACTTCGCAGGTTTCTCGCCCTAACAGGGGATTTGGATCAGGAGCATGCAAATGATCCGAGTGTATACGATCCATTCTTAAAACAGGCCGTATATAAGTTCCAGAAAAGGCACGCCCTGGAAGTGGACGGGATTGTGGGACCTGCAACCCTGGCGGAAATGAATGTTTCCGTGGAGGAACGCATTCATCAGATCGAGCTGAACATGGAACGCTGCCGATGGCTTCCCCAGGATTTCGGCCAACGCTATGTGCTAATTAATATCGCAAATTACGAACTCGATGCCATTGAAAACAACTCAACAGAATTATCTATGAAGGTTGTTGTGGGAAAACCTTATCGCCGTACACCCGTATTCAGTGACAAGATGACATATCTGGTGTTTAATCCTTATTGGCATGTTCCTTCCACCATTGCTACAGAAGATATGTTGCCCCAGATTCAAAAAAATCCTGACTATTTTGCCAGAAATAATATCAAGGTCTTACAGGGACAGGGGAGAAATGCAAAGGAGATCAACCCTGATACCATTGACTGGTCAATGATTGATAGCATCGATTCCAATTTTCTTCTCCGCCAGGAACCCGGGCCCAGGAATCCTCTGGGCAGGATAAAATTCATGTTTCCGAACAAATATCAGGTTTATATTCATGATACACCGGCCCGCGGATTATTCGAGAGGAACGAACGCACATTCAGTTCGGGTTGTATCCGTGTGGAAAATCCGGTTCAACTGGCAGAATTTGTCCTTGGCAAAGAAAAAGGATGGACGCGTCAGGAAATTATCTCCGCTATTGAAAAAAGGGAGGAGCAAACGGTGGCTTTATCAAATAAAATCCCGGTGCACCTTCTGTACTTGACCGCATGGGTGAAAGGGGATGGGACAATCCATTTTCGCAACGACGTGTATGAAAGGGACAAACCTTTACTCGAGGCCCTCAGGAAATCCCCACCGGATATTACCAATATAAACAGAAGATGGTGCCAGATCATCATCCTTCAGCCCAAAGAGCATCAGGGATTCATGGACTGGTCAGGCTGTGTACTGCAGGACCTCACCACCCTCCCCTGGCAGATCGTTGATAATCCATTACAGGGCCAGAATGGATAAAAACCGCTGATTATCCGGCAATCTTTTCCATTGGTTGCCCGCAACAGACCAGTTCTCCCCCACCGGCCTTTGTTACCGTCACTTCATTACCACACACATCACAACGATACTTTTCTCCGACCTTCTCTACAGCCATTACTTCTCCTCCTCTATTGAGAACCTTTCAATCCAAACATAGCTTTCATTTCATCAACCCGACTATATCCAACGGCACTATTACTTGTCAATCAAATGAAAAACCTCTCCCTTTTTCACACCGAAGCTCGTTCCCACACAAAGTCCGGCTTCAATAAGGGGTGAATCCTGAGGGACCAGCTTCTGTTTTCCAACGACCTCATCAATAGGGACAGATCCGATCTCATTCCCTCTAAGGCTGACCATTCGATTATACTCTTTTTTAACCGCCATATTCATGGCTGAGACTGCAAATCTGGTGGCTAAAAGGCGATCCAGAGATGAGGGTGTCCCCCCGCGCTGCAGATGTCCTAAAATTGTGACCCGACATTCAATATCCGTAATCTTTTCGATCTCCCTGGCAATCAAGTGGCTGACGCCCCCCAACCGTATCTGCTCAGGGCTGTCTGCTACAATCCTTTTGATTACGGGTTCGCCACCTTCAGGTCTTGCACCTTCAGCCACGACAATAATACTGAAGCGCTTGCCAAAACCGGCCCTTTTTTTGACGACCCGTATAATCTCATCCATCTGATAAGGTAGTTCAGGGATCAAGATGATATCACCACCACCTGCCAATCCTGCCTCCATTGCCAGCCAGCCTGCATTTCGTCCCATGACCTCCACAAGCATGACCCGGTGGTGCGACTGCGCTGTGGAATGCAGACGGTCAATCCCTTCCGTGGCAATCTGCCGTGCCGTATCAAAACCAAAGGTCGTGTCGGTCTCAACCAGGTCCTTGTCTATGGTCTTGGGTATGCCGATGATATTTACGCCTTTTTCTGCCAGCCTGCCGGCAACTGTCATGGTGCCGTCTCCGCCCACCGTAATCAATCCTTCTAAACCCAACTCATGATAATGATGTATTGCTTCATCGGAAACATCCCTCACGCTCTTCCGATCATTCTCTGAAACCACGTATGCAAAAGGATCGGCCTTATTACTGGTTCCGAGAATGGTTCCACCCCGGGTCAGGATATCGGATACTGCTTTGTAAGTCAAAAATTCAAAGCGATTTTCAATCAGCCCTTCAAAACCATCATAAAACCCCACCACTTCCATACCATATCTGAGAATGGCTGTTTTTGTCACCCCCCGGATAACCGCATTCAAGCCCGGGCAGTCTCCTCCACCCGTCAATATCCCAATCCGTTTTTTGACCATTTTCCCTCCTTTACCTTTCCGGTTTGAAATACAAAAGGACCTTATCATTTTTGATCATGATGAAACCCGATCGATTTCCTCCATCTTTATTTATCAGTTTATATTAAATTTTAAACAATAATAAAAGATGCACGTTGTCAGTGCTATTTATATTTTTATTCTTTTTTGCTATAACAAGGATCATTGCAAAGCAAAACATGTATGAAAGGGGATTAATCTATTGAGGGGGAAGGCTTGAGCAGAAGATTCAAAACAGGATTGGCCCTTGGCGGAGGTGCGGCAAGAGGGTTGGCTCATATTGGAGTATTGAAGGTCTTTGAATCAGAAGGGATCCATATTGATCTGATCACCGGAAGCAGTATGGGTGCAATCATGGGTGCCATGTATGCCTTGGAACCTCATGCGGATTCCTTAATCAACCGGATCCGGGAATATCTGAACAGCGAAGCATTCAAAAAGGCAAAATTCGATTTCATTTCCAGGAGCGAAAAGGCTTCTTCAGAAGGTGAAGGCATATTCTATAAATTCTCAAACTTTATTAAAAAAAGGATATTTTACGGAATGGCCATGACCAGATTATCTTTCATTTCAGAAGAGACCTTTGAAAAGAATATAGGTTATCTCCTGGATGAAGCGGACATGTCAGACACCAAGTTAAAATTGGGCATCACAGCCCTGGATATAAACACATGCGAAGAATTATTGATCACAGAGGGCTCCATTAAAAAGGCAGTGATGGCAAGTTCGGCCATACCCGGGATATTGCCCCCCATAAAGATTGAGGACAGAATGTGTATCGATGGCGGCTGGACAAGGGAGGTGCCTGTAGAAGATGCCTATGATATGGGTGCGGACTACGTCATTGGCATAGATGTAGGATCTGAGCTCGAGTCATCAAAAAAGTATATCAATTCCCTGGATATCGTTTTTCGGGCCGATGCCATAACCCGGTCTGTATTAAAAACAAAGCGTTTGAAAGGGGCGGACTTCATTATCAGACCCGAGGTTGAATCCATTAATTGGGCAGAGTTTAAAAGGATCGATGATTGCATTCTGGAAGGAGAAAGGGCCGCCAGGAAAAGAATGAATGAACTCAAAAGTGATTTGAGATCAAAAAAATGGAAACATGACATCAAAAGGATTCTTTTTGCGTCTTGATCCTGTCGGGATAATATAATATAAGGGATAAATAGAATCTCACATTCAAAAGCAGTTTTGACAGGCCAGATGCATTCTTCATCACATATTGAAGCCCCATGGGATAAAAACCGAAACGGGTTGGTATAATTTTAACATATAACCACATCCTGTTTTTCCATCACGATTTCTATTTAGATCGCTTTTTGACAAAGCCATAAATACTCTCTCTCTCCAATTCTCAAAATAAACATCAAAATATCTTGTTCTTTGGCCTTAAGCGCAATTTAAACAATAAATCTCTTTTGTACGATAAATTTAATATAAACCATTTAGCTCAGAGGTATCAAAATGTTTTTCGGAAAAAAACATAAAGTCTTAGTGGTAGATGATGACGAGGATATGCTCTCTCTGCTTAAAAAGATTTTGTCGGACAGAAAATACAACGTGGTGCAGGCATCAAACGGGAAGGAATGCATTGAAAAGGCCAAGGAATTTTCCCCGGATATCATCATCATGGATGTGATGATGCCTGAGCTGGATGGTATCGCAACTATTCTAAAATTGCGGAGCCACGAGGACACAAGGTCTATTCCTATCATCATGTGCACAGCAGTAAAGGAAAGCGAGGACGAAATCGTGGCCCGAAATCTGGGCGCTGTGGATTATGTGAGAAAAACACCACAAATGAATGAGCTGATTGCCAGGCTGGAGAGGTTTCTGAATCAATGAAAAAACAAAATTTGCCGGGTAAAGACATGTCCAATCAAAACTCCCAAAGGATTGAAAATATATATCACGAATTATTGGCAAGTATTATGGTACTCTCATATTATACGGACAAAAACAATTTAAGGGCAACCATGATTGAGTTGATAGATCTGATCATTCAAGAGTTAGATTCGGACAATGAACTCTTTTTAACCATTAACAATCATAGGTCTGATGAGGACTATATTTTCGCCCATTCGTTGAATGTATGCCTTATATCCGTCAGACTCGCTCTGAGGCTAGGTTTTGATAGAGAGCGCGTCAGAAATCTCGGTTATCTGGCCATCACTCATGCGAGGAAGGATATGGGATATCCCGAGGATTTATCAGATGAAATAAGGCCGGATAATGAAATGGATGAAATCATCCGGTTGGCGGATGTGTATGATGCCATAACACATCCACCCTCCTACAGAAATGCAATGTTACCTGTGACCACCTTGACTGAGATCGTCCACAGCGATTCCCTTTTTGACCAGCAGCTCATCAAATTACTTATCAAGGAAATCAGCTTCTTTCCAAAAGGGAGTTGGGTGCAGCTTTCCTCACGTGAGATCGGCAAGGTTGTCGGGGTCAACAAGGGAAGCAGCATGCACCCTTTGATTGAGATTCACATCGATCAGAAGGGTAACTATTTAAAGGAAAAAAAGGTCATAGACCTGTCCAAAAACAGGTTCATCCATGTGACAATGCCTTTAACAGTTGAGGAGATAGACAAACTCACATATTCATAAAAGGCCCTGCCTCGGAAAGAGGCAAGGCCTTATTTGGAATCCCAATGAACTACCCCGCCGCAAGCAGCGGGGTATCCATAA
>JBLIRM010000021.1:0-24834 GCA_049472295.1 bacterium | reverse complement strand
CGACAAATTCAGCAAAGCAAAGCGTTAGAGCCTTAAAAAAATTCCCTTAAGCACCGAAATGACTTTTTACGAGATCCTTTTATGGGCCTATAAAAAAGGCCATGCCGAGATGACTTTTTACGAATCCATCCACCCTTAAGCACCGAAATGACTTTTTACGAACCCACTACTATATTGACGAGCTTATTTTTAACCAGAATAATCTTCCTGACTGTTTTATGTGCTATCCATTCCCTGATCCTGGAATCATCCAGTGCTGACTGTTTGATATCTTCATCTGTTATATCCGCCGGTAGGGTCAATCGGCTTCGCACCTTTCCATTCACCTGGATCACCACTGTGATCTCCTCTGTTTGGGCCACCTGCGGATCAAAATCAGGCCAAGGATGATCAAAAACGGAGAAACCTTCTCCGATCACTTCCCACATCTCCTCTGCAATATGGGGTACGAAGGGAGAAAGACAAAGAATAAGGGATTTTAATGCCTCTCTGACGGCAAAAATCTCGCCCGTCTTCACTATGGATTTTTCTTTGGAGAGCACGTTCAGGGTCTTTGGAATATCCATGGCATAGAGTTCATTAACCATCTCCATGATACTGCTTATGGCTGTGTTGAAGTGGAGCCGTTCCTCGATATCTACAGTCACCTTTTTGATCGTCCGGTGGGTCATTTGCCGAACTCTTTTGGTCCAATCCGTGGGATTCAGCGGTCCTTTTACATCCATAAAGAGTTTCTGCATATCGGATCTTGATTTTAAAGTATTCATGATCCCTAGAACCAGTCTCCAGCATCTTCCGAGAAACCGGTAACATCCCTCGACCCCTTGTTCGCTCCAGTCGAGGTCCTTATCGGGAGGTGCAGCGAACAGAAAGAAAAGGCGGACCGTATCAGCACCATATTTTCTAATCATTTCATCCGGGTCCACCACATTTCCTTTTGATTTGGACATCTTGGCGCCATCCTTGATGACCATCCCCTGGGTTAAAAGATTCATGAAGGGTTCCTCAAATGTCACAAGTCCAAGATCCTTTAAAATACGGGTAAAAAACCGGGCATAGAGAAGATGAAGAACGGCGTGTTCGATCCCGCCGATATATTGATCCACCGGCATCCAATACCCTACCGCATTGGAGTCGAAAGGTGAATGATCCCATGCGGGTGAGGCATACCGCTCAAAATACCACGATGACTCAACAAAGGTATCCATAGTGTCGGTTTCGCGTTTTCCCTGTTTACCGCATTTGGGACAAGCACAGTTTACAAACTCGGGCAGATCCGGCAGGGGAGATTTGCCATCCGGTGGGAACTTGATATTTCTGGGTAATTTTACAGGAAGGTCTTCATAGGGTACAGGCACGACACCGCATTCGGAGCAATATATTATGGGAATAGGGTTACCCCAATACCGCTGTCTGGAAATTCCCCAATCGCGAAGTCTGTAGTTGATTGTCCTGCGGGCAATCCCCTTCTCCTCCATATAATCCGCAATTCGGTCCATGGCCTCTTTATTGGTGAGTCCGTCAAAGGGGGGAGAATTGACCATGATGCCATCCCCGATAAAGGCTTCGGACATTTCATCTTCTTTGATATGGGTATCAGGAGGCTGAATCACCACTTTAAGTGGGATGTCGTACTTTTTGGCAAACTCAAAATCCCTTTGATCATGGGTGGGGACAGCCATAATGGCACCCGTGCCATAATCCATCAAGACAAAATTGGCTACAAAAATGGGTATTTTTAGTTTGGTCATAGGATTCATACAATATGAGCCTGTGAATATGCCCTCTTTAACCACATCCTCAGATGATCTTACGGTTTTATCCTGCATGGAGACGCGTTCCACAAATGCCTTTACTGCTTCTTCCTGGGGCGTGCCTCGGCTCAAAACATCCGCCAAAGGATGTTCCGGGGCTATGGACATGAAGGTCGCACCATATATCGTGTCCTGCCTGGTTGTGAAGACCTTTAGTGCCCCTTCCCCATCTGAGATTGGAAAATCGATCTCCAGGCCGTAGCTCTTTCCGATCCAGTTTCTCTGCATGGTCACGACCTTTTCAGGCCAGCCTGTCAATATCTCACAGCCCTCAAGAAGGGCATCGGCATAATCCGTTATCCTCAAAAACCATTGATTGAATTTCTTTGGTGTAACCAGTGTATCACACCGCCAGCAGCGGCCGTTTTCCACCTGTTCATTGGCAAGCACGGTCTGGCATTTGGAGCACCAGTTTACCGGGGCCTCTTTTTTATAGGCAATGCCACGCTCAAACATCTTTAAAAAGAGCCATTGCTCCCATTTGGCATAGATTTCATCGCATGTTGAGACTTCGCGATCCCAGTCATAACTGTACCCCATCCTTTTGAGTTGTTTTTTCATGGCATTGATATTCTCCTCCGTCCATTTGGCAGGATGAATACCATGCTTAATAGCAGCATTTTCGGCTGGAAGCCCAAAGGCATCCCATCCCATGGGATGAAGAACATTATATCCCTGCATCATTCTGAAACGAGCCATCAGATCGCCGATGGAATAATTGCGTACATGTCCCATATGAATCTTTCCTGAGGGATAGGGGAACATCTCGAGCAGATAATATTTCTTTTTATGGTTGTCTTCACTAACGCGGTATTTACCTTGCTCTGACCAAAGTTTTTGCCATTTTTTTTCGGTATTGGAAGGGGTATATGTCCTGAGCTTTTCTGTCATTTCGCCTCCATATAAAAGAAACAGACCTCACTGGTTTAGCTTGAGGTCTGTTTTTATATCAAAATCTGCCGGCTTTAATCAGAATTTTAAGAATTATTAAAATGCCTTCTTGATCATCTCTTCAAGGGTTGATTTCGGAACAACGCCAACCATTCGATCCATTTCATTGCCTTCCTTGAAAAGGATGAGGGTTGGAATGCTGCGAACGCTATAGTTATTAGGGGTTTCCATGTTTTCATCCACATTCATTTTGGTGATTTTTATTCGTCCTGCATATTCTTTCGCCAACTCCTCAACTACAGGGCCGATCATCTTACATGGTCCGCACCAGGAGGCCCAAAAATCGACTAATACAGGCATATCGGATTTTATCACCTCATTTTCAAAATCTTCATCCGTGACCTTTACTGCAGCTTCGTCTGCCATGCTATAATCTCCTCTTTCTTAAAGGCCCTAATCCCCTATCATGCCTTTTATTTTCATTTTTTTGTCTGATACTAATTTATATTCCATTCTATATTGAGCCATTGCGGTGAACCTGGGCTCCCGATTATAAAAAGGGGGAATGAAGCGATCCTTTTTCCGGATTGCTTTGCCACTTGAGTTTTTCGCAATGAGAGTCTTCTTTTTATTGCAACTTAGTATTAAATCCTTGATAATCTATGATCTATCAACTAAATAATACGCCAATTACTTATCCGTTGTCAAGCCGTTCAAAGAGAAAATAGGCTGAAATTAATGATTGTTAGTGTGCCCGGACGATGTCTTTGACCTTCATCAGACGGGTGAGGGTCGATCTTTCCATTTCGGCAAGCCGCATCGTGATATGTTTTATGGTATCTTGAAGGTTGGGAATAAGGACATACTCCAATGCATTGACCCTGCGTCTTGTTTTTTCGATCTCTTCTGCCAGGAGTTCAATGCTCTTCTCTGTCTGAGCCAGTTGAATCATAAGCGGAAGGACCTCTGATAAAAGGAATAATGACCGATCCAGGTCCGCAGGGGTATCGGAAAATCCGTACGTATAAACATCCGGCATAGACTTCAATTCCAATTGTGGGGCCTTGATATTCATGATGGAAAATGAAGAGAGTTCCACTTCCAGAGTAGTCTTCAGTCCCAAAAAGGATTCCTCCAGATATTCCTTTCTCGTAACAGCCCTGGAAAAGACAAAGGATTGAAATGCATTGGCAAGTTTACCTTCCACATCCTGCCTTAGGTTCCTGTAACCCTTGATCATCTCCAGGAATCTCCGCATCAATTCATCCTGCTTATCCTTAAGGAGTTTGTGCCCGCGCCGTGCAATAACGATACGCTTTTTCAGGCGCAAAAGTTCCATTCGTGTGGCATTGATTTCAAGCTTCATTTCTAAACGGCAACCTCTTCCTTTTTTTCTTTCTTGGGTATATATTGATCAATATATTGATCCTTGACCCGCTTCAGTTCAGCCCTTGGAAGCATGGCCAAAAGTTCCCAACCGATAGTCAGGGTCCTCTCTAAGCTGCGGTCCTCATAGGCCCCCTGCCTGACGAATCGATCCTCAAATTCATTTGCAAATTCCAGAAAGACCTTATCCGTTTCACTCAAAGCCGCTTCACCCAGGATTACCGCAAGCTCTGCTGCCTCTTTTCCTCTGGCGTAGGCAGCAAAAAGCTGATTTGACCATCCGGGATGATCCGCCCTTGTCTTTCCTTCCCCCATTCCCTTATCCCTCAAACGGGAAAGGCAGGGAAGCACATCAATCGGCGGATAGATTCCTTTCCTGTGCATGGCCCTGCCCAGAATGATCTGGCCTTCCGTGATATACCCTGTCAGGTCAGGAATCGGATGTGTCTTATCGTCTTCCGGCATTGTCAGGATGGGGATCTGGGTAATGGAACCCTTTAGTCCCTTGATCCTCCCTGCCCTTTCATATATGGTTGAAAGGTCCGTATAAAGATAACCGGGATAACCTCGCCTGCCTGGGATTTCCTTTCTGGCTGCGGATACCTCCCGCAAAGCCTCGCAGTAGTTGGTCATATCCGTCAGAATAACAAGGACGTGCATCCCCTTCTCAAAGGCCAGGTATTCTGCTGTCGTGAGTGCCATCCTGGGTGTGGCAATCCTCTCTCCCGCAGGGTCATTGGCAAGATTTACAAAAAGCACGGCTTTATCAATGGCACCCGTTTTTTGAAAATCGGTCCTGAAATAGTCATATTCCTCAAAGGTGATGCCCATGGCACAGAAAACAACGGCAAACTCCTCTTCCTTACCAAGCACTTTGGCCTGGCGTGCGATTTGGACGGCAAGTTGATTGTGAGGCAAACCTGAACCGGAGAATATGGGAAGCTTCTGTCCCCTTACCAGGGTATTCAGTCCATCGATAACGGAAATCCCTGTCTGAATGAACTCGGATGGATAATCACGCGCATAGGGATTGATGGGAGAACCATTGATATCTACCATCTTTTCGGGAATGATCTTGGGGCCCCCATCGATAGGACGGCCCAGACCGTCAAAGATCCTTCCAAGCATATCAATGGAAACGGGCAACTCAACCCCTTTTCCCAAAAAACGGACCCGGGTAGAATAGATATCCACACCTGTGGATGTGCCGAAAAGCTGAAGCATGGCCACATCCCTATTGACCTCCAGAACCTTGCCCAGTTTGATCTCCCCTGACGGCAGTTCGACCTCAACCAATTCCTCATAGGTGACGTCCTCCACCTTTTTAACAAACATCAGGGGGCCATAAATCTCACCTATGGTCTTATATTCTTTGAACATCGACCTTCTCCCTGTTTTATACCTTCATCCTGTTATGCATTCGCTGCCTTTTTCAGTTCATTGACTTGGTTGATCAAATTTTCTTCATATTGCTGCATTTTCTTCAATTCCTTCTCATCCACCAATTTCATCCGAACAATATCCTCAAGGATAGGAAGTTTGACTAAATCCTGCAGTGCAACCCCATTGTGTATGGCCTCTCTGAAAATGACTTCCATCTTCATGATCAGCCTTAGCATCCAATATTGCTTTTTCAAAGATGTATAGCTGTCCTCATCCACAAAGGCATTCTGATGTAAAAAATCCTCCCTGATGGATTTTGTTATCTCAAGTGTGAGCTGATCCTCAGCAGATAATGCGTCTTTACCCACCAGTCGCACAATCTCCTCGAGTTCTGCTTCTTTTTGAAGGAGTCCCATGGCCTTTACCCGGTTCTGCTTCCAGTCTTCACCGGCCTCCTTTGCAAAACTCTCTTCCAGGGAATCATGATACAGGGAATAGCTCAACAACCAGTTGATGGCAGGAAAATGCCTTTTATAGGCCAGTTTGTCATCAAGGCCCCAATAGACCTTAACAATCTTCAGTGTGCCTTGTACCACCGGATCAGAAAGGTCTCCACCCGGAGGAGACACAGCACCAACCGCTGTTAATGAGCCCTGACGATCTTCCGAGCCAGCGGTTACGACCCGGCCTGCCCTCTCATAGAAATCCGCTAGTTTCGTGGCCAGATAGGCAGGATAGCCCTCTTCTCCAGGCATCTCTTCCAATCGACCCGACATCTCGCGTAATGCCTCGGCCCATCGTGAGGTAGAATCCGCCATCAGGGCCACGTCATAGCCCATATCCCTGAAATATTCCGCAATGGTTATACCAGTATAAACAGAGGCCTCACGGGCAGCCACAGGCATATTGGATGTATTGGCAATCAGTACAGTCCTCTTGATTAATGGCTCACCGCTTCGAGGGTCTTTTAATTCAGGAAACTCCATGAGCACGTCTGTCATTTCATTCCCGCGCTCGCCACAACCGACATATACAATGATATCCGCGTCCGCCCATTTTGCGAGCTGATGCTGTACGACTGTCTTACCGGAACCAAAGGGGCCTGGAACGCAGGCTGATCCGCCTTTTGCCACAGGAAAGAACATATCAATTACCCTTTGGCCGGTACCAAGGGCCACAGAGGGAGGCAGTTTTTCCTTATACGGACGGGGTATCCGAACAGGCCATTTATGCATCAGTGTTAGGTCCTGAACGTTCCCATTGGATTTGATCTTTCCGATGGGCTGGGTAACCGTATATGTTCCTGATTCGATCTCCATTATCTCACCACTGATTCCGGGTGGAACCATCACTTTATGTTCCACCAGAATGGTTTCCTTGACTGTACCCAGGATATCCCCTTCCATCACCTTTTGCCCTGGCTTTGCCGACGCCTCGAACCTCCATTTTTTTGTGCGATCCAGACCCGGAATGTCTACACCTCGGGTAATGAGGTTTCCGATCTTCTCGTATATCATATCCAAAGGCCTCTGGATGCCATCAAAGATGGATTCGATCAACCCCGGGCCCAATTCAACACTCAAGGGCAAACCAGTGGTCTCGACCGGATCGCCGGGCCCGAGTCCGCCTGTCTCCTCATAGACCTGTATCGAGGCAAGATCGCCCTTTAATTCCACAATCTCACCAATCAGTCGTTCTTTACTGACTCTCGCCATATCATACATCTTTCCATCTGTCATTCCGTCAGCCACGACCAGAGGACCGGATACCTTGATTATTCTGCCAGCCATATTTATACCCTCTCTTATGTCATAGAAAATAAAATTATAACTATTTTTCTTCCTTAAAAATATCCATCCCCAGGGCCTTTTCCACCATTCTCCTGATCTTTATTGTTGCCGTATCCAAACTCCCCTTCTGTGAAGGGATAATGACCAGAACCGGGAGCAATGGAGCCCCTTTTTTGATTTCTTCAAGCTCCGCATCGATCTCAAGGGCCAGATCATCCGTCATATAAATTGCTGCGTACTCCTTTTTCTTCAACATCAGGGTCTTTAAAATATCTAAGGCCTCGGAAGATTTTTCAACTGGAAAACAGTCCAGTCCAAATGCTTTAAATCCAAGAATACTGTCCTGATTGCCTATAATCGCCAATTTTTCAGACATAGGTCTCTCTGAGTCTTTCCTTTATTCGTGCCTCATCAACGTCATTGACCTTACATACATATATAATCCTGAGATTCTTTGTCTCCATCTCCTTGGCCATCATATATCCGATCAAAGGCTCAACCCCAAAGGCCCTTTGCCTTGTTTGTCGAAGAAAGGCAATAATAAAATTATCCATAGCGGATTCAAGAACCGCCAGATTTTTTGAATCCAATGCAGGTTTGAGGTCCGTATAAGGTGTCTTTTCAATGATATCCAATGCAATCTCATAGGGGGATTTTTCCTCTTGGGGGAAAAATGCTTTCTCCTTGATCCATCCACCCGGAATAAATGACCTGCTGAAAATGTTTCCAGGGATTTTAATCTGCTTCATTCTCAAAAAAGTTCTTAGATTGGTCAAATCGATCATCATGGTGGCCAGATTGATCATGAATTCATTTTTGCTCCTTCTGGTTTCTTGAGCAAGATACTCAAATAGCGCTCGATCGATAAGAAAATCGATCTCAAATCCATCCTGGAGCTGTTCCTTATCTTTATCAGAAAGGATCTCATCGATGACCTCTTTGAAAGAGACGGGTAATTGAGAATAATCAGCCTGCTGTAACTGTTGAAGAAGGAGTTTTGGGTCAATTATACCGAGGGGAACACAATGCTCCAATGCCTTTTCGTCAGTCAATCCAACCTTTAATAACACCTTGAGATTATGGGCATCATATCTCCAGCGCCAAAGATCTGTCCATTCAGGTTCAGGATCGATTGATCCAATGAGCATATATATACGGTGCAACTCCTTATCGATCATAGATTCGAAGGGTGCCTCTCCGGTTTCGTTCAGGCTGAAATTGTATTCCGAATCCATGAGTATCTTCAGCATTTCTTCGGTTTCGCCTGCCTTGATCAGCCTCGAAATGAATGAATTGTCCAGAAGACGGGTCTCGAGCGCCCTGATTTTACCCACAGCAAAAGCGTATCTGGTATCATCAGGAATTATATGACAGGGGATCTTAATCATGACCTCTTCAAATGGAGAAAATCTGCATCCTCGGATTCCAATGCATTTTGATTGAATTTCAATAGGGCTTCAAATGAGCTGTTTATCTCGACCTGTCCGTTTCGTAATATAAATCCTCCGGTAATATCCCTAGTCTCCTGAGCAAACTGGAGTCTCCCCGGAAGATTTCTTTCAGAGTTCAATGCCTTGTTCACACTGTCAAGCCAGGCTTTATCCAGAAGATTTCTGTCCTTGGAAGAGAGTATGATCTCTTCATTTCCTGATTTTACAGCTTTAAGAAGCATATGTTTCATCAGTTTTCTGTATTTATCCGGATTCAGCCCTGCCAGACGATCCATAACATCAGAGAAAAACGTATGTAGTGTATTCTGCTTTTCGGCAAGGATTGTCTTCCTGCCTGAAAGCTGCGCCATCTGAAGCATCCGTTTCTCTCTATCCTGGGCATCTTTTTTTGCCTCTTCAATTATGATGGCTTTCTTTTTTCCGGCCTCTTCTATGAACTCTTTTTTGATCTCTTCGGCCTTGTCTTTTGCCTCTTTCATGATCTGTTCGGTTTTTTGCTTTGCCTCAGCTTGTATTTGATCAATAATTTTCTCTAAAGACATATCAATACATCCATATTAAAATGTTTTTGTAATTATGGAGCGAAAAGCTCATGGTTTTAAACAGCCCCAATATCAATCAAAAAGGTCATTATAGATTTATAACTTTTTCGAATTAGAGCTTAATTCCGAAAAGCAGCAGTATGGTTATCAGCAGTCCCAAGACAGCATAAGTCTCAACAAGTGCTGACATAATAACCGCTTTCATTGAATCTGCAGGCTGTTTTGCCACAACTGCTATACCTGCTGCAGAGACCTTGCCCTGATAGATGCCGGATACAAAACCACCAAGGGCAACGGGCAAAGAGGCAAGCAATATCTGTAGGCCCTTGAGGGTGGTAAGTTCTACGGCTGCGCCACCTACAAGACCAACCCTCAACATGACAATAAATGCAGCCACGAAGCCATAAATCCCCTGCGTGCCGGGAAGTACGGCCAGGATCAATATATTACCAAACTTTTCCGGTTCTTCGCTCAATAATCCATCACTGGCCTGACCTGCGATACCTATACCAATACTCGAGCCAAAACCTGCCAGAACAACTGCACATGCAGCTCCTGCTATAGCTAATACAAATCCCCAATCCATAGGTTTACCCCCTTAAGAAACAGAATGTTATAAAAATTACTCAACATAACTATACTTATTCTGACGTGAAAATGGTATAAAAGGCTTTCCACCGCCTTCGAAAAACTTTGTGAAGAATTCGACGAACTGAAGCCTGCTCGTATGTACAAAGGCACCCAGGCAATTAATGATAAGATTGAATATATGGCCTCCCACAAGGATCACCGCCATAAATACAATACCTACATAAGGAATCCCCTTCGATAAAATGGCCATTTGATTGACTACATTGGCAATCACTGCCGTGGCAAGGCCAAGGGCCAGAAGACGACAATACGAGAGCATATCAGCGTAATAGCCAACAATGCCATAAAGAGCAATCAGACCTGTTCCGAGGCGTTTAAATATATTGTTTTCCCTTCTCCCCTCGCAAAGACATATAATGATCGTGCTGACAATGGCAAACCACTTAACGACTTGAATAAGATATGCAGGCAGATCATTGATACTTTTAAGTACTATGAGTAAAATCAGGCTGGTCAGGAGAACCACCCAGGGTATGCGCAGCAGAAAGGCTGCATAATGATCATTGGCCTTTATATCCTTATACATCTGTACACATATGCCAGTGATCACCTGGATAAATCCGAGGGCCAGGGCAATGATGAGAAAGATCAGGGGCTCCTTGATCGGATCGATCACTGTAAGGGCCTCTCTGGTGGATCTCAAAAAACCGAGCCAGGCCGGCAAATAGTTGAATATATCCCCAAACCAACTGCCGGCCAAGGCACCACATATAATGGTTGATATACCGCATAGAAAAAATAGCTGCAAAAGTTTCCTTTTTCCTTCATCCAAATAGAGTCGCTTGAGTCCCCAAAAGGCCACGCCGGCAAGCAAAAGCCCATAACCAAGATCTGTCAGGCAGATGCCGAAAAACAAAAAAAAGAAAGGGGCCAAAACCGGGGTCGGATCCAGTTCCCGATAATGGGGAAGATCGTAAAGCTTTGTGACAAGCTCGAATGATGATGAAAACCGATTATTGGTCAAAGCCACCGGAGGTGTCTCATCCTTTTCAGGATCCAGAATTTCCATATCCACTGCTTCATTGAGATGGCTGATGCCTTGTTTGAGTGCAACCATATCCCTTTCCCTGATCCAGCCGGTGATGATAAATGTCTGATCCGTAAAGGCGAAACGCCCGTTGATCTCTCTCTTCAATTTCTTGTTCTGGAAATGATCGAACAAAATCTTTAGCTTATCCATCTCAGAAAGAAGACTCTCGCCCTTTTCATCAAGTACAAATTTTTCCTCCTCTATCTCTGCGAGCCGGTTCTTATAATGTTTGTTCAATTGTTCGGCAGTTTGATCCGATGAAGGCAAACTCACCACCTGGGCTTCGTAATGAGTGATTTCTTCTTCCACATGGGCGCTATCCGCTTTAAGGGCCATCACAAGGATGGATTTGTATGTCCTCATATCCTGGATTTCATAGATTGCTACGGATGAACATGCAGACTCCAATGCATCTTTAAAGAGATCCACCTGATCCGATGAAATCAAAAGGGGATAAAAATCCAGGAACTTTGTGCCTTCAGATAGATCTTTCAATGGCATATCCAGATCTGCCCAATTCTCAAGATCCAACAGTTTCCCTTTCAATGAATGCTTTTCTGTTTCAAGATTCTGGGCAGTCTGATCAATTTCTTTACAGCGCCTGATGATATCTTCCAGATCAAATTCTGAAAGGAGGGATTGGATCTCATTGCTGGATATTTTAATGGGACCTGCTTTGAGTGACTCCAAGAATCCCTTTTGATCCGTATCAAATCGTTTGAGATAATTAATGACGTATTCTATCTGGCCCAACAAACCGGCATCTTCGGATGATGCAGTTAGATCGCTCGGCTCAGTAAAAGGAGAGGCTTCAGATAAAACATCCGTGATATTGGTTATATGGAGAATACCATGATGCTGTAATATATCCAGAAGCTCGGCTTTGATCCTTGTGAGTGCAATGATTTCGATTTTTTTTATTGTTTCAACTGACATCCAGACCTACTATTCTATCCTGAATCAACTTTGTTGCCTGTTCCCGCTTCCTCTCCATTTCAGACTGCATTCCTTTGACGTCCTGATTGATTTTGAGTTCGATTTGATTCACTTTCTCCTGGGTCTCCTTCTCCGCCCTTAATAGAAATTCCTGTGCCTCTCTTTGTGCTGTGTTGATTTCAAGTTGCAGTCTTTGTTGCGCCTCCTTTTGCGCCGCCTCTAATAACTTTTCTGCATCCATTCTGGCCTTATGGATCATCTGTTCGAAGGTCTCTTCAGCCTCCTTTATCTTTTTTATTTTTTGCTCGATACCCATGATTGTTTCCTTAAAATGGATTGAATTTATTATATTTATAACTGTAATAGAAAGGAGCATCCTCAGTAATGCGAAAAATTATATATAAAAGGGAAAAGTATGTCAATAAAAAGTGAAAAAACATATCAATCCTTTGCGGTGATGCCATCAGAATGCAATAACTTGTTTGTTTCTCCTGATTTTATGAGCGCATATTTTGTCCCCAATGGTCCTATGACTTCGTTTACGGCCACTGCCGCAAGGACCAAGGCAGTAATCAAACTAGCGATACCGGGGAATTCCGTTTGTACTGCCAAGACAAGAGCAATTGCCACACCGGCTTGAGGGAGCATACCAAAACCTAAATATTTTTTGATGAATTTGGGGGCTTTGGAGAAGATCCCTCCCATATACACCCCTGATACCTTGCCAACTGCCCTTGCAATAATAAATAAGACCGCAGGTATCCAATTATTGAGAAGGACTTTTATATTCAGACTGGCCCCTGCAATGGTAAAAAAACAGATAAAGATCGGTAGTTCGATATCTATGAGATAACTGAAAATCCTTGGATTCGTGGAAAAATTGACCAGGATGAAACCATACATCATATTCATCAGCAATGCGGACATGTGAAAATGTTCGACCATTTCGCCAAAAAGGAAAGCAAATCCCACAATGATCACAACCAGATCATGCCTGTCTTTGATCCATTTCATGAGATTAATTGTGACAATGCCCAGAATGCATCCAACAAGAAAGGAGCCCAGAATATGCCAGAGCGGGAGCAAAAAATGGGTCGGAGAGAGGGTACCCGAACCTAACATCAATTTGGCTGCGGCCATCACTATGGAAAAGAGGATGACGCAAACTGCATCGTCTAATGCCACAATGGCCATCAAGGTGTCTGTCAGAGGCCCCCGCGCTTTATATTCATGGATTACGGCGACAGTGGCTGCCGGTGCAGTGGCCGAACTGATTGCACCCAGTATGATCGCAACAGACCATGGCAGACGCAGAAATATTCCCACAGTGATACTGACAAAAATAAAAGCACACATAACCTGAGTTATGGTAATAATCACCACCATCTTACCCAAATTTTTTAGTTTTTTAAGATGGAGATCACCTCCGATGATCAATGCAACCAGGCTGAGTCCAAGAACCTCTATGAATCTGAGGTTTTCTAATATCTCGATATGAATGATATTTAATGCTGAAACCCCTAACAATATTCCTATCAGGACATATCCCGTTACTGAAGGCAATTTCAGGAACTGTATAATTTTACCCCCTCCGAATCCAAGAAGCAGGAGAAGACCCATAATGATAATTTGATTGGAAAGAAGCTGTGGAGGATGTCTTTGAAGATTTTTAGCTAAAGCTGGGATGCTATAGAAGATGATCCAGAAAAAAATCAGAAAACAAAAGCTATATTTCCTAAGTCTCATGAAAAATCCAAATCGAAAATAATGATATAAATTAGATACGAGGATACATTTCTCTGATCATCAGTCCCATGCAAATATTCAGGCCCTATATTCTATTCAAATAAATCAGTCTTAGTCAAGAGAAGTATCCAGGGCAACTTTACAATGAAATGGAAATATGGTATCAAATTATGTCTTTTTTCTGAGAAGTGAGTTCTTGAAACCCATTCTATCTTGATCAATCCGTTAGGCCAAATAGCGATAAGGATTGATAAGATTACTCTTAAAGATTAATTCATGTTAGAAAAAGAATGCCATTATAAGTCATCCCTAACACAATCCCAGTGGGATGCAGTGTCTCACTCGGAAGGTCCTCTTCTCGTCCTCGCTGGTGCAGGCTCCGGGAAAACAAGGGTCATTACATATCGTATTTGCCACCTGATTCATGAGTATGGTATTTCACCGAGTCAGATTTTGGCTGTAACCTTCACAAACAAAGCTGCAAACGAGATGAAATCAAGGGTTACCAAACTGATTGGAGAAAATGCCGGAAGGATGTGGATCAATACCTTTCACTCGACCTGTCTTAGAATTTTGAGGCATGATATTCACCATTTGGATATTTCAAATAGTTTTGCAATCTTTGACGAAGATGATCAAATGAAACTCATGAAGAAGTGCTTTAAAGAGGTAAATATGGATGTGAAGGTCCTTAATCCCAGATCAGTTCTCGGAGCGATCAGTAGGGCCAAGAATGATCTTGTATCTCTCGGTGATTATCGGGAAAGGGCCAGGAACATTTTCGAAATGCGGGTATCAGAGTTTTATGCCCTATACGAAAATGCATTGAGAAAAAACAATGCCTTGGACTTCGACGATCTTCTTGGGATGACAGTAAAACTTTTCAAAACAAGGCCCGATATCCTGAAAAGATATCAAGAGCGTTGGCTGTTTATCCTTGTCGATGAATACCAGGATACCAATCTGGCCCAATCCACAATCCTGGATTTACTTGCTGTCAATCATCAGAATCTCTGTGTGGTTGGCGACGACGACCAATCCATATATCGATGGCGTGGTGCACAGGTAAAAAACATCCTTCATTTTGAAAAACGTTATCCTGGTGCCCGGCTTATTCGTTTGGAACAAAATTACAGATCGACCCAAAAGATACTCAAGGTCGCCGAATCTGTGATTTCCAAAAATCGACATCGAAAAGGGAAAAAACTATGGACAGAAAATGAAATCGGAGAGCCAGTAACCATATACAAGGCTGCTGATGAACATCAGGAGGCCTTTTTCATATGTAAAACAATTAAAGGCCTTCAGAAGACACTAAATATGAATCTGGGAGACTTTTGCATCCTCTATCGTGTCAACGCACAGTCCCGGGTTCTGGAAGATGGCCTCAGACAGCAGGAGATTTTTTATCGCATTGTGGGAGGTACGAAGTTTTATGATAGGAAGGAGATCAAGGATTGTCTGGCCTATCTGAAGGTCATCAATAATCCTGAGGATGACATAAGCCTGATCCGTATTATGAACGTCCCTCCCAGAGGAATCGGAAAAGGGACCATCGAGAAATTGGTAAATCTTGCCAATA
Source organism: bacterium (assembly GCA_049472295.1). GTDB lineage: Bacteria > SZUA-182 > SZUA-182 > DTGQ01 > JAFGSM01 > JBLIRM01. The sequence continues at coordinate 9,632 of JBLIRM010000021.1, read as the reverse complement.
AAAGCCGTTTTTCAGTCTTTGATGCCATTGGAAAGGCAATAGAAGAGGAGATATTTCCCGCACATATCCAAAAAAGGCTTGAAACCTTTCATTCTTTCCTTGAAGAGATGATAAAATTGGCATCCAAGAGTACTGTGACTTTACTTCTTCAGTATTTTTTGGATAAAACAAAATATATCATATATCTGGAGAAGGAACAGGGTGAGTCGGAGAATCAAAGGGTTGAGAATGTCAAGGAGCTTATTTCCGCCACTCAGGATTTTGAACTACAATTTGGCGAAAAATCACTTTCTGCGTTTCTGGATCATGTGGCACTGCTCACGGATATCGATTCATATAAACAAAACGGCGCTGCAGTTACACTGATGACACTCCATAGTGCGAAAGGTCTGGAATTCCCCATTGTTTTTATTACAGGTATGGAACAGGGCATATTTCCACATTCAAGATCCTTGAATTCAGAAGAAGAGTTGGAAGAGGAACGCAGACTATGTTATGTGGGCATGACACGCGCCAAAAAGATGTTGTTTTTGAGTAATGCGTATGAGAGAAATATATTTGGATTTACGCAGCATAATGGCCCATCAATTTTTTTAAATGACATCCCTTTCAATTGTTTTCGGTTAGGGATGCCTGAGTCTAATGACGTGAGTAGTTTTCATCCCGGAGGCACCTTTAAGGATCATGGACCAACCACCAAATTTGTGAAAAATCCTTCCGGATCTGTAAAACGAGCAAAAACATATGTTAAGGCCGCAGGGGGTTTTACAATCGGAGGGAAGGTGGTACATCCTAACTGGGGTATAGGGAAAATATTGCAAATCGAAGGACGCGATGATAAAATGAAGTTGTATGTTGATTTTAGGGGCCATAAGAAAAAATTGATGGCAAAATATGCCAAATTACAGGTGATGTCTTAAATAATCTTTGCTAATATTTTAAAATATAATGATTTGGATCGGATTATGAAAATCAGTAAAGATCAGGTCGAGTATGTGGCCCGTCTAGCCAACCTCGAATTGAACGACGAAGAAAAGAAGATCTTTACCAGACAGTTAGACAGTATTCTATCCTATATGGATAAACTCAATCAATTGGATACGGTCCATGTTGATCCCACATCCCATGTCCTGCCGATCAAAAATATCTTTCGCCTGGATAAGGTAAAACCTTCGTTGCCAATGGAGGAAGCACTGGCCAATGCACCCGATCGAAAAAATGGTTTTTTTCGTGTGCCCAGGGTAATCGAAGAAAATTAACTTCTCATTCCTTGATCCTGGCATTCACCATTCTAAATTGTCTATTTCAAATGATCAGAAAAATTCCAGATACAGTTCTCAAAGCCTTTTTTATGAGTTTATCAGTATTAGCATTTGTAAATACCCTATTTGATGTATTAACATAAGATGTCATGCCAAAATGGTTTCAGGATTTATAAGAGCAGAACCTTTACTGCGATGAACCTATCTTGGGAGGATCAATAATGTTGTTTGACAACACAGGCAATTCGAACAATGAAACAAAAAAATTAAAGGAGAAGCTCTTTCGAACCCCCAAAATTGTCTGGGATCTATTGAAAGAAGATGAAAAAGAAAAAATCATGTCTTTTGCTGAAGGATATAAGAATTTTTTGAATCGGGGAAAGACTGAAAGAGAAGCAGCTTTGGAAATTGTAAATTTTGCTAAGCAAAAAGGCTTCCATTCCATGGACGAGAATCCTGTCGGGGATAAGATATGCTTTATTTATCGCAGCAAGATTGTTGCACTGGCCATTTTAGGCCAGAAACCCATGGTGGAAGGACTTAATATCATTGTTTCCCATATTGATTCGCCCCGCCTGGATCTCAAGCAGAATCCCCTATATGAAGATGTCAATCTTGGTCTTTTAAAAACACATTATTATGGTGGAATCAAGAAGTATCAATGGGTAAATCGCCCTTTGGCACTTCACGGCAAAGTTATCAAAACTGACGGATCGGAGATTGTTTTGAGACTAGGTGAGGAGGAGAATGATCCGGTATTTGCCGTATCGGATCTCTTAGTCCACCTTTGGAGAAAATCACAAGCCACCAAAAAGGCTGATGAAGCCGTTGAAGGTGAAAATTTGAATATTATTGCCGGATCGATCCCCTTTCATCAGGATAAAGATGCTGATCAACGGTTCAAATTGGCCTTGCTCGATCTTTTATATCAAAAATATGGCGTCACTGAAGAGGATTTTATGAGTGCCGAATTGGAGGCGGTACCCGCTGAAAAGGCTAGTGATCTGGGATTGGATCGGAGTATGATCGGTGGTTACGGGCATGATGATAAATCCTGTGCATATGCTGCAATGTGTGCCATCGGTGATATGGACCCATCGGAAAAGAACATCCTCTGCCTTTTTATGGACAAAGAGGAAATTGGCAGTGATGGAAACACTGGTTCTCATTCCAGGTTTATTGAGTATGTCATTGCCAATCTTCTAAGAATAAAGGGGATCAATGATGAAGGCATCCTCCGTCTGGCTTTGGCGCATTCTAAATGTATTTCAGCAGATGTCAATTCAGCAGTAAACCCTGATTGGCAAAACCTTTTTGACAAGAGAAATGCCGCCAAGATAGGAGAGGGGATCTGTATCACAAAATATACAGGATCCGGCGGCAAATATGGATCAAATGATGCCAATGCCGAATTTGTCGCAAAGATTCGTAGAGTATTCAATGAAAAAAATATTACATGGCAAACCGGTGAAATCGGGAAGGTGGATGAAGGGGGTGGTGGGACTGTGGCAAAATTTATGGCCTGGTATGGGATGGATGTGATCGATGCGGGAGTGCCGGTCTTAGGGATGCACTCTCCTTTTGAAATCATAAGTAAAGCTGATATTTATATGACATACAGAGCCTATAGGGCATTCCTGGAAGACGTATGATTTTGATAGCGAATGGCCATATCTAAATTATCTTGGCAAAATAAATCAAAACAGATTGCAATTTTATTATTAAGTAATTCATGATAAAAAGAGGTTGTAACTTAGGCAAATATTAAAAAGGCATAAAATGAAAAATGAATTATTAGCTAAAAAAACTGCAAAAAAAATTATTATTGTATATGAATTAGTCGGATTTGGGATTGTTGTCACTTTATTATGGATAAATGAAATTTATGATTTTCCTCATTATTTGTTTGGCGCCGTGAGGACACCGGTCAACTGGATCGAGAGTATTGTGGAAACGAGTCTGGTCCTTGTTTTGTGTGCTCTCACAATATTTCTATCATGGCGATGTCTGGAGAGAATAAAATATTTGGAAAAATTTGTTCATGTTTGTGTATTTTGTAAAAGGGTGAGATTTAACAATAGCTGGGTCCCTATTGATCAATATATACAGGATCATTCAGAATCGACTATTTCACATGGCCTGTGTTCTGAATGCATGGAAAAACATTATGGATTAAAGGGTGAGGACTAAAATGTTCAGGTTAGTAAGCTCTCAACCCTAGGGCAGTTGAATTTTGACTAAGGATGGATTATGAAAAAAACACATACCAAAAATAAGGATACGATTGATATTGAAACATTAGATTTAAAGTATTCAAATATTCATGATTGGAATGAAAAGGAATGTTTACGTATCGGAGTTGTCCCGGAAGAAGCTAAATTAAAGGATGGGACAATCTCTCTTGTCATTACCCATTTTGACAAGCAGGGTAATTGCAAAAACCTGCAGGCATGCCTTAAACAAGATGAAATCGATATGATTATTGATGGATTACAAAAGGCAAAAAAAAGGCTAATTAAATATAAATCATTCGAATAATATATTAAACTGACTTGATGAGATTATCCCTATCCAAGGCAAACGAAGTTTTTATTCTGGCCAAACAGTTCAAAAGCTTGAATATTTGGTATGAACAGTTAAATGGACCTCCCGTGACACCACCGGACCGGATATTTTTTCCCGTTTGGTTGGTGCTAAATGCATTTCATTCTCCTATCCATTTTTTTTTCTGCAAAATACCCGATAGATAAAGTATGGGATCTGAATTTGCATTGCTGGTAGTCTTCAAATAAAATGCTTTCTTTTTCTATGTGAAATACTTGAGTACAGGGATTGTTTAAGGTCTTATCGGATACTAATAAAATGATACAAAAAATAAGCAAAGAAATGATCTAGTGATGAATAAAGTCAAAAAATTACCTGAAATTATCCAAGGGGGCATGGGAATCGGGGTTTCCAGTTGGCGTCTTGCCAGGACTGTGTCAAAACAAGGGCAGATAGGCGTTGTGTCAGGTGCTGCCATTGATTCTGTGATTGCCAGACGCCTTCAATTGGGTGACCAAGATGGAAAGATACGGCAGGCATTAACAAAATTTCCATGGCCTGATATAGCTCAGCGTATCTTGAGCACATATTTTATACCCGGGGGCAAATCGGCCAAGGAGCCCTTCAAGCCTATTCAAATGCCTGCTATTGAGATGCAACGGTCCCGCATCGAACTAATGATCATTGCAAATTTTATTGAAGTACTATTGGCCAAAGAAGGACATCATGGTTTGGTTGGCATCAACTATTTGGAAAAGATTCAGATTCCAACCCTGCCATCATTGCTTGGTGCAATGCTTGCCAATGTAGATTTCATATTAATGGGGGCCGGCATACCGATATCCATACCTGGTGCCTTGGATGCCCTTTCTTGCTGGCAGAGGGTCGAGCTTAAGCTTCATGTGGAGGATAATACCCAGCACCACAATTATTCGTACCGTTTTGATCCGAAAGAGTTTTGCCCGGGGAAACTACCCGTATTGAAACGCCCGAAGTTTCTTGCAATTATATCCTCGGATACCATAGCCAAAACTTTGATCCGAAAAGGGACGGGACTCGTGGACGGATTTATTGTTGAAAATCATACCGCTGGTGGCCATAATGCACCTCCCCGGAAAGACAAAAGACTTCAGACGCAATCACCACAACACTATAGTCCAAAAGATATACCTGATATTCGAAAGGTCAGAGATTTAGGGCGCCCTTTTTGGCTTGCCGGAGGATATGCCTCTCCAATGAAATTGAAAGAGGCATTGGATTTAGGTGCCAACGGGATACAGATCGGTACTGCATTTGCATTTTGCAGAGAATCAGAAATCCTCCAAGAGATCAAACAAGAGGTGCTTGCTCAATGTATCAAAGGTAAACTTAAGGTTTTTACTGGTTTTCAGACTTCGCCCACAGGATATCCATTCAAATTGATTCATCTGAAAAATACAATGACGGATGTGGCCAAGCATTCACAGAGAAGACGAATTTGTGACCTTGGTTATTTAAGAAGGCTTTATAGTAAAAATGGATCCAAAATCGGCTACCGTTGCCCGGGCGAACCGGTAAATAACTATCTTATGAAAGGTGGTTCGGTGGATGAGACCATTGGAAAGCAATGTTTGTGCAATGCATTGTTAGCAACGATCGGATTGGGACAGGGTGATGAAAATGGTTTTGAGTTGCCTATTGTGACTGCAGGTGAAGATTTTTCTTTTGTAGCTCATATTATAGAAAAATCAACCATCAATTATAGTGCAAAAGATGTCATCGACTATATCAAAGGTTCGATTGATTAATCATCGGACATTTTTTCCCCGACAGCAATAATAGACTGCCCGGACCAGGGCAAAAAAGGATCGATCAATCTCAAGAACCATACGGCGTTATCAAAACACTTTAATTGAATCTTGCTAAAATAGGTCCTCCTAAGCAAATTACCGTTAATGAACCATCCCCAGAAACCAATTTTATTGAATGTTTTGATATAGGTCATATGGTATCCTGTTCGTTTCAAAAGGTTTTCCACATCCTCCTTTTTATATCTCCTCTGGTGTCCGAGGGTTTTATCCAATGAATTAAAGAGGAAAGGAGAATTGGGCACAACCAAAACGATTTTGCCTTTTGGGGTGAGTAATTTATGGACATTCTTCAGGGTTTGATAATCATTATTCAAATGTTCAATGATGTTGATACATAATACTGTATCATATTCCTTTTGGATATGATCCATCGCCTTTTCATTTTCCACATCCAATTGCATAATATCCACATTGGGCCGATTCATAAATATATTTTCCAATCTCTGGATATATATTGGATCGATCTCTAAACATGTGTAGTGATCTGTGGGCAGCAATTCCAATGTCATTGTGCCAATACCCGAACCGATTTCCATCACTTTGTTACCTAATTGGGGTTTGATATATGAAGCCAACCATTTGTTAAACCGGTGCGTTTTAGACATCGCAAAAAGTATCTTTTTATCCTCTTCTTTGTAAATATCATCAATGATCCAGAATCTCAAAATGGTCCAGAGTGCAGCGAGGCCGTCCCTCCATGTGATCTTTTTACCTTCATTGTAAGTACGACCAAAATAAGAAATGGGGATTTCGTAAATCCTTAGATTTCTCTTTGCGATTTTTGCTGTAATCTCAGGTTCAAAACCGAATCTTTTCGACCGAAGGGGTAGACTTTTCAGTATGGATGTTTTAAAGACCTTGTAACATGTCTCCATATCCGTTAGATTCAAATCAGTGAAGCAATTGGATAAAAAGGTCAAAAATCTGTTACCCAAAGAATGCTTGAAATAAAGGACTCGTCTGAGGCCTGAATAACCAAAACGGGAACCGTATACCACATCAGCCAAGCCATCCAAGATGGGCTTGATTAGTTTTTTATACTCTTCAGGGTTATACTCCAGGTCCGCATCCTGTATAATGGCAATATCACCTGTGATTTCGTCAATTGCACGCCTTATGGCCATCCCTTTTCCCTGATTTTTCTCTTGCCTGAAGGCCTTTATGTTTTTATGGGCCTTTGATATATCCAGTATAATTTCCCATGATCCGTCTTTGGAATGATCATCCACTATGATCAGTTCAAGGGAAATATTTTTAGGCAAATTGACTTCCAGAACCTTTTCCACACATTCACGAATGGTATATCGCTCATTATACACCGGAATAATGACTGAAAGTTTCATAATCAGATCCCTTTATAAGTCAATTGTAATGAGACCCTTTAGGTCAATCATCACAATATAGGTTAGTGTTTAAAGGCTCATTGACGATTCCTTGCACAAAGGCTATCGAATCAAGCAATGTTAAGGGTTTCCATAATCATCTGATGCAAAGCGCCATTACTGGCAAGAAGTTCCGGATAGAAAGGATTAAAGGGCTCACCACCAAAATTGGTAATTCTCCCGCCGGATTCCTTGATTATAATACTCCCTGCAGCTGAATCCCAAGGATTTAGGCCGGATTCCCAGAATCCGTCAAAACGTCCCGCAGCTACATAGCATAAATCCAGTACAGCCGAGCCATCCCTGCGCGTTGCCTGGACATTCATCGCAAGTCTTCGAAATTGCGCAAAATGAACGTCCATATTCTCTTTTTTTCGAGTAAGTCGACCTGTGGCCAATAAGGCATGTTCCAGTTTATCAGTCCCTGAAACATGAATTGGTGATCCATTTAAGAAGGAGCCTTCTCCTTTTATGGCAGTAAAAAGTTCGTTAATCATAGGATTATATGCCACCCCCAGGAGAACATCTCCATCCTGTTCCAAAGCGATCGATACACAAAAAAACGGATATCCGTGGGCATAATTGGTTGTCCCGTCAAGGGGATCAATGATCCATCGAAAAGGGGAATCTGAATGAAAGGCACCCCCCTCTTCAGACAAAATATTATGATCAGGATAAGTCTTAGTGATATGTTTTAAAATGGCCTCTTCACATTGTTGATCAACTTCCGTTACGAGGTCTTTTGGCCCTTTGAAGGCAACCCTGATTGTCCGTCCGAAGCTCCTTTTTTGAATCTCCCCGGCTATGTGAGCAGCTTCAATCGAGAGATTGAGATAATCTTTTAAAAAAGGCATCTATTCCCTTTCCTCGAGGTGAAGATATTCGGCAATCCGTTCTGCTGAGGCAGGAAGCTGGGTTGGGGCATTGCGCATATCGTTTTTGGGTCGGATCTCATATGCCTCTGGAAATGAGTCCTCATAATATCTATTTTGAAAATCCGCAAATTTTAGCTGATGAGATGTGGAATCGACTACAACAGTTTCACTCTGATTCACCATTCCGGACTGAACAGCCTTTTTGAGGGCCGCTACAGTCTCTCCCCCCTGCGTGCACACAATGTGTCCATGTCGATTGGTCATTAGCATTCCCTCGATAATCTCCTGTTCAGTGACTTGGACTACGCCAAATTTTTCCTTGAAATATTCCTTGACAAGCTGGTTGACCTTTGGGAAAGAGACCGGATCCCCGATCATGGCAGCCTGGGCAACGCTAGGTTTGACCTTCACCGGCTCATATCTTCCATCCTGATACCATCTATATACCGGATCCGCATGAAAGCTCTGTACACCAATCACTCGGGGAAGATGGGAAATGATCCCCAGATGATAAAAATCAAGAAATCCCTCCATGAGGGCCGTTATATTCCCGGCGTTTCCAATGGGAACAATCACCACCAGATTTTCACTGTCATAATCGAATTGCTGGGCAACCTCATACGAAAAGGATTTTTGTCCGTTGATACGAATGGGATTCTTAGAATTCAGAAGCACGACCTGATATCTTTCTGCCAGTTCTTCCACAATTTTCATGCAATCATCAAATACACCAGGAATCTCTATAACCGTTGCTCCGTTGCCTAATGGCTGAGAAAGCTGCTGAGGTGTCACCTTCCCTTGAGGGAGCAATACCACGGATTTTACCTTCCGGTGATCAAGATATGCCAGGTAAAGTGCTGCGGCGGCAGATGTATCCCCAGTGGAGGCGCAGATCCCCAGGACCTGTCCCAGCCCTTTGCTCTTGATAAAATAATTGATGAAACTGATGGCACTTGCCATCCCCCTGTCCTTGAAACTGGCTGATGGATTAAGGCCGTCATATTTAATGAAAAACTCGATTCCCACTTGAGAGCTGAGTTGCTCGTTGGTTTTTACAATGGGCGTATGTGCTTCCCCGAGATAAATCACGTAATCCAGGGGCACCACTGGTAAAATAAGTTCATGAAAAAGGAAAATCCCTTTTAAGGCGGGTATATTAAGTAACCTACGCTGGTCAAAGATCCTCCTCCAGGTCTCACCGGGGCACTTTTTTAATTGATCGAATCTGAGATCCCTCAGCTTTAATAGATTTTTACATGATGGACAGGTATATAGGAACTGATTTAAAGGGTAGGTATGACCACAGGCAATACATTCGTAGATCATATCCGGTTCGTGATGAGGGATGAGCTCCCTTTGCCAGTCAGCCTTCAAGTCCTTGATTTTCATCATCTCTTCTCCAGGATGTTTCTAAATTTGATGTGCTCGTAAAAAGTCATTTCAGTGCTTGATGCACGTCATGTCATTCTTTAAAAAATATAATCAGGTTATTATGGCACATAGATTATTATGTTTTCAATATAAATGGTGAATGGTTCATTACATTTTATTAATTTGACACGCTTTAAAAATATAGCTATGATGGCTTATTCGACAGACTCGAACGCGACACTAATTGAACAGTGGGCAAATTCCCCGGGTCACAGAAGTAACATGTTGTCCTCCATGTATTCCAGAACCGGTTTTGCTAGAGATGGAAGATACGCAGTACAAATATTC
>JBLIRM010000209.1:0-6298 GCA_049472295.1 bacterium | reverse complement strand
GTTGGTGCCCACCCGACGATGGTTGAAATCACGCGGTATGCCATGGAGAAAAGTGATGCCGTAACTGCAGTATCCAAGAGTCTGGCCATGGATACTGAACAGATATTTCATATCACTCCGGGAAAAGTCAAGGTCCTATATAATTTTATCAATCCAAAAAATTTCAACCCCAGCCTGAAATCGGTAACTGAAGGCCAAGAACCAAAAGAAAAAACAATTATCATCCATTTGTCCAATTTACGAGCGGTAAAACGGCCCCTGGATGTAATCAGGATTTATTATCAAATTTACAAGAAAATTTCCAGGCCGGTTGAATTGCACGTTATCGGTGAAGGCCCCATGCAATATGAGATGATGATCCTGGCTGAAAAAATGGGTATTGAACATTCGGTGAAGTTTCTTGGAGCCAGGTCAGATATTGGCACAGTTATTGCCTCCTCCGACCTGATGCTTTTACCCAGTCAAAACGAATCCTTCGGAATGGCAGCTCTCGAAGCCATGGCCTGCCAAGTGCCCGTAGTTGCCAGTCGTGTCGGAGGTTTGGTTGAGGTTATTGAAGATGGGCGTTCCGGGTTCCTTCATGCTATTGGTGATATCGATGAAGCTGCTGAAAAGGCCGTAAATGTACTTGAAAATACAAAATTGTATGATTCCATAATAACCGAAGCGCTTAAAGTGGCATTGGTTAAATTTTCCATGGAGGACATCATCAACCAGTACGAACGCATCTATAAAGATGGAAAATAATTTTCCCAGATCTGGATAAGATGATCAAGCGTACACCGTATTGAAACAGAATAACTGGTGCCATAGACATTGCCTGTAGCGGAGATGCCCAGATTACCGAACAGACCTAAACCGCCAAACAATCCGCCCAGACCGGAAAGGCCGTATCCACCAAGGCCACCATAGATGCCACCAAGACCGCCATAACTACCGCCATAGCCACCATATAGGCCGCCGCTGCCGTAAAACCCATAACCACCCGAAAGGCCTGAGTAACCCCCTAACAAGCCGGAAGTGCCATAACCTAAAAGGCCTCCATACCCTGTGCCAAAGGAGTTAAAATATTGTGCGTAACATAGATTTGAGCTGACTAATAAAAGGCCGAGAAAGAAGATGGATAAAAACAGAAAAATCTTTAAGATATTTTTGTCAGACATGTCCTTAACCTTACTCAAATGAATTTTAAAAACCTAATGTTCATCCAGTTTATTATGAATTTATAATCAGGCTTGTCTTGGAGTTATAAAATCATAGGATGCTATACAATGATAATTAACACCCCCTTTCTCCAGACGCTCAATCTTTCATTCAAAATTTTTCTTTATTCAAAACCACCTTCTTATGAATGATCGGGACCATTGAGCAATAAACAATATCCTTTTGTATGAGATATCCGTGTTCATTTAAAAAAATCGGCCTGAATTGAAAAAATCAGACCTATGGATATCAATCTATCACGCATTTATTATGCCATTTTTAACATATTGATTTTATAGAATAAATATCTTTCAGGGATGATGGAATGTGTCAAATTGGGATGCTTATGCAAACAATACAGTCCCAAAATGAAACTTGGGGGATTCATTATGACAAGGGTGCGCAGGGATCAATCCTTCAGACAGGATCGGATCATTCTCCTTTATTGGATCATTCTCCTTTGAAAGACAGGGTACTGTCTGTTATGATTATCTTAAAATAATGATGATAAACAGATGATGATCACCTGCCAATCAAAATATGCTATGTTATCGATAAGTAGATAAGAGAATCAATGATCATCCACATCATATAACTGACCCAAAAACTCGGGGAGAGGGCTTATGGATCTAAGCAACCTGCAGACAATCATCAAGGAGTTCGGCATTGACAGGGTGCGGTCGGTTAATCCCCTGGAGAAGGGTCTCATCAATAAGACATTTCTCATCGAAACGGACGAGAATAAGTATATATTGCAGAAGATCCATGGCATCTTTCCGGATTCTGTCACCGAAGATATGGATGTGGTGACATGTTTTCTCAGGGACAGCGGTGTCATAACCCCCTTATTGATCCATAAACAGGATGACACAGTTTTGTCAAAACAGGGCAGTGATTCGTGGCGGATGGCCACTTATATCGAAGGAAGGACCTTTGATGTTATGCCTGGTATTGAATTTGCGAAATCCGCAGGCCATCTGGTGGGGAAATTTCACCGGGTGCTCTCGGCATTCGATTACCAATTCAGGCATGAATCCAAAAACTGGCATAATACAAAATACTACATCCAGCGGCTTTGCAGCAGTCTCGAAGATTGTCAGGACAGGGATATCCAGTCCCTCAAGGAGGATATCCTGAGATCTTATCAATCATTGGAGATACCACATTTTACTCCCCGGCATATAGTTCACGGGGACCTGAAAATCAATAACATTCTCTTCGAGACATCAGGCAGCAAGGCCATCAGCATTATCGATCTGGACACCTTGCGTAAGGGGAGCATCACCCTTGAGATGGGTGACGCACTTCGTTCATGGTGTAATCAAGGGGGGGAGGATTCCGGAAAGATACATTTCGATCTGGATATATTCAGCGCAGCCATGGAGAGTTATATCGGGGATGTTGACGGCATTGTTGAACCCAGGGAATTGTTGGGAATTCCTGCTTCAGCGGCCATCATTGCACTGGAGCTCTCATCCAGATTCCTGGAAGATGCACATACCCAATCCTATTTCCAATTGGACTCCAGGCATTACGATTCGCTCCATGAACAGAATCTAAATAAGGCCATCAATCAGTTGAAGCTCTTTTACGATATCAGGAAAAAAGAAGAAAAGGCCAGGGATATGATGAAAAAATTGATAAAGTTCTGATCCATGCAGGCCGTTATCTTTGCAGCAGGCCAAGGGAAACGTCTGCGCCCTCTGACTGAGACCACCCCCAAACCCATGCTGGAGGTCTCAGGCCGTCCGATTCTGGCATACCTTCTGGACTCCCTTCCGGAGTGCATCGATGAAATCATTCTGGTGGTGGGATACCTTTCCCATCGGATCGAGGCTCATTTCGGCAGTGAATACAAGGGGCGAAGCATCCGTTACGCCCATCAAAGGGAACTCCTGGGGACATTCGACGCCCTTCATGCCGCAGGGCCATATCTTCTGAATCTGCCCTTTCTCTGTCTGGTGGGAGACGATTTCTACCATCCTCAGGACCTGGAGGAACTGACACGGTATGATCCGGCTATGCTCGTCATGGAAAAGGATGATCCGGGCAGGTTCAGTGTCTGTATCGAAAGGAATGGTTTTTTACATGATATCATAAGCCCGGTTCAGAATCATTCCGGCAGGAACCTCGTCTTTACCGGGGCATGCGTATTGACAAAGGATATCTTCGAAGAGGCGATTATTTATAATCATCAGAATGAGCAATCCCTGCCCCTTATGATGGTATCGCTCAGCAGGAGACTGCCCATCCGAATGATCCATGCCCGTTTCTGGCATTCCATTACCTACCCCGGGGATTTAGCCGAGGCTGAAAGGACTGCCATTAATATCATTGGGCAACAGAAAAATCAATAAAACACGATCTCGTTTCTATTAAGCAGGCCCCATAACATCCAGTCAGTTTCTTCTATGGTGGTATATTTCAGTTGCTTTGGAAGGGCTAAAAAGACAAATCCCAATCTGTCGCTCAGCAGATTGGGATTCTCGTTATTTTTTGGGGGATTAAATCTTACTTACGTTTACGGCCTGAAGCCCTTTTTGGCCATTCTGCACCTCAAAGGTAACCTTATCACCCTCGTTCAGGCTTTTATGGCCGACTCCATTGATACCTGAATAGTGAACAAATACGTCTTCACCATTCTCACGTTGAATGAAACCAAAACCTTTTGATTCGTTGAACCATTTAACTGTTCCGTTTTCCATTGACTAAAAATCCTTTCTTAAACATTGACCGATCCGCAGGTTGCGGATTTAAACATGCACATCCTGTATGATGCGCATTTAAATAAAAAAAGCAACCACAGTTTGAGCGAAACACCATGATTGCGATTATTTTTGTTCTTCTACTGCATCATATTAAATTGCTTTTGTGAAACAAAAATCAGATTCCTGGATTTCAAAAACTCAAAAATGTCTATTAATTAATTATATATCAAAATAGCATAATTATTTCTAAATAGCAAGGGACATTATCATTTTTGTATTACAGATACATGATTATTTTCATCCCATTCGCTTATATATGCCCAAACACCTTAATGGGTCTATGCCTTGTCCAAAGATCCTTTTTACAGCAAAAACGGAAAGACTCAAAAAATTTAAAGGTCATTCAGTCAGTAAATCCATTGTCTGTCAACCCAAAATCCGAGAGCAAATAACAAATCACCTGAATAATGCCTTTTTCTAATAGTAACCACTGCACCGAACATTTGAGAGAAAATACTTATGTAAGTCCATGTAATGTGCAGAGGAAAAATCGAACGCGGATTTTGGGTCAATTTGACAATCGATATGAGAATTTCACATTATTATAGAATATAGGTGTTTTCCATTCCCCCCCCTTTGAAATATCTATATGAGATATAGGTCTGTTCAAGCGAAGCGCACGATATAACCATATCCTGTCGAAGGACCAAACCTTCAGAGGCTGCAAAATATCCTTTATTCAAATTTTCCAAAACGTGTCCAGCTTTCTGCCGGATAGTAGATGTAGGCTACTTTGCCTATTATGTCTCTTAATGGGACAGGACCGAAATCCCTGCTATCCTCTGCATCTCCCCTATTATCTCCCAAAACAAAGCAGTGGCCGTTTGGAACCGTAAGCTTTTTGAAGTTGGCAGCCTCTTTTCCTTCTTCTTTTAACATGATTTTATAACTCACATCTCCATTTGTTTCTTCATAAACTTTTCCATCTAACTGCCCTTTTATTGTATCGAGTTCCTGCCTTTCCACCTCTTGATAAAAAAGCATCTGACCGTTGATGATCAACCGGTTATCCCTGATTTCTATTGTTTCGCCCGGCAGGGCCACGATCCTTTTAATATATTCCATGTGCCGCTTGTTTGGCTGGATAAAAACCACTACATCACCACGATTTGGACCTTTCCTCTTATACGCCGCCTTGTTTAGAAACAAGTGGTCCCCCTTCAGGACATTAGGCCGCATACTAACAGACGGGATCTTATAAGGGGCAATAAGATGTGTTCTTATCGTATAGCATAGATTACCTGGGAATATCATTGTAGCAGCAATAAAAACGATGTAAACGTACCATCGGTTATAATCCTTTAACTTGTAGTTGACGCTCGTCTTTTTAGCAAGCCAATAGGCATCAATCATAGCATAGACCCAGATCCCCACTGATAAAAGCACCGAAACAATGATCAGGATTAGAAAAAAGGTGGAGGACATGCCCGTGACCGCCATTCCGATCACTGGAGCAAATACGAAGGATATCAGAAACAGAATAATGCCTTTGGTTATTCTTCCGCAATAGATATGGCCAAGTCCGGTTGAAAGTGCGGAAAGTGCCAGTGCGATAAAAGGCCTTCTTGTGTATGTTTTCCCCGTTTCATTCATGATAACTACCTCCCTTTATGGGACAAAGATGAACATAATAATATAGGAAACGCGGCAGATGCCAAGCCCCACGGCCCCCAAAGCCAATCCCCATCTTAGAAGTCTGACAGGGACTGTGTTGATGTCTGATTGTAATCTGTAAAAAAAACCTGTTTTCCTCTGTTTTTCATAAGAATGGATCCCCTGCATCACTTTGGCAGCAAAATCCTTTGGCACATCAATATCCGTTCTCTTCTTCTTCCATTCTTCGTAAAATTCCTTTTTATCCATGGTTTTTTCCCTTAAATATTTTCTAATACCTTCTTAAGCTTTTCCCTAATACGGAAAAGCCGTGATTTCACAGTCCCGATCCTGATCTTTTCAACCTCTGCAAGCTCTTCATACGACAACCCTTCCAGTTCAGCCAGGATCAAAAGCTCCCTGTCTTTATGCGGCAGTTGATAAAGCGCATGATCAAGCCTTCTGAGTGTTTCCCGCCTCAGCAGATCTTCCGTAGGATCAGCAATATCAGGTGATACAGAGATGCAATCCATGAGGATTTCTTTCTTCCTTTTTAATTCATTGATGCAGCGGTTTCTGGCAATCCGATAAAGCCAATTGCCAAAGCTCCCGCGATGCGGGTCAAAAGTTACAATATTTTTATAAGCGGAAAAAAAGATTTCCTGGACAAGGTCCTCCACGCAGCTCCAATTGTTCGTCATATTAGCTACAAAGACAAATATCCGTTTTTCATA
>JBLIRM010000208.1:0-6321 GCA_049472295.1 bacterium | reverse complement strand
ATCGGCCATCGGCCTTCTCGCAATGACAACAATATAAAGCACCCTTTAAGGGTTCGAAGCAAGCTACCTGTTTTACGGGTGGTAATTGAGTGACATTTCCCTGCTATTAATCCAATCAGCTATCCATTACATACAAATTTCAATCCAAACCAACTTACAATCAATCCATATCTATAATATAGTAAATGCCTTAAATAATTTGACATAGTGGTAAGTCTTTGTGGAGAGCCAAAGCCCCGAGCGAATCGTCGGGGGAAGCGAAACAATCTGTTTTTTAGATTGCTTCGGGCTAACGCCCTCGCAATGACCACTTAGTTTACTATAGTTTCACAGAAGATACTTCCACCCCAGTTCTTGGATGGAAAACACCAGTTCATTCATGGATTGCATCGAAGGACTCGAAAAAGTATAATAAATCTGATAACAGCTTTTGGATATAAAGGATCATTATCAATTCAACCATTGGATGTCTTGTCCCTGGAGAGATTCGGATGCAGGAAGATCAGTCCCTAAAAATAAAAATTTTAAAAAAACATGGTTTTATTGAGGATAAAACCATAAGTGCCTGGATCAATTATAATGAGCAGAAAATTTTTAAAGAAGATGCCTTAGAGAACTTGGATCAAGAGACTCTAAAGCAAAAGTTAGGTTTGAGAAACGATTCCGGAGAATGGCTTATATTTTCAGGCAAAATTGATATAACATTGTCGGAAGAGGATGTCCGATACATGTTTGGCTTGACTGGGGATAAAATTTAATTTTAACCTATTACTCGCGGCTTCAAGCAATGAATATCCGATATCTAAACCTTGACTGCAGGCTCAACCTCCAACCCTAATCATATTGCCGGTTTTTGTAATTCGTTAGAATCTGCTTTTTATTTCGTCCTCTCGACAAAGAGAATGGTATCGATTAAAAATCTAAGACAGAGGCTTTTTTGAATGGCAAAATTCACATTTGAAAATATTAAAAGCAACCGGATCCTCTTTGAGCGGCTCGATGAATTCAATGCAATAATATAGTTTTTGGGTTCTATATGTGCCGCAGGCGAATATGAAGCGATCATGAAATTTGAATCCATGCCGTGAGAAGGGGGAGAGAATGGTAGAAATGCATATAGAAAAAGGTGCTTATAGATTTAAGAATGGGGATGCAGGTATCGGGATAATGGAATTGAATCCCCAGGAAGAGTCGAATGTGAAGCAGGTCGCAGAAATCATCCTGCCACGCAAACATGAGTTGTTAAATACCTGGGCCGACATCTTTTTCAAACATTTCACCACCCAAAAAGGTATTTCCATGGAAGATGAATTGCGGGATTCGGAAAACCTGGCCATACAGACCCATGTGGTTAGCCTTGTGAATGATTTTACGGAGTATTTGGTCGAAGGGGATATTGAGGGGTATATCGGATCGAATGTGGCCTTGGGAAAAAGAATCGCAAAAGAGGATTTGCCCTTTGAAAAGATCGTCTTCGGATTTCATTTTCTGGAGGATGCCTATGATTTTTTGCTTACCCAGCATTTTCAAGATAACACAAAATTGATCAATGTGATGAAGGCTTTGAATAAATTGCATCACAATACATTTGCCACGATTGCAAAGGAATATTTTTATGACAAGAATCAGAGAATTAATCTACTACGGGATTCTCAAAATAAAATCGTGTTGGGCCTGGTTCATGATGTAAGAGATAAACTGTCTTTTGGAAAAACACTACCTGATTTGTATCTGAGCGGCATATTCGAAAAAAATCCCGAAAAGCTTGATTATTACATGAAATTATTAAAAGAGATTATGGAAGAAGCCTTGGGAATAATCACCGACGCCCTGGATTACGGCAGAATCATGGATGGCTCCTATCAGCTTAAGATAGAACCCACGGATCTGGTGGATGTTGTCCGGAGGATCGTGGAACCCTTCCTGCCCATTCTGGATGCAGAAAATAAATGGATATATATTAATGGATTACCGTATACAGGAGGTCCGGTGGGTGAAAAAGTGATTGCCAAGGTGGATCCAAAACAGATCACCCGTGTATTTGCCAACCTTTTTTCAAATGCAGTGAAATACACAGAGGAAAGAGTTGAGTTTTTGATTGAGGATCACGACAAAGAGTTTTACTGTGCAGTCCGGGACAATGGTGTTGGCATTCCGGAAGAGAATCAGCAGAAGATATTCAAATCGGTTATCACTGCGATTCCGGTCTCAGGAGAACAAATAGAAATGAATTCCGGTGCAGGCATTGATGCCATCAGAAGGATAGTAACATTACACAAGGGAACCATCGGACTTGATTCAAAGGCAGGGGTGGGGACCACCTTTTATTTTATTCTGCCAAAAGAGATTGGTGATATAGAGGCATGAAATCTAAATTGGAAATCATCGGAATATGGATTGTGTGTTTGCTCTGTCTCTTCCCTGTTTTATCCTATGGAGAAGGACAGGACATCCTGATGTTTCTGTGGGATGGGGAGACCCAGGCAGAGATAGGATTCAGGGATGTGTTGGATGAGGCGTTTATCGATCAGAATATAAACTTTACGGTATTGAATGTATTCAAGGACCTGGATCGTTTGGAAGCATTGGTGGCTGAAACCGATGAGAAAGGGTTCGATCTGATTTATACCTATGGATCCAGAATTACCTCCAAAGTAAAAGAAAGCTATACTCAAACACCGATTGTATTCAATATTGTCTATGATCCCGTTCGGTATAAGATTATCGAATCATGGGACATAAAACAGCCCAATCTCACAGGTGCATCCAATTCGATCCCTCTGGATATCCAAATCAGAAAGATTCAGGAGGTCTTTGGCAAGGGAAATATCGGATTCATCTATGCCCCCTCAGACCTGAAGGCATTGGCTTTGAAAGAAGAAATGGAAGGCATCCTTGTCCGGGAGGGATTGGATTTGCTCGGGTTTGAATACAACAAAAATTTTCGTTTTTTACGATCTTATCTGGATAGGGTAAAGAATCAGGTCCGGTGTATTTATATGCCCTCCGGATGGGTGATATCAAAAGATATCAAGCGGATCATATCACAGATCAATCGGCAGAAGATCCCCACCTGTGTGACCAGCAAGACATACCTTCAGGAAAGAGCCCTTTTGTGTATATCGGTTGAATATGATGATGTCGGAAGAATGGCCGGAGAACTCGCCGTTCAGATCCTCAAGGGTGTCAAGCCTGCTGATCTGGTTGTGAGACGCCCATCCGAATCCGACGTCAAGTTATACATCAATTCAGGCACTTTAAAGAGATTGAAGATACAGCTTTCACGGGATCTCGAACTCACATATATCAAATAGCTTTCCCATGCATTAGGGAAAGCGAATAGGCATAATTTTGCTGATACAAAATACCAGAACCTTTTAAAGAATTAGAATTGCTGCATAGAGATCCGGATTTGTAATTGCAAGATCCGGATAAAGTAACCAGAATTCCGGTAGAAGATTTGGATTGGCAGCCAAGACATTCAATATTGGATCCGTTAATCCAACAAGTTCTTCAGGGCCCAGGGCCACGTCCAGAAAACCTGAGACTGCGGCAATAAGAGTCTCCTCTGTTATAATTATGGCCTCTTCATCAATAAAGATTGGGTCCCCGGCCGGGGGAACAACGAGTAGCAATTCCCCAAATGGACGGGCATAGGGATAAGACCAAAGCCCTTCATAAATATTCCACGAGGGCCAAATGGATCCCCAAAGAGATGGGTTGTATAAGAAATAACTACTCCCAAAATATGGATAGAATGAATATGGATATCCCCCTCCGTATCCAAAGGACCCATAAAGACCACCATAAACAGGGCCAGACCAGGGCCAATAGCCGGACCATCCCAAAAAGCCGGGGGAGTAGTAGCCTAACAAAGAATTTGTATTAATCGATATCAATACTGCCATGAGTATAAATATAAAAAAGATAAAGAATAAGACGCATATCATTTCTTTATGAATGGAATTCAGTAACTTATCCATGTCCATTACCTCCCTATGAAATCCTTTCAATTAAAATCTAAAGGCGTCATTCAATAGGAGTAATTTGAGTTGTATTTGAATTATTCCGGAGGATCTACAGGCTATCAGAAGCTGTGGCTTGAATCTATCCTGAATGATATGTCGAGGCATAACTTGAGGAAGATGCGATTTTTATCTCAAATGGAATAGGAAATGACAGATGTCCGGTTCTTAAAATAATATTTTGCTTCTGTCAAAAATTAATATTTGAATTTTTAAAAGTGTGATATGTAAGTTTATTAAGCATAGTATATGCCAATTATTGTATCTTAAGATTGTATAAATAGTTAATATTATTAAAATTATATTAACAATAAATATTATACTTAATATAACTATATTTTATGGCATATGTTTTATGGTATTTATCATTATTTTTATGGAGATCCCTATCTAAACCCACATGCCTCCGCATGAACCCTCCATCCATTTCAATACCAGAACTGCCTTGATGCATTAGAATATAAGGATAATCCTATACTATCAGTTGAGATAGTGGGATTTCAGGATTTAGAGTAAAAGGGCACAAAAAGTGCAGATAATTTTTTCGTGAATTTAATAGCTGTATTGTCAGCGTTTTTACTATCTTTATGGATACTTTGGGAAGATATCAGGGGCATGGACCCGGCAATAAAATAGCATCTTTCTCATATAGCATAGGATTGAAGATACCCCACTGAATATATCCTGTTGTTTGATTATGGTCTCGATTTGAAGATCAGAAACGGATCCTGATACTAAACCTATAGTAAATGCCTTAAATAATTTGACATAATGGTAAGTCATTGCGAGCGAAGCAATCTGTTTTTTAGATTGCTTCGGGCTAACGCCCTCGCAATGACCACTTACTTTTAGCGTTTACTATAAAAGAAATTTGTAGCAAAAATGGTAAAATAAGTGCCTTTTCTTAAAATTGAGTAAGCGAGAGATTTGAATTGAGTATCATGGGAGTATCATGGTTATTTCGTTATTTAAAAGAATCCAGACAAAAATCAGGGCGAGCATTAGGGGGAAATTGATATCCTTGACCATCATCATGCTGCTACTGGTGTTGGTCGTGAGCGCCATATCCATCTGGAGTGTTCAGCAGGTCGGAAAGGGTGGGGAGATAATCATGAACGCCTCATCCTATAATTGCATGATCCATAACCTTCGACTCTCCTTTGAGAAAGTCCTCATGCCACCCCACGACTATCTTATCTATAGTGACCCGAAAGAAATCCATGAATTTGAAAGTGCCCTCAAGGAGTTGAAACAGCACCTTGTCCAGGTAACCGATGTCATCAGAATAAGCGAAAGGAAAGTAGCTGATGGGAGGGAAAGGCATCTTGCTATTGCCAGAGAGGGGATAGTAAAGATCGAGGCCATAGCGCATGATATCCTTTCTATTTCCGATCCTTTGGGGATTGAGTCTGCAAGATTGATGAAGGAGATGGATGCCTCCACAGAGCATGTGAAGCAGGCCTTAAGGGAATTAATCCAGGTCGGATCAAGGGATGAGCAATCTCAGGCCTTTCACCCTGTATATGAGTTTATGATCTCATTCCAGAGTGTACTCATGCCCCCCCATGATTATCTTATAATGGGAAACGAGACTGAGCGTGAAAATTACAGGATGCTTCTTGAGAGCCTTGTCAGTAGGATGGATGAGATCTTTAAACTCTCAAAGCCCAGTCCGGAAAAACAGGTCATTGAAAGGATAAAGACTCACTTCAAAGGAGTAACGGATCTGGCAAGCCAGATTTTGGCCATTGAAGACCCCCTCAAGTTTCAGGGGGCTGCAAAGATGAAGCAAATGGATTTCATTGCGGATCAGGTGGTCATGGAGATGGAGACCCTAATGGAGTATTACAAGAATGATGCGAAAAGCGCCAAAGAGATGGCGGACAGAACAAAAAACGCTTCGATCCGTTTCACTCTCCTCATCAGCCTTTTACTTGTTATCGGTGGTCTGATTGGTGGGCTTTTATTTTCTTTCCACATCACCAACCCGGTCCGGCAACTTCTGCAGGCCACAAAAAATATTTCCGCCGGCGACCTTACCCATAAGGCACATGTGAAGTCCAGAGATGAGATCGGGGAGTTGGCTGAATCATTCAATCAGATGACCGCAGATCTGAGAACCTATCAAGCACAGTTGATCCATACCAAAGAATATATCAATAACATCATAAAGAGCATGATTGATACCCTGATTGTGGTAGACCCCGACAATACCATTCGCACAGTCAATCAGGCCGCTTTGAAGATGCTTAATTACGATCGGGAGGAGGATCTGGTCGGCAGACCTGTGGAGACC
>JBLIRM010000207.1:0-6408 GCA_049472295.1 bacterium | reverse complement strand
GTTTTTCTCCGGCAATCTCAACCATTTTATTAATTACCGAATCGAAATGGAGCTTCAGGGAAGCGACCAAAAAAAACTGGTGGATGCATACGGGGAGAGCACAGTTCATAAAAATCTTGTCCTGCGTTTCGGACAATTCAAAGAACCCTTCAGCCTTGAATGGCAAGCCCGGAACAGTGCCATCTATTTTGTGGAGCGCTCCATGGGGTATCATCTCACGCCAAAACGGGATGTGGGTGTAATGCTACATCAGCGTTTATTGAAAAACAGCATGGATTGTTTTCTGGGACTTTTCAACGGGGACGGCATCGATGGCTCATCCAGGGGAGGCCAGAGTGACGAGCCGGAATTGGCCGGACGCCTGATCTTCAGACCTTTCATTATAATGCCCTGTTCTTGGCTGAAATCATTCCAAATCGGGGGCTCTGGAACCCATGCCCATATCGACCTGACCAATGTGAATCTTGAAGTGCAAAGCACAGGCATGGCGGGTACGAATCGAAACATCTATGTATTCAATGCAAACACCAAATTCGGCGTTTTGAAAGGGGTGCGTCGACGCCAGCGCTGGGCACTTGAATCTGCCTGGGTATTGCGTGGGATGGCTGTTCAGGGAGAATACATCCATTTCAGATATACCGATCTGGAACCCAGCGGAGGGGTACCACAGGACGGAGAATTTTCATCATGGTATGCCTCCACTCTTTTTTGCCTGACCGGAGAATCATTCGAAATGAAAGATGGAAGGCTCAATCCCATCAGGCCTCGGAAGGACTTCGACCCGGAATCGGGGACCTATGGCGCATTTGTATTCGCCCTTCGTATTGAACACTTCACAGGTGACGAGACCTGGATCACAAAGAATGCCTTTGTATCAGTCAGAGAATCGGATTCTTACAGCGTGGCAATGAACTGGATCTTGACGCCCGCATTCCGCCTTATCATGGACTATACATTTACGAACCTTTCTGATCCTATACGAGTAAGAGTCAATACCAAAGACGGAAGCATCGATTACATCGAAGAAGAACATGTGATCACTGCCCGGTTTTATTTGAGCTTTTGAGAAAAGGTTTTTAGGGATGCAGGGCTCTTCTCAGCGGCCTTTTTACAAAATGCTCCAAAAAATTATCTAAAAATTGCAGGAAGGTTTTTTGAGCATACAGGGCTTCTTTCAGAAACCTTTATGTAAAGTCACAAGGTTATTATTCAACAAAGGTTGTTTTTTGTTTTGAATGCATCGATCAGCTTCTCAGCTTATCATCATGAGGATGAGATGGATTCAGATCTCTTCCTGGCTGCTTACCCCGAAAAAATTGGAACAAAACTGGACCACTGCGCCCTATGCCACAGTGGCGGGCAATATATCAACAGCAAGGGCAGTGAGGTCAGCCTGGGGAGCTGTCAATGGTGCCATTATTCATACGGATACAATGGCAGCGGCAACATCGCATATACTCTGAATCTGTATGGAAAGGATTATTACTTCAATGGCAGGGATGCCGCTGCCTTCGAGAGGATCAAGGATTTCGATTCGGATGGGGATGGGTACTACAATGATAATGAAATCCAGGCGAATCGTTTTCCTGGTAATGCAAACGATGACCCCACCAAAAAGATGGCCCCATTCCGCGTTTATACAAAAGCGGAACTGGAGGCCATGCCCCAGCATACCCAGTTCATGTTAATGAACACATCAAGAAGCGGTGATTTCTATGCCGAGTATACAGGTGTTCCCATGGAGGACCTACTGGAAGACGCCGGGATTCTTGATTCCACCACAGGGATCCTTGTGTATGCACCGGATGGATGGTCCAACTATCATCCCTTGTAAGAGGATCCGGACCCCGAGCTCTATCATGTTAATGGGGTATATCCTGAAGCCAGCTTTCAATATGACCCCGAGGCAGCAGCCTGGTGCGATTATAGTGCAACCTCCTGTATCGGACGCAGTCACAATGACCCCATTTTCATATCCGCAGGGCTCAAAATGATACTGGCCATCAGACGGGAAGGGGAATATATGGACCCTGGTGAACTGAACGCTGAAAACAAACTGGATGGTGAAGGGCCTTATCGTGTCGTTCCCCCGCAAAAAGTCCCCGGTCCTCCCGATCAATCATCCAAATCCAGCAATCCGTCTTTGATATGGCCATATAATTATGACTGGGACCACAATGCAGGGGCCGCCTCCCGGACTGTCACCATTATCAAAGTGATGCCCCTGCCACCCGGGACCACGGATATCGATGTTCTGGAGGCGGGCTGGGACTTTGTAGACGATGAAAAGATCATCATTTACGGGGCCATCTTTGATCCCAATTTTCAGGGAGAAGAAACAGACAATCCAAGTCCCTCATATCCGACTTATTACAGCCCATACCCATTTCAATCATACCTGGGCGCATTTGGTCTGACATATTCGGGACAATTATTCGGACTTGCTTCGGGCAGCAATCTCTTCGGGGGCAACTGGGGTGCCTTTCCATTTTATGGATATTCTAGAAACAATCAATCAATGGGACCTTATGGCGGATCATTGTACACATTCCCGGGACAGGCATTTCCCGTGTATCTGGGAATATCTACCTTCGGTTCAGGTTACGGTTCATCCTCAATGCCCGGTTCATTTTCCTATACCGGTGGCACTGGAATCTCCTTCGGTCAGGCTTTTAGTGGATTTAATAATTCCCTGATCGGCTCCTCCTTCACTTTTCCCTTTAGCAGCTTTGGAGTAAGGAATTATCTGGGGATCAATCCTTTGATTGGATATCCAAGATAGAATAATAAAAGGGTTAAACCGGTTTATAAACATTTTTCCAAACACCTCATCAGAGGATTGGATTGGCATACGGCAAGGGGAAGTTGCGTGGTGTGAGGGGAGGAGTAGCATATCTCCTCCCCTTCTCCCCAAACCAATCATTCTCTACCTGATATTCACGATCTTCACATAAGCAATTTGCCAAGGCAATATGTTTCATATCCCTTATGATTTGATATCATTCCTGTTTTTTAGTAATCTCTTATAATATATAGACTATAGGATTTATTTATGATGAATCTACAAAAGGTCACGATTATTCGTCAATCGATACTAATCAACTCATCATCTATGAAAAACAACTATCATTCATCCCCAAATAAACCCCTATGTTTTGCGCATCGGGGTGCCAGCGGACACGAACCGGAGAACACACTCCTTGCAGTCCAGAAGGCCCTTTTTCTGGGTGCGCCCTGGATCGAGGTGGATGTATATGCCGTTGAGAACCAGCTCATTGTCATCCACGACCCGACACTGGAGCGAACCACAAACGGCAGCGGCCATGTCATGGATAAGACACTCTCCTATCTTCGCTCATTGGATGCCGGCAAGGGGCAGAGGATTCCCTTCCTTCAGGAGGTATTCGATCTGGTTTCGGATCAGGCAGGCATCAATGTGGAACTGAAAGGGCCCCATACAGCCAAACCTGTGGTATCTTTAATCAATGAATATATTGAAAAGCATCACTGGACCTATGACCGGGTGCTGGTATCCTCTTTCAATCATGACGAACTTACAAAAGTGAAGGCCCTGCAGCCAAAGATCCGGATAGGGGCTCTCATATCAAGGATTCCGGATAACCAAGCCCAGTTTGCGGAAGCATTGGGTGCCTATTCGGTGCATGTCAAGGTTAAGGTAATCAACCGGGAGTTCGTGGATGATGCCCATCAAAGGGATCTCAAGGTCTTCGTCTATACAGTCAATTCCCCTGAGGAGAGAGAAAAAATGATGTCATTGGGCGTGGACGGGATATTCACCAATTATCCGGAACTTCTGACATTATTATCAGACTAACGAAGCGAAGCAATCTGTTTTTTAAATTGCTGCGGGCTAACGCCCTCGCGATGACAACTCAGTTTGGGCATTTAATATGACCAAAAATTTACCCATTTATTATTATTTTTATCGGTCTGCCCGAAGCAAGGCTGTGTTTTTTTGCGGTCAAAAAGAGAGCCTTAGGAATTTCTAATGAAAATATCCCTTTTTTACTAATCACCATTCCCCTGTTTTGAGATATTCATCGATAGCCTTGGCAGCCCGCTTTCCCGCACCCATGGCTTCGATGACTGTGGCAGCGCCGGTAACGGTGTCGCCCCCTGCAAAGACCCCGGGCTTGGTGGTCTTTCCTGTCTCAGGATCTGCGATAACCCTGCCCTTCGGATCGGTCCGGATATCGGGTGCATCCGAAATGGCCAGAAGATTCGGGCTCTGGCCGATGGCCACCACAATGACATCCGCATCGATCACAAATTCGGAGCCGGGGATAGGGATGGGCCTGCGCCTGCCGGATGCATCCGGCTCCCCCAGTTCCATCCTCTGACATTCGATCCCCCGCACCCATCCTTTCTCATCCCCCAGGACACTGATCGGGGCCGCCAGGGTGACCAGTTCGATCCCCTCTTCCAAAGCATTTTCCACCTCTTCCGCCCTGGCAGGCATCTCCGCCCTGGAGCGCCGGTAGATCAATGATACCTTATCCGCACCCAGCCTGAGGGCAACCCTGGCGGAGTCCATGGCCACATTTCCCCCGCCGATGACTGCCATATGCCTTCCGATCCGGATGGGGGTGTCGTATTCAGGAAAGAGATAGGCCTTCATCAGATTGTTCCGGGTGAGGAATTCATTGGCCGTGTAAACCCCGTTCAGGTTCTCTCCCGGGATATTCATCAAAAAGGGTAGACCAGCGCCGGTTGCCAGAAATACCGCATCAAATCCGTTATCCATGAAATAGTCTATGGTCTTTAGTTTACCCACCACAAAGCTGGTCCGGATCTCCACGCCCAGCTTTCTGATATAATCCACCTCGGTCTGAACAATCCGCTTGGGAAGTCGAAACTCCGGGATACCATAGATCAGCACCCCGCCCGTCTTATGGAGGGCCTCAAAAAGGGTCACCTGATGCCCCATCTTTGCCAGTTCCGCTGCCGCGGAAAGGCCTGCAGGACCTGAGCCCACGATGGCCACCCTTTTGCCGGTGGAATGACCGGGTTTGGATGCCTTGATCTCGCCCTGGGCCGCCTCGTAATCGGAAGCGAATCGCTCCAAACGCCCGATGGCAATGGGCTGTCCCTTTTTCCCCAGCACACATTTCAATTCACACTGGGTCTCCTGCGGACAGACCCTGCCGCATATGGCAGGCAGGCTGTTTGACGACTTGATGATCTTTATGGCTGCAAGAAAATCCCCGGTTTTGATATGCTGAATGAAATCCGGGATATTTATATTCACCGGGCAGCCTGACACACATGGGTGTTTCTTGCAGCTCAAACATCTGGAGGCCTCCTGCATGGCCATACCGCGGGTATAACCCAGGGCCACTTCATCAAAATTCTGGATACGGATTTGCGGGTTCTGATGAGGCATGGGCACACGGCTCTTGGGGACCTCTATGACCCCGCTCTCCTCGGCCTCCGTACATTCATGATGCCACAGGGCGCGATATTCCTCCCTGTTGTACATGGCCTGCCTGCTCATGAGTTCCCTGAAATCCACCTGATGGGCATCGAATTCCGGGCCGTCCACGCAAACGAAACGGGTCTTTCCCCCCACGGACACCCGGCATGCACCGCACATCCCAGTGGCATCCACCATGATGGAATTCAGGCTCACGATCGTGGGAATGCCATGAGGCTTTGTGACCTTTGCCACCTCCCGCATCATGATCACAGGTCCTATGGCCACCACCCGGTCGATCTTTTCCCCCTGGGATATCAATCCTGCCAGGGCATCCGTAACAAAGCCATGGGTGCCGAAGCTGCCGTCATCCGTTGTATATATGGTGCGGTCCGCAATCTTCTCCACTGCATCCTTCAAAATAATAAATTCCCTGCTTCTGGCCCCCACGATACAGGTGATCCGGTTTCCCGCTCCCTTTAAGGCCTTCATGATGGGATAAACGGGTGCGATACCAACACCTCCTCCGATGCATACCACGTGACCGAATCTCTCGATTTCGGAAGGAACCCCCCGAGGACCCACCACATCGGCCAGAAAATCACCCTCCCGGAGCACGGCCAGGCGCTGGGTCGAGGCACCTACTGTCTGAAATACGATGGTCATCAGACCTAATTTCTCATCCGTATCCGCAATGGTGAGAGGGATGCGCTCACCCCGCTCATCAATTCTGACTACAACGAACTGGCCGGGTTTGGCTGATTGCACTAAAAGGGGAACATGGATCTTGAACATCCGGACGGCAGGGGCGAGATCCTTGACCTTCACAATTCTGGATTTTCCCCATCCGTTTTCGTGCTTATGACTGTGTTTCATAGGATTATGATGATTTCTTGATCTGTGAAAGCATGGCCTCGATCTTGACCATCAGGTCTTTCGGAGGGCAGGGTTTGTCCATAAAGGCATCGGTCTTC
>JBLIRM010000206.1:0-6447 GCA_049472295.1 bacterium | reverse complement strand
ATAGTAAACTGAAGAGATTACTTTATCAAAACAAAAAAAGGATTGCACAAATGGAAGAGGAGCTGGTTTCTCTGCGCAACCTTCCAATCACTGAAAACCAGGAAGAAAACAACACCTTACAAACTACTTGATATGGCTGTTTATATTACAGGCTTTCTCTTAGCACTAATCGGATTTATCGCGGGAATAATGGCGGATCACTATCTGTCCCCTAAATCTTTGCCTTTAGAGACCCAAGATAATCTTACACCTGAAAAGGGTGCCTATATCAAGGGATTAAAATACATCATATCGAACGAACCGGACAAAGCCATTGCAGAATTCACCCGCGCTGTTCAGATCAATACCAATACGGTTGAAATCTATATCAATCTGGGCAATCTGTTTCGAGAAAAAGGGGAATTGGAAAGGGCCATCAGGATTCATCAGAGTATTCTTTTGAGGCCTAATCTCATGCCAGATATAAAGGAATCCGCACTTATGGATTTGGGTCTCGATTTTTCAGCAGCAGGTTTTTTTGACCGGGCCATCGCCACATTCCAACAACTCATTTCCCTGCACCCAAACAATATACAGGCTCACAGAGAGCTGGAAAAACTTTACGAAGAAGAGAAGGCCTGGGAAAATGCCTTCAATGAGGCAAAGATATGCCAAAAATTATCCAAAACGGATGAATCACATTTGCTCGCCCATATTATCACTGAATTAGGCAAGGAATTATATGCCAAGGGTGACATAAATCAGGCCAAAAAGGAATTAAAACGGGCCATGGGTGTTTACAAAAAGTGTACCGATGCATACCTTGTGCTTGGAGACATATATTTTGAAGAGGAAAAACTGAGTCAGGCCATATCGAAATGGGAAGAGATCATATTTCTTGATCTGCCTTTCAGCCAACTGGTGTATGAAAAACTGGAAAAGGCTTATCTGAAAAGGGGAGATTATGATCATATCGAGGAAATCTATAAAGAGGTCCTCAAAAGAAGCCCTGAAGATTATACAACCCGGTTGATCCTTGCGGACTATTATCAAAAAAAGGGCCTGAGCCATAAGGCCATTGAAGAATTAAAGGATGCCCTAAAATCCAAACAAACGCATCCCAGGATCCGGCAAAAATTAGGTGAGATCCTTCTGAAGGAACATCTCGACAAAGAAGCACTAATGGAGTATAGGGCACTTATTCATGAGATGAAGGGCCAGAAGCATCTGTCTTGTTGTAGTCATTGTGGCTACCAGACCACAGAAGTCATCTGGAAGTGTCCCCAATGTAAAGAGTGGGACACGTTTGTGGCAGAAGATTCCTAAATGCAGCTCAAAGAAACCCCTTTGATGAGACAGTATACGTCCATCAAGGCCAAATATCCGGATCATATCCTATTCTTTCGCCTGGGCGATTTCTATGAAATGTTCGACCAGGATGCCATTAAAGCCTCCAAAATACTCAATATCACCCTGACCACGAGAGACAAAAAGAAGGAGGGGGCTATCCCTCTGTGTGGGGTTCCCTACCATTCAGCCCAGGTTTACCTGAAACGTCTCCTTGACCACGGGCTAAAAGTCGCCATTTGTGAACAGTTGGAAGACCCAAAAAAGGCCAAAGGCATTGTCAAACGGGATGTGGTCCGTCTGATCACACCCGGGACTATCCTCGAACCGGATCTCCTCAATGAAAAAGAGAATAGCTTTATCTCATCGGTTTTCCCCTCAAAGGAGGGTATCGGCATCTCATTTCTGGATCTCACAACTGGAGAATTTCGCACGACAGAACACAGAGAGGCTGATCCTCTCCTAAGGCTCGGGGAGGAGATCAAACGTCTCGAGCCAAAGGAGATCGTGATTCACAAAAGTGACCAGGGGAACAAGAACCTAATAAGGACACTCAGATCTTTCCCTGTAGAGATAACCCCGGTTGACATGGAAAAATTTGGATTTAATGAGGCCGTGGATATATTAAAGGACTTTTATCATATGAACCAGATTGAGGTGCTGGGTCTAAATGAGAGTCCCCTGGCAGCTACTGCATCGGCCTTTCTTATCCTTTATCTGAAGCAAACGCAAAAAAGGGCCCTTACTCATATCAAACCTCCTCGTTTTTGTAGTCTGGATGAGCGTATGTCCCTTGATCATACAACACTCATCAATCTCGAGATAGTTAAAAATCTCGATACAGGAACCCGGGAGGGTACGTTATTGAATATCCTGGACCGGACTTCTACAGCCATGGGTGCAAGATGTCTAAAGGACTGGATATTGCACCCTTTAGTCCACGTCGAAGCCATTCAAGGCAGGCTGGATGCCGTTCATGAACTTTTGGACAAACAGAATATCAGGGAGGCCTTAAAGCTCCATTTCAAAGGGCTCTATGACCTGGAAAGGATATGCGGCCGCATTGCGCTGATCATGGCAACGCCGCAGAATCTGCTGGCACTCAAGGCATCTATCCCCCCAATTCAAAAGATAAGAGAGGAGGCCTTCTGCTTTGAAGCACCCCTTCTCAAAAAAAAGGCATCTGAATGTCACGATCTGCAGAAGGTTTACGATCTGATCGATGGTACACTTTCGGACGGGCCACCGTCCCACAATCAGAAGACAGGGCTCATCAAGAGAAATGTCGATCCCGAACTGGATCGTCTCTATGATATCACTCAAAACGGGAAAAAATGGATCGCGGATCTGGAAGCAAAGGAGCGAAAGAGGACAGGGATATCCTCACTCAAAATCCGTTTCAATAAGGTATTCGGTTATTATATCGAGGTTACCAGATCCAATCTCTCCAATGTGCCTCAGGAATATATCCGAAAGCAGACACTGGTGAATGGAGAGCGCTTTATTACAGAGGACTTGAAAAGATTCGAGAACGAGGTTCTGGGGGCAGAGGAGAGGATTCTAAAACTGGAAAGGGAGATATTTGAACGACTCCTGGTTACACTTTCGTCCCATATCCCGTCCATTCAGGAAACTGCGCAAGCCCTGGCCCGGTTGGACTGCCTTGTCTCTCTTGCTGAGGCCGCAGCCAGGCATAACTATACAAAGCCCGATATGGATCTCTCTCTTAATCTGGAAATCAAACAGGGAAGACATCCTGTTCTGGAGGATCGAGACAACGGACAGCCCTTTGTGCCCAATGATACGATGATGGATTGTAAAAGACAGCAGCTCATCATCCTTACCGGTCCGAACATGGCCGGGAAATCCACTTATATGCGTCAGGTGGCGCTTATTGTCCTTATGGCCCAGATCGGCTCCTTTGTGCCGGCAAAAAGGGCCAAAATCGGACTGGTAGATCGAATTTTCACCAGAGTGGGCGCATCCGACAGGCTTTATAAAGGGCAAAGCACATTTATGGTGGAGATGATAGAAACGGCAGGCATCCTTCATCAGGCTACACGCAGGAGTCTTATCATTATGGATGAGATCGGAAGGGGCACCAGTACATATGACGGCATCAGTATTGCCTGGGCCGTGGCTGAGTATATCCATAATCATAACGGATTGGGCAGCCGGACCCTTTTCGCCACCCATTATCATGAATTAACCGAGCTTCCAAGTTATCTAGACAGAGCGAGAAACTACACCATTGCCGTACATGAGGAAAGAGGGGATGTTGTGTTTCTGTATCAGGTCGTGGAGGGGTGTACCGATCGAAGCTATGGCGTGCATGTAGCGAAGCTTGCAAGCCTGCCCATAGAGGTCATCGAAAGGGCCTGCGAGATTATGGAGGTGATGGAGGACAAAAAGGGGATGGATTTTTCCCTCTCAAACCAAAGGATAAATTACGATAAGGTATCTAAACCCAGGCAGCTTTCTCTTTTTGAAGAACCTGAAATAGACATCCTGAAGGAAATCAAGGACCTGGATCAAACCAGGCTTTCCCCTCTAAAGGCATTGAAAAAACTTAACGAATGGAAACAGAGCCTGACCTAACGAAAGATCTTCTTTCCCAGGATCGTCATCATAACCCAGAACATGAGATTGCCAAACAATACTTCAGTAATTACCAAGCACATGCCAAAGGTTGTCTGGGGGAGGATATCGCCAAAGCCCAATGTGGTAAAGGTCACCACACTAAAATAGAATCGCTCTATGATGCGGCTGGCCCCGGTAAGGCCCCGATCCGTTTCCAGATAGGTAAAATAATAGAAACAGGTATAGAAACTTATCACAAAAAGGCACCACAAAACCCATCGCACAACACTCGTTCCGTAGTTACTGGTGAGACCCCAGAACCAGTACCAAAGCTTTCGAGCGGTGCTTTGACTTATCTTTGCCTTCCACTTTGTATATTCTATGGTCAATCGATCGTATTCCTTAGAAAAGTCCCGTTCCTCCAGCAGCCGGAGGACCTTTTTGTAATTCACGTCAATCAGATGTTCACTCAACCTTTCCACTTCTTCGATTCTCTTTAAAGCCGACTCCTCCTGACCTTTATTGATCAGCCTGAATTGCCTGATGCCCATATTAAAGGCCTCGCGGTGGAAATAGATGTCTTCAGGGTTATTCAAATAGCATTCCACTGCCCTTGTATATTCCAAGCCGGCCATTTCATGCCAATTCCGGCCTGGTATATTATTCTCGGCGCAGGCCACAAAGCACTCGGCAGACATAAAATGGAAATTGCCTGCCTGCTCCCATTTGTTTCTGAATATGGACTCATTCTGACCTTCATACCAATTGGCAATATTATGACTGAGTGTGCCTGCGGTTTCGAAATGTCGCAAAAGCTTCTCTTTTTTCGCACGATCCTCGAGGGCCCTTACCTGGTCAGGGATTAATGGTTCCAGGTCGGAACTCAGATAGCTCTCGAGTAAAATCTTGCTGTGCTGGGAATAGATCTGATCCGTAACCTCCATAATTATTCTTTACAATCCATCTCTATTGGGTTTTGGCCAAATGTTAATTTATAGATATCTCCATATATTTATCGGCCTAATGACATGGAAATGATCAATATTGTGAAATTTTTGTATCGATCAGGAATCAGATAAGATTCAGGCTTGTTATAAATAATCGATAAGATCCGGGTATTAGGGCAATTTACTAATGAAAGATTGATACCAAGTTGCAATCAGACAACTACAAAGTCATTGCAAGGAGCGCAGCGACATGGCCATCCTGATTGAGATTGCTTCACTTCGTTCACAATGACTCAGTGTAGAATTGATTGCGACTTGGTAAGAGTGTAATACCACGAAGCTTCCCGGCTTTTTTATGCGGCAGGACTTCGGACAATGCGCGGTGTCCGATCCGTCAATGAATAGGGCTTTTTAACTTGTGGTGATTGTTGGGGAGCACGACAGCCTGGTAGCAGGATTTTTGATTCAGATCCAATAATCCAGGCCAACATTGTGTCTGGCCTTAGAAAGATATTCGCTGGCTACGGCCCTGGCCTTTTCCATGCCTGCCTTGAGAATCTGATAGACATCATCCCGGTTCTTGACTAATGCCTCTCTCTTTTTTCTGTAAGGGGCAAAATATTCCCAAATGATACCGATCAATTCCTTTTTTATTTCACTATATTTAAGACCGGGCGTGAGATACCGGTCTCTGAGCCGGGCCTGCTGCTCCTCATCAATGAAGAGGCAATAAATGGCAAAAAGGATGCAGGTATCAGGGTTCTTAGGGGCCATAACAGGTGTCGAATCGGTTTTTATAGACATGACTCTTTCCTTCAACTCTTCCTCGGCACAGAAGATTTTAATCGTATTATTATATGACTTGGACATCTTTTGACCGTCTATTCCGGGGACAGTAGCCACATCCTCAGGGATTTCAGGCTCAGGGAGCACAAAGGTCTCCCCATAAGTACTATTAAAGGAGATTGCGATATCCCTTGTCATTTCCACATGTTGTTTTTGGTCTTTCCCTACGGGAATCCTCTCAGACCCATAGAGAAGAATATCAGCAGCCATGAGCACCGGATAAGAGAAAAGTCCGTGATTCGGTTTGATCCCGCGTGCCAGTTTGTCTTTATAGGAGTGCGCCCTTTCCAAAAGACCTAAACCTGTGACATTCGAAAGCAACCAGGTCAGCTCCGTAACCTCGGGCACATCGGACTGGACCCAAAAGATTGCCTTTTCCGGATCTATACCAAGACTGAGAAAATCACATGCAGCAGAAAATGTATTTTCACGAAGCAGTTTCGAATCAAACAAGGTTGTAAGTGCATGATAATTAACGATAAAACAAAAAAGCTCATGTTCTTGCTGATAAGTAATCATCCTTTGCATCATTGCAAAATAGTTTCCGAGATGAAGGGATCCTGAAGGTTGAATGCCTGAGAGAATGCGCATTGAATCTCCTTTCTGTTTATTTTTTAATATGATAATCCTTTAATATTTTCTTATCTCATAATCAAATAAAACCCCTGGTCAAGAGCGGAGGCTTTGGAGAGGTTTATAATGACCTTTTTTGAGAATGCATTTCAAAAAACGGATCAAACAAAAATAC
>JBLIRM010000205.1:0-6111 GCA_049472295.1 bacterium | reverse complement strand
GCGGCAAAACCGGTTCGGTTGCCGCATTTTAATTTAATATTTTATTTTAGTTTTTAAAAATAATCATTCATTTATATTCAAAAAACATATACCACTTGTATATAAAACAAAAATTAGATAAAATAAAAAAGCAAAGAAAGATTAAAAATTAATCTGGTATTTGCTCCACAGGCAAAAGAGATGAAAAATGTTGGTAGGTTATGATTATCAGAGCAATTTGAAATTTTCTGTTATCGCAGAAAAATTATATCAATTACTCACATTGGTAGGATTTGAAAATGAATGTGTTGTATCACATCTTAGATCAGTAAGAACAGTAAAAGGCTATTTATCACAGAGCATTAAATTTTGGAGAATCATGATCTCAGTTTTAATAAGATTATTCACTCTCCTTTTGGGCTTATACTCATCACCTCCTTTTAAGAATGATTTATAAATTGTTATATATCAATCATAAATATAATATGCCTTTCTTTTTATATTCATAATTATAAAAAAGACATAAAATTTTGTCAAGGTTATATCAATAAAAAAAATTAAATTTAGCATGTTAGTATTAATTATATTAATAACCTTATAATTTGAAAATTTTTCGGCAGCAAAAATCAAAAGGTGAGTGCGTGTAAACGAACGATTTCTACCTGTAAAGGCAGGCCGGAAAAAAATAGGCTGGATTGAATCCTAATCTTTTATCTTTATCTTTTCTGATAGTGCATCGACTAATGTTTTTAAGAGATTTGCAACACTGAAAGGTTTCATGAGAAATAGGAACCCTTTTTCCTGGATGTTTGACAATTGGGACTTAGGATCAGAGTAACCACTGCATAAGACAACCTTGATATTGGGATTTTGATTGTGGAATTCTTCAACCAGAATCAGACCGTTTGTGTCGGTAAGAACTACATCGCTCAGGATGAGATGAAAATTTCCCTGCTCCTGTTCGAATATTTTTTTGGCCTCCTTTGCACAAGACGCATCATAAACAACATAACCATATTTTCTGAGCACCTTTGCAGAAAATTTGCGGACCCCGGGTTCATCTTCCACCAGAAGTATCCTTTCCCCTTTCCCTTGAAATCTTTCCAGAGAGACCACTTCTTCAACATCCTGCTCCTTTTCGGGTTTTTGAGAAATAACCGGGAGGTAGACCTTGAATGTTGATCCCTGGCCTGGCTCGCTGTAAACATTGATCCATCCTTCGTGCTGTTTTATGATGCCGTATGCCATCGAAAGCCCCAGTCCTGTACCTTTCCCCATTCCCTTGGTACTGAAAAAGGGTTCAAAGATCTGATCAATAATTCCTTTATCCATACCGATGCCTGAATCTTCAACTGAGAGACAAACAAAATCACCCGGCCTTGATTCCGTGATTCTTGAACTATATTCTTCATCCAGGGTTGCATTTTCGGCCTTGATCATCAGTTTTCCACCTTCAGGCATGGCATCGCGGGCGTTTATAACAAGATTGACAATGACCTGCTCGATCTGCCCCTTATCCACTTTCACATACTTCAGGTTAGACCCTAAAACGGTTATCAATCTTATGTCCTCGCCAATCAGGCGGCGCAGCATCTTCTTCAATTCTATGACCACGGAATTCAGGTCCAGAATCTTGGGTTGAATAATCTGCCTGCGGCTGAAAGCCAGAAGCTGGCCAGTGAGTGTGGCCGCGCTTTTTCCGGCTTTCAATATCTCTTTGATGTTATTTTTGTAAGCATCCTTCTGCTCCGGACTATAAAGCAGACATTCACTCAAACCCGTAATGGTTTGCAGCAGATTATTAAAATCGTGGGCAATACCCCCTGCGAGCCTGCCCACAGCCTCCATCTTTTGGGCATGTAAGAGTTGCTCCTCGAGATGCTTATGGTCCGTTATATCGATGATATAGCCAACAATTTCGCTGGGGTCTCCCTCGGTATCGTTGATGAGCCGGGCCTCATCAAGAACCCATCGATATTTCCCATCCTTGTGAAGCATGCGGTACTGAATGGGATGATGCCCATTTTTTAAAACCTCGTTCATATGGGCCAGCATCTTCGAAATATCATCCGGATGGATCCGGCTTATCCAGAATTCCTTATCGTCCAGAAATTCCTCCGGCTTATATCCGAATTCCTGAAAGACGTTCTCACTGATATATGAGGCCACAGGTTTTCCCTGGACATCAGAGCTGTAAATCACGGCAGGCGTGGATATCAGCAGATACTCGAGTCGTGCCTTGGTCAAAAACAATTCGTTCTCAGCCCTTTTCCTTTCCCTTTCCTCTCTCTCTTTCTCCAGTTTCTCATAGAGGATTGGCGCAATGGAGCCAGAAAGGGTCTCCAGAAAATTGATATCCTTATCCTCATAGTCTGTGTTTTTATCAGCAACAAATATGATACCAATCACATTTTCTTGATGGATCAATGGAACGGCAAGGGCCCTTTTGATGGGGATATGCCCATCCGGCACAGAGTGGATTTCGTTCTCACAGAAGGACCTCTTTTCGATCATGGCTCGTCCCCAGATACCTCCCCATTTATCACGAGGGAATATAATATCCTTGTCTGCCATCTGACACTGCTCCCAAGCATTATCGGTAAGCGAAGGGGCCACCAGTGCCCCGTCCTTCCTTATATATCCAAAAATGCCATACATGCTTTCCATCGCTTCCAGTACAATATCCAATACCTTTGAGTATATTTTATCCTCGGTTGTGGTGAGAAAGATTTGTGCGATCTTGTTTCGGATCGTTAGCTCCTGTTGAGATTCCCTTAGTGCTTTACCCGCCTCTTTGAGTATCGTGATGTCCTTGGCTGTACAAACAATACATATCATATGGCCATCTTCATCTTTCATCACCGAATTACTGAAAAGGACCGGTATCTTTTTCCCATTTTTACTGATAAACTCAGTCTCGTAGTCCCTTAATTCAGGCCCACCGATTACACCTTTTTGTTTTGTCTCCTTTTTAATCAAAAAGGGCTCCATCCCTCCAAAAACAATCTCAACCGGCTCATTGATCAGATCCTCTTTCCTGTAACCGAGAAGCTCGCAAGTGGCGTTATTAACGGTCCTGATCCTTCCTTCAGGACTGATGACCACCAGTGCGTCATTCATGCTCCGGATGATATTATCCATATAATCCTTCGAAACCGTAGTGTTCTCCAGCTCCTCTGTCATTTTATTGAAGGCAGCCGCAAGTTCGCCAATTTCGTCATGAGACTCGATCTCCACCTTTTTATTGCTATGGCCCCTTTTATGAAAATCTTTGATAATCATC
Organism: bacterium; assembly: GCA_049472295.1. Lineage (GTDB taxonomy): Bacteria > SZUA-182 > SZUA-182 > DTGQ01 > JAFGSM01 > JBLIRM01. Next base: position 2,849 of record JBLIRM010000205.1, on the reverse strand, counting down.
ACAAATTTTTTGAGAGGGGTTGTAACCCAGGCTGAAAGGGCTGTGATCAATAAGAATATTCCCAGACAGAAAGAGGCAATCACCACCAGCACGGAATATGTGACTAATCTTCTGACCTTTCTGGTCACCACAAGGCTGGAAAAGCCTACGAGCACGGAGGCAATGCGTTCTCCATGAATCGCATAAACCGGGAGGATGATATGATTACACTTTTCCCCTTTATTGGATGAGAATTGGGTGGGGTGATTGATGTCCTTTAGAGCTGGAAATATTTCCGGATCGGTGATCAATTCGTCGATATTTTTGAATTTTGTATGGCCGCTCTGGAAAAGGATCTTCCCTCCGTAATCTATCACCATTGCACAGGCAATGTCTTCGTATCTGTCTACTATTTCCTGGCATTGCTCATCGAAACCGACTAAATCCTCTATAGGTATCCCCAGCCGCAATAGTCTGACCAGTTGTGCCTTCAAATTTTCTCCTATGGCATGGGCATTCTCAATATGGGCATTGTAATATTCGTGCGTAAAGAAATAGCTGCTGAGCAGACCACTTGCTCCAATTACAAAGAGCAAAATTACGACTGTAATGATAACGATCTTGGTGCGTAGGCTGAAGTACATCAAAATCTCTCACATTCAAATTTTTCAAATATCTGTGCGGACAGAAGGATACTGGTTCTTATTTTTATGCCCAGTTTTTTTGCCCTTGCAAGACTGATCACCGGCTGACCTTTTTTTGTAGGCTCCATGGGATAACTGGAAGGCGTTCTTCCTTCCACAAGGATGCCGCGTGCAATCTTGCCTGCTGCGAATCCCTGTTCATATCCTGAGATGGTCACTGCACATAGGGTACCGCAGGGTATACTGGTCGACCAGAAGCTGAAGTCGGGCAGGTTGCTATTTTTTGAAGTCCATCCCAATACTTGCTCGAATGGCACATTATTGCCTTTTTTGTTCTTGAAGGTTGAAACACCTATAATGGCCAGGGCATCTGCTGTATCCTGGTACCCTTTGATCTTATTCTGGTATTCTTCGAATGAATAGATGGTATCCCAATTGATGATCTCGATATCGGGTAATTCCGGGAGCTTTGCTTTCATCCTTTTGACCACGGCTTTCCATTCCGGTTCATCATCGAGGATCACTGCGATTTTTTTTACATTTGGGTCAATCGCTTTCAAAAGCCTTACTGATTCAACAAAATGTTCTTCCTCCAGAATCCCTGTGATATTTTTGCTGCCAACGAATCCATACTCATTTGGATCTGCATTGACTGCACTGAAAACAAAAGGGATGTCTGAATTGACATAGTATTTTGCAACATGTTCCTGGGCAATATCATCACTGGAGTAAACTAAATCCGGTTTCCAGGTATCGATCAAATCCCGCGCCTGTTTACCTGTTTCCAGTTTCCGTTCCGGACTGCTTTTTCTTTTTGCATCCATCTGAAAAAACTCATATTCAATATCCAATCCCTTCAAGGCGTCCTTAAAACCATTGAACTGGTCGTCAGTCCATTGCCAGGGTGAATGATAGCTCATGACATGCAGGATTTTAAACCTCTTTTGAGGTCTATCAGTCACACTTATGTCTTGAAAATTTGTGGAAAACTCATCCAATTCCTTCTTGTCGTGCATTTCAAGAAATAATAGCGAGGTTATTATGAGTAAAAATATGAATAGAGATGCAATAATGATTTTTGAAATCATCGGACCAAAATTTTTATTCATCATGTAGCCTCAAAATTTTTTATTTATTGAATATATGTGGGTTAAATTCTCAAAAGTCTTCAAATGGATTCTCTGCGTATGAATCTGGTGTGGGTCATGACCAAGAAATTTGGTTCGTTATGCTATTCCTTGTGGTGAGTTGATGACTTAAAGCTGTAAAACAAATCTAATATAAGCTGATTAATTAAAGATACCAAAATTATAATATCCCATTATCTAACAGCATATCATGATATTCCATACTACTCAATACAAATTATATATAGAAAGATCTGAATAGTCAAAAAAAACCTATAATATTAGTCAATTTTTTGATATAAAATAATTATAATTATAGAATATCAATGGGTGCATGTGTTACATCAGGATCGCAAGGAATGGATTTTACAGGGATACCTCTCAAAGCCATCTCCTCATTTAATATCTCCAGCCTCTTTTGAGACAATAGCTCCAAATAATAGAGCAACCTTGTTCTGGGATCATTCAGTCCATCCATAAAATATCTAAAGTAATTGTTGTATATAGCTTTAATAGATATTTCTTCAATATTTACTTTAAGTCTGATGATTTCCAGGATGATCTCAAGGCCAAGTCCGTAACTGGGATCTCTGAGATCGACCCTTTTTAAGAAAGAATCGCGATATCCACGGTATCCGCAGAAGGGGTCCGTAAAACGGACTGAGAATAATCTTTCGATCAGTCTTGAGATATATCTATTGATGGTGAGCCTGATGTGGGGTACATCCGGAAGGGATCTCTTCTCTTTATAGCGGGAGCCCAATACAACCTCCAGTACATCCAGTTTTTTCAAAAAACAGGAAATATGCTTGGGATCATGCTGGAGGTCCACATCAATGGTGATGATTTTCCGGTAGCCCCTATTCAAGGCGAACCTGAAACCGGAAAGCAAAGCCGCACCGTAACCCTGTCTTTGAGGATGTCTGATCAGAAATGTCTCTTTGTTCAGGATATTCGGCAAAAAATCTTTGCCTTGGTCCGTGGAGCCATCATCAATAAAAATTACATCCTGGATGAAGGATTTTCTTAAATCCTGATAAAATGTCTTGATTGTGTCCGCTTCATTATGTACAGGACATATGATGAGATTATCTTTTGT
>JBLIRM010000204.1:0-6474 GCA_049472295.1 bacterium | reverse complement strand
AATCTGGATAGATTGATGTCAGAATATGACAAGGCTCATCCTAGGGCTTAGAAGGGGGATGGGATGATACAATCCACGACTATTCTTGTTGTAAGGAAGGAAGGCCAAGCCGTTGTCGGTGGAGATGGACAAGTCAGTTTAGGGAATACTATCTTAAAACATAATGCAAAGAAGGTCAGGCGGATGTATAAAGATCAGGTGGTAGCCGGTTTTGCAGGTTCTGTGGCAGATGCATTTGCCCTTTTTTCGCGTTTTGAGACAAAGCTGGATGAATATTCCGGACAACTTTCGAGGGCGGCTGTTGAAATGGCAAAAGACTGGCGAACAGACAGGGTTTTGAGAAAATTAGAAGCCCTTTTGGCAGTGGCGGATAAAGAACATTCTTTTATTATTTCCGGTAATGGCGATGTGATCGAGCCTGAGGATGGTATTATAGGAATTGGCTCGGGAGGCCCATATGCCGTAGCCGCGGCAAAGGCCCTGGTGGCGCATACGAATATGGGCGCCAGAGAGATTGTTGAGACTTCACTTAAGATCGCATCTTCAATTTGTGTGTATACCAATGAAAATATTATAATCGAGGAGGTTTGATTTGGATAACTCCCTGAATCAGCTTACCCCAAAACAAATTGTATCTGAATTGGATCGATACATTATCGGCCAGAATGCAGCCAAGAGGTCCGTTGCCATTGCTCTGAGAAACAGATGGCGCAGACAGCAGCTTAGCCCGGATCTAAGAGACGAGGTCATGCCCAAAAATATTATTATGATTGGGCCGACCGGGGTTGGAAAAACGGAGATTGCCCGAAGGCTGTCCAAGCTTGCCAACGCTCCATTTTTAAAAATTGAGGCGTCTAAATTCACGGAAGTGGGATATGTCGGCCGGGATGTAGAATCAATGATCAGAGATCTCACTCATCTTTCAGTTAATATGGTGAAGGAGGAACAGTCCAAAAAGGTCAAAGGAAAAGCTGAGGTTCAGGCAGAGGAAAAACTGCTTGATTTGCTTCTTCCCTCTTCAGGGGTAAAGAAGCCCCAAGTAGAAGCCGCTTCGGCTGATCAGGGACAGTTTTTTTCGGAAGTAAATGAAGAAAAAGAGGAGGAATCCTTACATACCAGGGAAAAATTGAGGAGTATGCTCAGACAGGGCCATTTGGATGACAGGGTAGTGGAAGTGGAAGTGACTGAAAGAAACATTCCCATGATTGAAATTTTCTCTGGTACGGGGCTGGAAGAAATGGATATAAATTTTAAGGATATGCTTTCCGGAATTTTTCCAAGCAAAAACAAGAAAAGAAAAATGAAGGTATCGGAAGCAAGAAATTTTCTGATACAACAAGAGGCCCAGAGATTGATTGATATGGATACGGTCGTATCTGAAGCCATAAAAAGGGCTGAACAATCCGGTATCATTTTTCTGGATGAATTGGATAAGATCGCCGGCCGGGAAAGAGCGGCAGGTCCTGATGTCTCCAGGGAAGGTGTTCAGAGGGATCTCCTCCCCATTATTGAAGGTTCGACTGTGTCCACGAAATATGGTCTGGTAAGAACGGACCATATCCTTTTTATAGCTGCCGGGGCTTTTCATGTTTCCAAACCTTCGGATCTCATTCCTGAATTGCAGGGGCGGTTTCCCATAAGGGTAGAATTGTCCTCATTAGGGAAAGAAGAATTCGTGCAAATACTTACAGAACCGCGTAATGCCCTTATAAAGCAATATTCTGCCCTATTGCTCACAGAAGGAGTCGATATCCAGTTCACTCCGGATTCCATCTCAGAGATAGCAAGCATCGCAGCGTACGTGAATGAGCGGACCGAAAACATTGGAGCAAGGAGACTCCACACAGTGATGGATAAACTTTTGGATGAGATTTCTTTTGATGCCCCGGACCTGTCCGGTCAAACCATAATCATAGATGCCCAGTCTGTCCAGGAGAAGCTGAAAGACATAATCAAGGATGAAGATCTGAGTCGTTATATTTTGTAAAAAATCGAAAAATCTTTAATTTAATGCTTGAAAACCACAAAGTTTTTGAGCAGGTAAAAAATCTTCATAATATTTTAGTGGTTTGAAAGAGAATAAATGGATCATTCAAGTCTCCATAAAAGGGCCCAGTCCTTAATCGAAGCCCTTCCGTATATCAAAGAGTTTTTTAGAAAGACCATAGTAATAAAGTTTGGTGGAAGCGCAATGATTCAGGATAGCCTGAAGAAAGATTTTGCTCTGGACGTGGTCCTTTTAAAATATGTGGGTATGAATCCGGTCATTGTCCATGGCGGTGGCCCTGAAATTACCTCTTGGTTGGAAAAGTTGGGTAAAAAGAGCAGATTCGTGAATGGCCTGAGGATTACAGATCCAGAATCCATGGACGTCATTGAGATGGTCCTTGTAGGCAGAATCAATAAGGAGATCGTTAATTTGATAAATCAACAGGGTGGTTGTGCTGTCGGCCTTTCCGGCAAAGATGGGGAATTGATTCGCGCAAGGAAGATGGGGCTTCAGGGTGCGGAGAATAAAGAAAATATAATAGATATGGGAATGGTGGGTGAAGTGGAAGCCATCAATCCAAGGATTATAGAAGTACTGGACGAAGGACGTTTTATCCCTGTAATCTCTCCTGTTGGGGTGGATTCAAAAGGTGAGACGTTCAATATTAACGCGGACCTGGTTGCCGGGCAGATCGCGTCTTCTCTGAAAGCTGAAAAGCTGGTTATACTCACGGATGTTTCAGGTGTGCTCGATGAAACAAAAAGACTTGTTCCTGCCCTCTCATATGATAAGGTTTCAGAGCTTATTGCCGGGGAAGTCATTCAGGGCGGCATGAAACCTAAACTTGCCTGCTGCATGGAGAGTTTGGAAAATGGAGTAAAAAAGGCCCATATTATAGATGGCCGGATAAGCCATGCTTTATTATTGGAGATCTTCACGGACACAGGTGTAGGGACTGTAATCTTCAAAAATGAAAAATAAGGATATTCTTCACTTAACAACCGAATATGTCGCTCCCACTTATAACCGCTTTGACATACCGATGGTTCGGGGCAAAGGTTGTCTTTTGTGGGATGCGGAAGGGAATGAATATCTGGATTTTGTAAGTGGTCTGGGGGTAAATAATACCGGACATTCTCACCCTTATATTGTCGATGCCATCAAAAGACAGGCCGGGGAGCTCATCCATGTGTCCAATCTCTTCCATATACCCCAGCAAGCCCAATTGGCTAAAGAGTTAGTATCAAGAACCTTTCCTGGCAAGGTGTTTTTTGCAAATAGCGGGGCAGAGGCAAACGAGGCGGCGATAAAATTGGTTCGAAAATATGGTCAGTGTTCAAAACCGGGCTGCATAGAGATAATAACGGCCTATGATTCATTCCATGGAAGGACGTTTGCCACTCTGACAGCAACCGCTCAGGCCAAATATCAAAAGGGTTTCCATCCCCTTTTGCCCGGTTTTATTTATGTGCCTTATAATGATATTTCTGCAATGGAGGCTGCCGTTACCGATAATACAACCGCCATAATGGTTGAGCCGATTCAGGGTGAGGGTGGAGTAAACGTGCCTTCTCCTGATTACCTTAAGGGGTTGAGGGATTTATGTGACAGGAAAGGAATCCTTTTGATTCTGGATGAGGTCCAAACGGGGATAGGAAGGACAGGAAAACTCTTTAATTTTCAATTCTACGATATGGAGCCGGATATCATAACCATGGCCAAATCACTCGGAGGAGGTATCCCTATCGGAGCCATGCTGGCAAAAAACGAGGTCATAGAAACCTTTCTCCCGGGAAGTCACGCATCCACATTCGGCGGAAATTATCTGGCCTGTTCGGCAGGTCTGGCTGTCCTTGAGGTTATTGATAAGGAAGGAATCCTTGAGAACTGTCAGCGCATGAGTAGTATCCTGTTCAAAGATCTCCGGGATATCGCCGGGGATTGCGGATTTATAAAAGAGGTGCGCGGTAAGGGACTCATGATAGGGATAGAGCTAAATCGTGAGGGGAAGGATATTGTTAAAAGATGTCTGGAAAAGGGACTTATAATAAATTGTACCATGGATAAGGTCCTGAGGCTTCTTCCTCCCCTTATCATAACCCAAAAGGAAGTGGATCGCGCATTGGATATATTTTCCGAAACCATAAAGGATTTCAGTTGATGAAGAAGGACCTTTTGACCATTCTTGATCTGACAAAACAGGATATCCTTGCTATCCTCCAAAGGGCAAAAGAGTTAAAGAAAGACCTTAAGGCAGGCAGACCCCATCAGACCCTTCAAAGAAAGACAATGGCCATGATGTTCAAAAAACCATCCACCAGAACCAGGGTTTCTTTTCAGACAGGACTTTTTCAAATGGGGGGGCTGGCCCTGGATCTGAATATGGATGACCTGCAGATAGGCAGGGGAGAGCCTGTCCGGGACACGGCCCGTGTGCTCTCCCGGTATGTGGATATCATTCTTGTCAGAACATTTAATCAGAAAGATGTGGAGGACCTTGCGAGATATGCTGAAATTCCTGTGATCAACGGCTTGACGGACCTTTTTCACCCATGTCAGGTCCTGAGTGACCTTTTCACCATACAGGAGCATATGAAGAGCCTGGAAGCAGCCATTATAGCTTATGTGGGGGATGGTAATAATGTTGCCCACTCCTTGTTGATCGCCGCAGGGGTGATTGGTTTGGACCTGCGCATGGCGTGTCCGCATGGGTTCTGTCCGGATCAGGCAATAGTTGAATGTGTTCAGGGGCTGGCGAGAGAATCGGGGAGTAAGATACGGATATCCGAAGATCCGAAAGAAGTGGTTTCGGGAGCAAATGTTGTATATACGGATGTTTGGGTTAGCATGGGGCAGGAAAGAGAGGCGGAGGAAAAAAGAAAGCTTTTTAATGGATTCCAGATCAACAAGGATCTTTTAAAGGTGGCCCGGCCTGATGCATTGATAATGCATTGCCTGCCTGCCCACAGGGGGGAAGAAATAACAGAAGAGGTGCTGGAAGGGGAGAATTCAGTGGTTTTTGATCAGGCAGAAAATCGCCTCCATGTTCAAAAGGCCATTGTTGAAATCCTGATAAAAAAAAATGAAAGGGATAGAGGGTGTCAAAGGAAAAATTAAATATAAATAAGGTGGTTCTTGCTTATTCAGGCGGTCTGGATACATCGGTCATCATAAAATGGCTCGAAGAAAGATATGGATGCCACACAATCGCCGTTTTAGTGGATCTGGGACAGGGCGAGGACATGACGCTTCTTAAAGATAAGGCCTATAATGCAGGTGCGGCAAAAGTGATCATTAAAGACGTAAGGGAGGAGTTTCTGAGAGATTTTTGCTTTCCGGCGCTTGCTGCCCATGCAATTTATGAAGGAAAGTATTTGCTTGCAACGGCCCTGGGACGTCCCCTTATTGCCAAGGAGCTGGTAAACATCGCATCCTCTGAGTGCGCAGACGCAATAGCTCATGGCGCCACAGGGAAAGGGAATGATCAGGTGAGGTTCGATTGCTCTATTATGGCCCTGGCCCCTGATTTAAAGATCATCGCACCTTTAAGAAGTCCGGAGTGGGAATTCGGCTCCAGGGAGGAGGAGATAGAATATGCAAAAAAGCATAATATACCCGTCCCTGTGACGAAGGAAAGGCCCTATAGCCTGGACAAGAACCTCTGGGGAATTAGCATAGAATGTGGCGCACTGGAGGACCCCTGGGTAGAGCCCCCTGAAGATACATTCTTTATGGTAAGTAGAATAGAAGAAACGCCGGATGATCCCGAGTATGTGATAATAGGATTTGAAAAGGGCATTCCGACCTGTCTGGACGGGAAAGCTATGCAGCCCGTAAGGCTTATTGAGCAGTTAAACGAGATCGGCGGCAGGCATGGGATCGGAAGGTCCGATCTTGTTGAAAACAGACTGGTGGGCATAAAATCCAGGGAGATCTATGAAGCGCCCGGAGCAACAATCCTTTGGCACGCGCACAGGGAGTTGGAAGCACTTGTCCTGGACAGAGAGACATTTCATTACAAAGAATCAATCGCCCTGAAGTATTCGGAGATTGTATATTATGGTTTGTGGTTTTCTCCTCTGAGAGAGGCCCTGGCAGCATTTATCGAAAAGCTTCAGGGCCTGGTCAATGGAGAGGTGCGGTTAAGGCTTTACAAAGGCCAGTGTATCCCGGCAGGCAGAACATCTCCTGATTCCCTTTACGACCTTAGCCTTGCCACCTATGGGGTGGAGGATGCCTTTGACCACAGGGCGGGTGAATATTTCTGCCAGATCTGGGGGTTGCCTCTCAAGGTTGGGGGACGGGTCCGGAATAAAAAAATGAAAAATGAAAATCTCAAAATGCAAAATGAAAAATGAAAAATTTATAAGTCTTTTGAGATTAATTTTTAAAAAGGGAAAGTAATGAAAGAAAAAACCGAGAAGCCCTGGTCAGGGAGATTCCAGCAGGGAACCCATCCGGATGTTGAAAGGTTTACCTCATCC
>JBLIRM010000203.1:0-6501 GCA_049472295.1 bacterium | reverse complement strand
ATGTCAAAAACAGAAAAAATCTGGTTTAACGGGAAATTGGTCAATTGGGATGACGCTAAAATACATGTCCTTTCCCATGTCGTTCATTATGGATCGAGCATCTTTGAAGGGATGCGTTGTTACCTTACGAAAAAAGGACCTGCCTGTTTTCGTCTGAAAGACCATATCAACCGTCTTTTTGACTCCGCCAAAATATATCGAATGCCAATCCCTTATTCCAAGGATGAACTGGAAAATGCAATTCTTGAGACCATCCGAGTGAATAAACTCCAATCATGCTATATTCGCCCTATTGTTTTCAGGGGCTATGGAGAGTTAGGGGTTAATCCGACATCATGCCCGGTGAATACCGTAGTGGCAGTTTGGGAATGGGGGGCTTACCTTGGCCAACAGGCACTGGAAACAGGGGTATCTGTTTGCTTCTCTTCATGGAACCGGCTTGCCCCCAATACAATGCCGGCAATTGCCAAAGCTGGTGCCAACTATATGAATTCCCAGCTAATCAAGATGGAGGCTGTTGCAGATGGATATATGGAAGGGATCGGATTGGACACTATGGGTTATGTCAGTGAAGGGGGCGGTGAAAATATCTTTATGGTCAAGAACGGAAGGATCTATACCCCTTCTACAGGTTCTTCAATCCTTCCGGGCATTACCCGGCATTCGATCATTGTGCTTGCACGAGAGCTTGGCTACACTGTCAATTCACGCTCCATACCCAGGGAAGGCCTTTATATCGCAGATGAGGTATTTTTCACAGGAAGTGCCGCGGAAATCACCCCGATTGCAAAAATCGACAAGATAGATATTGGTAAAGGATCACGGGGTCCCATTACCAAATCCCTGCAGGATGCCTTTTTTGGTATTACATCGGGAGAAGCAGAAGATCGATACGGATGGTTGACATACGTTTAATCGAAACCATTTTTATGCCTTGATACCCATTTATCCATGACAATTTAACCCTCCAATATACTTTTGGAAACTGCAACACATTGCCCAAAAAAGGATGCCTTGTTTCTTGCGCCAATTATGCCAATAAAGGAAACAGACCAGTGAGATTGAATAAAAAACTATTCCCCATCGTCCTTGTGATTGGGCTCGTTATAGCAGGCATGGTAGGGATCAAATGGTCCGGAAGAAAGAATAACCAACATATCTCTTTCTCTGGAAATATCGAACTGACCGAGGTTAAAATCGCATTCAAGATCCCAGGCAAACTGGTCGAGCTTGCAGTAAATGAAGGAGACCCTGTAAAAAGGGATATGCTCATCGCCCGTTTGGACCAGGATCAATTACTGAATCAACGCGATCGCTCACGTGCGATGCTGGCTTCCGCTGAAGCCCGCCTATCTCAAATACAAACAGCCATTCAATATCAGAGGGAAGCGGTCCAGGGCCAGATTGATATGCGTCAGGCGGAATTAAAACAGGCAGAGATCCGTTTGCAGGAGCTTCTGTCCGGATCGAGAATCCAGGAAATCGAACAGGCAAGGGCTTTAGCGGATCGGGCCCGTACGGAGCACTCCGGAGCCGAAAAAGACTGGGAACGGGCAAAGGCACTTTATAATAACGAAGATATCTCCACCGCTCGATATGATCAGTTCAAAACCAGGTATGAAAGTGCAAGGGCATCCCTCAAGCAGGCGGAGGAGCATTTGGCACTCGTTCTGGAAGGTCCGAGGGAAGAAGATATTGAATCGGCACGTGCACAGGTATCCAAGGCCCAGGCGGGCCTGCGATTGGCCAAAGCCCAAGAACTGGAGATCCGGAGAAAGGAACAGGAAGCGGAAATGGCCATGGCTGAAATCGAACGTGCTAAAGCTGAACTGGCTCTCATAGAATCTCAAATGAAGGATACCATGGCACTCTCCCCGATCGACGGGATCGTTCTGGTCAAGGCGGCTGAAGCAGGCGAGATCCTGGCAGCAGGCACCACCGTGGTGACCATCGGGGATCTTTACCACCCCTGGCTGAGGGGTTATATTAATGAAAGGGATCTGGACCGCGTCACATTGGGTGAAAAGGTCAAGGTCATTACAGATTCCGGAAAGGTCTTTTGGGGCAGGCTTTCATTCATTTCTCCAGAGGCGGAGTTTACACCCAAACAGATCCAGACAGAACGGGAGCGGGTCAAACTGGTTTATCGGGTCAAGATCGATATCGAGAATCCCAGGGGGGAATTAAAACTGAATATGCCTGTGGATGCCGAGATCCTTTACAACGAGCCTTAGCCAATCCATGAGCTTCAAGGTTTCATATGCTATCCTATTTTTTTCTATTCTTTTTGAATGAGTATTCAAGATTCCAATATCATTCAGACCAAAAATCTCACCCGGCGGTTTGGTGAACTGACCGCTGTCAACTGCCTGAACATGAAGATTGCCAGGGGTGAGATATTCGGTCTGGTCGGGCCTGATGGGGCCGGCAAGACAACCACATTGAGACTGCTCTGCGGGCTTCTTGATCCCACTGAAGGAGAAGCCGATGTGGCAGGTTATGATGTTGCAAGACATGGGGAATCCGTAAAGGACCGCATCGGTTATATGGCCCAGAGATTCGGCCTCTATGGGGATCTCACGGTTGAGGAAAACATGGGATTCTATGCGGACCTTTTCGGCATCAACAGTTCGGAAAGAAAGCAGATAACCTCAAACCTGCTCAGGATGACCCGGATGGAGCCCTTTCAAAAAAGGCAGGCAAGAAAACTCTCCGGTGGGATGAAACAGAAACTGGCACTGATGTGCACCCTGCTTCATCGACCACAGATCCTCTTTCTGGATGAACCCACAAACGGAGTGGATCCGGTCTCACGCCGTGATTTCTGGGCCATCCTCTACGATCTGGTCAAGGATGGCATGACCGTCTTCGTGACCACCTCATATATGGATGAAGCGGAACGCTGCAATCGCGTCGGTCTAATGCATAAAGGGCTTCTCATCCGCTGCGATCCCCCGGAAAAAATCAAAAGGGACTTGGAGGAAGTCTGCTATGAGGTCCAAAGTCCGGACCAAAGGAGGGCGAGGGAGGTCTTGACGACATGCCATGGGGTCCTGAGCGTCCAGACCTCCGGCTCCGCAATGCACCTTTTCCTTTCACCAGCGGAGACCTCACCCCAAAAACTTCAACAGTCTTTGAATCAAGAGGGCATCGATCCTGTGGCATTCAAAAAGACCGCACCGACTCTGGAGGATGTTTTTATCGCCCTGATTAAAAAGGCTTCTCAGGAAGGAACCCGTGAGTGTGACAAGCGTCCCGGCAGTTGAGGTCGAAAACCTCGTCAAAAGATTCGGCGACTTTGTCGCAGTGGACCAGGTCTCTTTTGATGTATCCAGGGGGGAGATCTTCGGCTTCCTGGGCCCGAATGGTGCTGGCAAATCCACCACGATTCGCATCCTTTGCGGTCTCCTGCATCCGTCGGAAGGACGGGCTATGGTCAGTGGTTTCGATGTGGCAAGAGATCCCGAGGCGGTCAAAAGGAATATCGGATACATGTCCCAGAGATTCTCTCTGTATGACGACCTGACCGTGGAGGAGAATATATCTTTCTTCAGCGGCATTTACAGCGTGCCTGAGAAGATCCGAAAGGAGCGGAAGGCATATGTCCTTAAGATGGCAGGCCTCGAGGAACGGAAGAAAACCATGACCCGGCACCTGCCCGGAGGCTGGAAACAGCGGCTGGCCCTTGGGTGCGCCATTCTGCACCAGCCCCCGATCCTTTTTCTGGACGAGCCGACTTCCGGCGTGGACCCCATTGCACGAAGGGATTTCTGGGACCTCATCTATCAACTGTCCCATGATGGTAATACCATCTTTGTCACCACTCATTATATGGACGAAGCGGAGTATTGTCATCGCGTGGCCCTTATGTACAGCGGAAAGATCATCGCCCTGGGCCCGCCTTCTCAAATGAAGGAGACATTCAGATCCCATACCCTTCTGAACCTGGATTCCTCGGCCCCTCTGGAAAGCATGAAAGCGATCCAGGCGCAGGAAGGCATCCTGGATGTGGCTGTATTCGGCAAAGGGCTACACGTGAGGGTCAAGGACCCTGATTCGGCATCCTCCCTGATACGCAGTACACTTCAGGAGAAAGGCATTACCATTCACAGCTTGGAGCGGATCCAGCCCTCCATGGAGGACATATTCGTTGCAATGATTGAGGAGGAGGAAGAAAAGGCCTCATGAATCTTCGTCGAACAGGGGCTGTGGCCCGAAAGGAATTTATCCATATATGGCGCGACCCGAGGAGCCTGATCATGGCCCTTGCGGTCCCGCTCTTATTGCTTCTGCTCTTCGGATACGCCCTTACCCTGGATGTGGATCGCATCCCGACCCTCATATATGATTCGGATAACAGCCCTCAAAGCCGGGAACTGATCGAGCGTTTCAGAGGCTCACGCTACTTCCAAATAATCGGCGCGACCGATGATTACAGAACGATCGAAACCCAGATCGACCAGGACAAATGCCTGCTCGCCCTGGTGATCCCTCACAGGTACGGCAGAAACATCCTGGCAGGGAAAAAGGCAAAGGTACAACTGTTGCTGGACGGGAGTGATTCGAATACCGCCTCCATAGCACTGGGGTATGCCGAGGCCTTGCTTAAGACCTTTAATTTTGAATTGCAGTCCGAGGCCATGGAGAGAAAGGGGGCCGAAAGCATCCCTATGCCGGTGGAGGCCCGGTTGCGGGTCTGGTACAACCATGAACTGGAATCCAAGAACTTTATCGTACCCGGACTGGTTGCTGTCATCCTGATGATCATCTCTGCACTGCTTACATCCCTGACCATTGCCAGGGAGTGGGAGATGGGGACCATGGAGCAACTGCTCTCCACCCCCCTGAGATCCACGGAACTGGTATTGGGGAAGATGATCGCCTTTTTTGCACTGGGCATGGTGGATGCACTCATTGCCATAGGCATAGGCGTGCTCGTCTTCCGGGTTCCCCTTCGAGGGAGCCCCTTGCTCCTGTTTACGACAACATGTATCTTTCTCTTCGGTGCGCTCTGCATGGGGATCATGATCTCAGCAATGGCCAGGCAGCAGCTTGTGGCCTACCAACTGGGGATCATCACTTCGTTTCTTCCTGCATTCCTGCTCTCCGGTTTTGTATTTGCCATCGAAAACATGCCCAAAATTATTCAGGTCATCACCCATATCGTGCCTGCACGATATTTTATAATCATTCTGAAGGGGATCTTCTTGAAGGGTGTCGGAATAAAGGTCCTCTGGCTGGAGATCATTTTGTTGTTTGCATATGCCGGTGTGGTCTTTATGATTGCAAGTCGTAAACTCAAACAAAAGCTGGTGTAAAAAGCATGTGGCAACGGATACTGGAAATCGTAAAAAAGGAATTCAATCAGGTCCTGAGGGACCCTAGGATGCGTGCAGTTTTGATCGTACCGCCCATCGTGCAAACCATCATCTTCGGTTATGCCATCAACATGGACGTGTCCAATGTAAGAATCGCATGGATGGACCAGGACCGTACGCCTGCCAGCCGCGAGCTTCATGCAGCATTAACCGGGTCCCCATATTTTAAACCGGACGTTTCATTAACCCATGAGGCAGAGATCAGGGATGTGCTGGACAGGGGGAGGGTCAAGGCTGTTGTCCGGGTATTACCCGGCTTCGCCCGGGACATTTTTCGAGGGAACGCCACAGGGATTCAGGTGCTCGTGGATGGCACGGACTCCAATACAGCCTCCATTGTATCCAGATATATCAGTGAGATCACTGCCGGTTATGCCGGCCGTGTCAGGGCCGAACAGCAAAAGACCCGGCTTCTGGCAAGGACAACCCGGAACAAGGACCCGGTCAACATGGATCTTCCCTTGCTGATCACGGAGAGCCGCGTATGGTTTAACCCTGACCTTAAAAGCAGGGATTACTTTGTCCCGGGGGTCATTGTAAATATTATCGCATTGGTGACCATCATGCTCACGGCCATGGCTATTGTGCGCGAGAAGGAGATCGGCACCATGGAACAATTGATGGTCACCCCGATTCGACCCATTGAACTGATACTGGGAAAAACATTGCCCTTTGCCCTGGTGGGGATGCTTGACGTGCTCCTGATAACTGTTGTGGCATTGATTGTTTTCCGGATACCATTCAGGGGTAATATCCTGGTGCTGATCCTGGCTTCGGCCCTGTTTCTGCTGACCACACTGGGTGCAGGATTGTTTATCTCTACCATCTCGCAAACCCAGCAACAGGCATTGATGTCCACATTCTTCTTTATGATGCCGGGATTTCTGCTGAGCGGTTTTGCCTTCCCCATCCGCAATATGCCGGTTGCGGTCAAATACCTCACATATCTGAATCCCCTGCGCTATTATATTGAAATCGTGAGGGGCATTTTTCTGAAGGGAACCGGCATCATCATCCTCTGGCCCCAGATGCTTTCACTCCTTTTGTTTGGTATCGTCGTGTTCGGATTGAGTGTCCTGAGGTTCCACAAGAGCCTGGATTAGCATGGCTATGAAAACAGACA
>JBLIRM010000202.1:0-6587 GCA_049472295.1 bacterium | reverse complement strand
CGGCCCGCTCGCCCACTTGAGCTGGGGCGAAGAGGCGGGCTCCAGACACCTTTTCCCGCTCATGTATTCGAACAGGCGCACAGGGACATTTGTCTCGCCCTTTGCCGTAAAGTGGCGAAGCGGGATAGATACAACCACCTACACAATCCCGTTCACCCTGTCATGGATGAGCAAGAGTGAAAAGCGAAATGATCTGTGGCTTGCCGGCCCGCTCGCACACTTGAGCTGGGGCGAAGAGCCGGGCTCCAGACATCTTTTCCCGCTATTCTACAGGAACCCGAGCCGGAAAACATTTGTATCGCCCCTGTTCGTTACCTGGAAAAAAGGCATCAAGACCCATAGATTAAGTCCTCCTCTCCTGTCAGGCTATTCAACGGACGGAAAAAAAGAGGAGATCAACATCCTGTTCGGACTTTTCAGAGAAGAGTGGGGAGGCGGCAAACGATCCGGGCACCTGGCCCCGATTTACTATTACGAGGGGGAGGAGAGTTTCTATACGCCTGTTCTCGGATGGAACAGGGAAAAGAGAAACGGATTTGTCTATCCTCTTACCCCCCTGGTGGGAATGCATACCGGAGATAACTCCGGCGGCTGGCTTTTTCCCTTATTCTCTCACAAAAAGGCAAGGGAGACCGGCAACTATAAGGGCAGGTTCCTTTGGGGCACATACCGGAAATCCGACTGGTATGCGCGTTCGAGGTTCCTTCCCTTCTATGATTATAAGAAAAAGGGGGCACGTGATTCCACTTCGAGGAGAGGAGGGCAATACACGGATTACAGCAAGGACTTCTGGATGCTTCCCACCTTCTGGTATCGCAACCGACTGATATTATCATCTAAGGACAGGAGATATTCCAGGGAGCACGGATTTGCCCCGCTCTGGAGCTTTTCAAGAAAAGAGTTCGAGTTCCCGGAAAATAGAGAGCTGCACGCTGAAGGGTCCATCTTGTGGCTGCTCTATAAATATAAGCGGGATGTCAAACTATGCGCAACAAAGACAAAAGAAGACACTGATTATATACGGGCCCGTATTCTGTGGAAATTGTGGGACTATGAGCGCGACCACGATGAGGTACGCGTGGATATTTTCCCTGGCATAACCTACGACAGGGAGAAGGACGGCTCGAAAGAAGTGACCTTCCTGTACCGCTTTTTTAGGTATAGGAGTGGCAAGGACAAGAAACTAAATCTTCTATTTGTTCCCATACTGAGGTGAGAAAGGATTTCATTGACTTGATCAAAAAAAATCTGAGTAATGAAAATTTTTCTTGCTGGCAAATATTTATGCCAAATCTTTTTTCAGGATCACCCTCACATAGAATACAGATGAGGGCGTTCGGTTTGATCGTCCCATCCAGGTCACTGCATAATGAGTAAAAATGATGCCGTCAGGATACTGATAGGTCCCACCCCGGGGCATGGTCAGCGGGCCAACCAGATTGCTGTTGTTCCAGGTATCATGGACCAGAACCGTCTCAGTGCTCAGGTAATAACCGATCCCCAGCATCATATGCCCACTCAGGTGAAGGATAACGGACCTGCCTGCATCGATTTCATTCACATAATCGGAAAAACTGAACCCCGGAGTATTGCCTTGAAAACCCGTGATATACTAATTATAAATAAATCCCCCATATCCGCAATATCGCGTATATTAGATCATCCCATATGCACCTGAATGGTTGTATACATCATACCCTAAATTCAATAGATCAATGTTTGTCATTTTAGTCCCATTTTCCCAGAAATAAAAAAAGGCCTGCCCGTCGGGAATTCCCTCTCCTGTGGAAGTCAGATTATCCTGACTGGTTCCCATGAACAATCAAATTCGGAAGGTAGACTGCGACTGTTCGCCAAAGGATCACCCGTTGCTCCATAGGAGAGCCAAAAATCGGCCAAATGCCCTGAACTGGCAATGGCCCTATTGCACAATAAGGTGGGTCCAATGGGGCTGGGGGGATCCAGGAGTCGATCAATCGGGACATTGGTACCCGTATAAAAACTGCTTGATTCTGCAACGCCTCCGGGTATCAGATCATAGGTAATGCTGTTATATCCGTATATATCAAAATATCCCATCATCATACCTGCGGAAGTGGGCGCACATCCATACCACCAATCGTAATCAGGGACCGGTAACTCCACGCCCCGGGAATAACCGCTAATCCGTTTGCCGGTATACGTGTCCAAATAATCTCACACCAATATCTGATAGGAAATCGCTTTTTCTTGATAAAGAAAAAACAGAATTTTCAATTTTTGTCAAGGCAAATATACTAAGAAAACTTAGCAAAAGGTGAAAAAAGGACTAATGTACAAGAAAATGAGGACAGACAGAAAGGGGAAAATATCCTGAAAAGGTCAAAAAAAGTGTCATCGATGGGAGATTCAGGCACACCAATAGTATGGGATTTTGCCGGGGCATTGATAAAGGATGTTACGTGGGAAGATAATCAAAGTAACTATAGTCATAGATCGTCTCTTCAACTATCTTTTCTTCCTTCTTCAGTGGAGAGCCATGAGCTTGGGGTTGCCAGAGGTCAAGGTGTCTGAGAATCTTTTCGAGGATTTGTGGCTGGTCTATAATCGAGATAATTCTCATTTGGTGCGGACATCGAGAACAGGTCAAGGGGGCCACCTCGCACATTTGATTAATAAGCAGAGTCCAACTTTTTACTGTAAGGTTTTTTAGAGGGTTTGAATCAGCGATAAGGATTTCATTATCTGCATCTTGTTCTTTTTTTCGAAGGCCTCTTGATTTGTTTGAATAAGCACCGTAGTAGCGGACATTTTGAGCGCCTTTATTGGGGATATGGCTTGTAATTGCAGCAAGCCAGTCATGAAGAGACAGTCTACGACTATCGTTTCTTTGATTATCTTCCTGCATAACATCCTTTATCAATGTCCTGCTAGAAACCCACACTATTGGTGTGCCCGAATCTCATCAACAAAACCTCTGTTGGCATTCCCAGAGTATTTTCCCCTTTCCGCCAATTCTCTTTCTCTGATAAATTATTATCCCTTTTCACTTTATACTAAATTCTATTTGAATATTTGTCTTGACGAAAATTTAAAATTATGTTTATACTTTTATCCAGAAAAGCAACTTCCTCATCATTTCAAATTTCAGAATATAAAATGCATTGCAGGAGAGTCACTTTCTCACCTTATTATTTAGTACACATTTGGCCTCCATTTTTAATGGTTCTAACTTAAAGAGATACACCAAGCCTATTTCACATCAGACCAGAATTGAGTGGTTGCGGGACTATTTAGGAGTTTATTCATCGGAGATATATCTCTTCTGTATTTGGGTTAGATTTTTCAAGTCATTGGAAATCATTCTCATCCTTAGGCATAAAGACTTTAAAATATCTCGTTTTAAATTTAGAAAAAGGAGGCGGTGGTCATGAAAAAGATAGTTATTCTATTGGGAATGTGTCTCATGATCGCATTTTTCATTCTGGTTCCAAAAGGGGCCTTTTCTGCGGAAGTGACCCTCCAGCATGGTGTCAACGGATATAATCAGGGCAGAGATACCTTTATCACAGAACTATGGGACGGGGATGACAATCTGGGTGGATATGAGGATTTGGAATGTGGTTTATCGGATGTGGATGATGGGAGGATTCTGGTCAATTTTGGCCTCAGTGGCGTTATTCCGGCAGGGGCTACCATTTTGGAGGCCAGGCTGGAGCTTTATAATTTTGATGGGGAATATGATGATACGGCTCAAGAGCGCTCCGCATACCGGATGACAGCGGATTGGATTGAAGGGACAGGGACCAAGGATACCATCTTTGATGAAACACCTGATCAAAGCGGCGCCTATTGGGGCCATTCGGGCTACACATCATGGACAGGAGGCGTATTTGACGATACCCTGCTGGACAGGGTGATGTTTCCGGCCCGTCCCGGCACATCTACGGATGCCGCATGGTTTAGCTGGACTATCACGGATGCCGTGCGCGCCTGGTATAATGAAACGGCCCCGAATTATGGAATCATTCTGGTGGGGGATGGCGTGGGGGAATGGACAGTCCATTATTTCAGGTCCAATGAATATACGGAACCCACGCTACGGCCCAGACTCGTTATTACTTATACGAGTGACGGAACCAATGTGGATCCCACCTGTGACGCCGGCACCTATGTCTCCCATAGAGAGGGGACAACAGTCGATCTCACGGGCACAGCCTCGGATGTGAATACTGATCCATTGACCTATCTCTGGACTCAGGTCTCCGGCCCTTCCATAACGATTCAGAATGCAACCTCTCTAACGGCCTCTTTTGTAGCCCCAGAGGTAGATGCTGATGGGTCTGTAGTGGTACTCAGCTTGGCAGTGGATGACGGTCAAGGGGGCACATGCTCGAGTGAGGCCTCTATCTCTATTCATGATTCTTCAGCGCCAACAGCAGGTATGGTTATAGATCATACCTGTACGGATCTCTCAGAGGTGCCTTCAGAATGGATCCAGGCTGCTAAGGATAATCTTCATATTGTCTATCAGCATACCTCCCATGGAAGTCAGTTGATCACCGGAATGGATTGCCTTATGAGTTTTCCGGCATTCGGAGATACGTATGGTTGGTCGGATAGTGGGGCTGCCGGCGCATTGGATCTGGATGATTATGGTATTCCAGGGTGTGAAGATTTGAGTCAAGGGGATTGGATTGATGAGCATGATGTGACCCCGTGGGTTACAGCCACCAGAGATTTATTAAATAATCCGGCCAATAGCCATGTTAATGTTGTGATGTGGTCCTGGTGCAGCATCAATGGCCACAATGCCCAGCGCTACGTGGATAATATGGAGATACTGATTTCAGAGTATCCTGATGTCACGTTTGTATTTATGACCGGTCATTCGGAAGGTCAAGGTGAAGACCTTTCTCCGGATAGTGTCCATTACAATAACCAGCTTATAAGGCAGCACTGTATTGACAATAATAGAATTCTCTTTGATTTTGCGGATATCGAGGCCTATGATCCGGATGGTACATATTTCTGGGATCAGGATATGTATGATAACCTGGATTATTCCGGGGGAAATTGGGCCCAGCAATGGATAACCGCTCATCCGGGTTCAGAGCTGGCCCAGTTAACAACGGGAAATGGTGTATCCGGATATGATGGGTGCAGTGGGTGCGCACATTCCGATAATCCGCCGGAGGCCAATCTGAATTGTGTGCTTAAAGGAAGGGCCGCCTGGTATATGCTGGCCAGGATTGCAGGTTGGGAACCTGAAGGACCGGTCGCGCCGAATCTTTCCTTGAATCCAACCAGCCTCACCTTTACTGCTATAGAGGGAGGAGCAGATCCTGCAGATCAGGGTTTTACGGTAACCAATGATGGCGGGGGTGAGCTGACTTATACTATCAGTGACGATGCAGACTGGTTGAGTGTATCCCCGACGGACGGCACATCCGCAGGGGAGAGTGACACGATCAGCGTATCCGTGAATATTGGTGGCCTGGGTGTGGGCAGCCACAATGGAACGATTACGGTGAATGCCCCCGGGGCCGGCAACAGCCCGGCCGCAGTCCATGTGAGCCTGACAGTATCACCTGAATCACCTGAATTACCCGGCAATCTCCTTTCCCCGAGCGATCTTGTATATCTCGGCGCCTTCAGGCTTCCGGATAGGGAGCCGGATGCAAATGATGCTGAAAGTTGGGAATATGGCGGTGAGGCCCTGGCCTATCGTCCGGATGGTGATCCGGGCGGTGAGGCGGACGGATATCCGGGATCCCTTTTCGGTACGGGAAACGGTCTCTGGAACTACGTTTCCGAGATCAGTATTCCGGCACCGAGTTTATCGCGTAATTTAGAAGATCTTAATGTCGCCGCAACGATTCAGGATTTTCATGATGTCCGGGGCGGAATATTTGAGGTCTGGACGGAAATGCCTCGAATCGGAATGGAATACCTGCCTGCCCAGGGCGATCAGACATCACCCAAGCTCTATCTGGCCTTCGGACAGCACCTCCATGGTGAAGACCTCCTGCCTACACATGGATGGTGTGAAGTGGACCTGTCCAGTCCCAACACAGCCGGCGGTTGGTACATTGGAAACGAATCCCTTTACAACACCACGGGATATCTCTTTACGATTCCTCAGGCGTGGGCTGATGTCTATACGGGAGGGGCAACCCTTGCTGTCGGGAGATATCGGGACGGCGGGTTGTCAGGGACAGGCCCTTCTTTATATGCCTATGCGCCATGGTTGGATGGGAACCCACCGGATCCGAACACCCACCTCAATGCCAGTAAATTGTTATTATATTCAAGTCACTTAAATGATCCGACTGATTTTAGGATGGATGATTATCGCGATCCGGATGAATGGGAAGGCGGTGCATGGATCACAGCCGGAGACAAAACAGCCGTGGTGTTTACAGGAACAAAGGCCACGGGGCCTTATTGGTGGTACGGGTTTTATAGCCCTGCGGGTGACGGCATGCCGTGTGTTCATACCGTAGGGGACATATACTGTTTCAATACCGATGGGACGGAATGTGCCCCGGAATTGACAGGGGATTGCGCAGGACATGTGGTGGAGAGCAGGGGATGGTGGAGTTCAC
>JBLIRM010000201.1:0-6606 GCA_049472295.1 bacterium | reverse complement strand
AAATATACTGCACCCCAGCCTCATAGCTATGATAATCCGTATGATTGAGCATCTTGGAGCAGACGATCAACTCCGCCAGGATGTCCAATTCTCCCTTTTCAACGTAAAGAGTAACGCCCTGGGGGATAATCCCCTTCAGGAACTGGATCTCGTCATCGAGCAGATACTGACCCGGGTCCCGATCCCCGAAATTGGATACCGCAAAGATCTCATGGGTGATGTCATAATAAAAATTCTGTATATCATCCGCGGATGCATAGGCCTTGCCGATGGGAACCAGCTCCGGATTCTTGCTAAACCGGGCAATAACACCCTGACTCACAAGGTTTCCGAAGGGCATCTTCGGTTGATATCCGATATCCTCGACAAGAGCGGAATTCAGGATCATATATGTGGCATTGGGCGGATAGGTCATGGGATTAGTAAGGATCTCATCCTTGATAAACTTATCATACATGGGCCTTTTAATATCCAATCTCTTCATGATCTTCGCAAAGGCAAGATAGCCCGTGATCTCTCCTGCAAAATCAACGATCAGGTCATGCTCCCTGAGCAGATAATCCACCTTGGATTCAATAATGGATTTAAAAAATGCCTTCTCCTGTTTATTATCCCCTCTCAAATAAAATTTGTAAAAAAGGTTGATCTCTTCTCCGAGCTCCAAAAAGCCATCTTTCTGGATATCCGCCGGGTTTGCGAACAACCATCCCAAACCCCGGCAAATCACCTTGTCTTTCTGTGTCTGGCCCTGACATTCAGGTACGGCATCTTTCAAACTGACCTTCTGGACCTGAGTGCAGCCCAAAAACAGAACAAAGAGAACAATACAGAGCACAAACCATGATTTTGGATTTCGATGGGACATAGGGTTATCCTTTCTCAATACGCTGATATAGGTCATGAAAATGTAGCGGAAATATTCTGGTTCTCTTGGAACTCTTATCGGTAATCAAAGATCCGGATCATCGGACAATTTGGTGTATTAGTCTCCAAAAGGCCTTATGATCCAAATGGATATAATCATCGAAGCCCACAACATCTTATCTGATACAAGATATGCTGTCAAGGAAAAGAATGCGACTGTCAATGCATTAGAGACAATCTTTTCATCTTGAACCATGCAGGGAAGTGTCCTGGTATTCTTATAAGAATCGGATTATCAAAATTTTAAAGAATGATATGGAGTGAATATACAAAAAAAGACTGTTCAACATCCCCTTTTTGATTTAGCAGATATGTCAAACAAAGCATGTTTTGGGGTGTTGGACAGTCTTGAGTTTTTTGTCTCTGAAAGATCTTCAATCCTTTTAAAAGGGATCTGAGTTTGAAAGTCTTAGAAACCCTGCCTGAGAATCAGAAACAAGATCAGCATACTGAAAGAGCCGCAGCAAAGAATTATTACCTTTTCATAGGCCTCCATGTTCAATATCTTCTGTAACATCTCTTACACCTCCTGAATTATCGTTCATAAACTTTTCTAAACCCCCCTCTGTTATTTCCTTTTACATCAAATTAGACGGCAATGTCCTTAAATCCTTACTCTATTAACCAATTATAAATATAAGGGATCAAAGAAGAAGACCTTTTTCGGGATATGTAACGATCGTTGCCAGGGGAATAAACTATTATTAATCAATTACTTAATGATACAAAAATATAATCAGAAACGTTTTATACTTTGGTCATTGTGACTCATACTGAGTTGGAATCAATTCTATACTAAGTCATTGTGAACGGAGTGAAGCAATCTCAATCTGGGATTGCCACGTAGCTGTCCTCTTCGCTTTGCTCGGGGCTTCGGCTCACCCTCGCATTGACTTTGTAATTGTCTGACTGCAGATTGGCATTATATTCTTTTACCCTATACAAACCATCGTTCTTTATAGAAGGGTAAAAAGATATAGAAGGGGCAGGCCAGAAAAGGATCTGATGACATCATAAGAAACTGTTCAGCTGATTAAATCTTGATGGTATATCTCAATATTAATCTCTTTTTTGACTCTGTCAACCCATGCATTGAACAGTTCCTGTTGTCTGACTTGGAGTAGCTGGGAGCGGAGCACATCTTTATATCTTTCAAATTCTCGCTCATCGATATTGATCTTTTCCGTTATTTTAAAAATCGCAAAACCCTGCTGTGTCTCCATCACGGGTGAGATCTCTCCGGATTGGAGAGAAAACAACATCTGCATCTGCTGATCATCCAGATTCCCAAGGCCGCTTATGTATTCGCCTCTTTTAAATTCACCGGTATCAAAGGCCTGAAGCGCTTTTGAATTTGCCAGACTCTGAATATCGGGATTTTCAATCAATCTCTGTCTTAGCATTTCGGCCTCTTCAATGGCTTTATGTTTTGCCTTTTCCATTCTTGTTTCCCGCTCGACTCTGGTTTCCACCTCCTTATAGGTCATTTCACGGGGCGGATCGATGGATACGAGCCGAAAAACGAACAATCCCTTGGAACCTTCCACAATTCGGGAAATCTGGTCTATCTCCAGACTAAAGATTGCATCCATTGCCGATTTATCCTTGCCAAATAGAGGAATCGGCTGCCCCTGCAAAAATGGGCCTTCCGTTTTATAGTTGACACGATCCTCCAATGCAAATTCCCTCATAAATTTTCCCTTGTACATCTTACGGACCATATCCTCCATCTTTAATCGAGCCAATTCTTTTCCCTTTTCTGTCTTGAGTGCCCTGACAATCTGATCCCTTACTTCATCCAGAGGTTTTATATGTTCGGGTTTGATATCTTGAACCTTGATAATGTGGTATCCAAAGGAACTCTTGATGACCTGACTCACCTCTCCTATACCAAGAGCAAATGCTGCCTTCTCGAATTCAGGGTCCATCTTTCCCTTTCCAAAATATCCCAGATCCCCTCCCCTCTTGGAACTCGGACAATCAGAATAGGTCTTTGCCAATTCTTGGAAGTCTTCTCCTGCTTCAATCCTTTTCAACAGACCTACAGCCTTTTCCTTTATCTTTTCATCTGCATCAGGCTGTGTATCCGGATTGACATTTAAGAGTATATGACTGGCCTTGATCTGTTTACGAACCAAAAACTGACTCTGGTGTCGATTATAATAGCGATTGATCTCTTCATCATTGATCTGGGCATCTGCCTGAAAATCCCTGGGGTCTATAAAAAGCAATTCAATGGTCCGACGCTCTGCATAACGATATTTATCCTTATTGGCCTCATAATACGCCTTTAGCTCCTCAAGACTGACCTCCACTTGAGAGGTCAATTTCTCGAAAGGCAGGATGAGATATTTTGCCTTGATCCTTTCATTGTTTTTTCGGAATCTTTGTTCAAGCTCCTGATCAGTGACATTGAATCCTCCGGTCACCTTCTCCTGGACCTTCTTAAACAACAGGTGCCTTTTTATATCGTTTTCGAATTCCTGTGGGTCGATCCGTTCCATACTCAAACGCTGACGGTACAGATCGCTGTTGAAAACCCCATTCATCTGAAATGCAGGTAAGGATTTGATGTAATTCATCACCTCTTCGTCAGTAAGAGGGATTCCCCATTCCAGAGACTTATGGAAAAGGATATAATGGTTCACTATATTGTCAAAGGCAAGGCGTTTCAACTGAAGCCTTTCGACCAGTTCGTCTGACCACTGATCTTTATAAAGCTTACGGTACTGCTGAGTCAATTGATAAAATTCCTGCTGATATTCAGGATATGTGATCTCATTCTCATAAACCTTGGCCAGGACTGTACCTCTATGTTCCTGTTTCCCCCCGTGTCCCCAAACCAGAAAAATTGTGCCGATAAAAGCTACGACCACCACGACGATAACGATCTGGACACCACGAGATTTGACATTATTTCTTACTTTTTCGAGCATTGACTAAACCCCTTAATAAAAAAACAAAAATATTTGACACAAAATGACACCGATTTGTCACTTAAAATCAGTTTTACAATGTTATTTATGTTACCCTATTGCACCTTTTTTTGCAAGTTTATCATATCAGTCAACTTTTTGAGAAGGTAAATATTTGACTTGACAAAAATCTAAATTTTCCGTATACTTTTTTTCATAGAAAGAAATAGGGTAGCTGGAAATTTTTCACCCCCAGCCTCCCACACCGCTCAGATTGCTGGTTCGTAATGGTCGTTTCACCGGAAATTATCCGCAGTGATATGCGATCTAAAGTTCTTTGATAGAGCCAAGACCCTGCTTTTTGAGCCAGACACTCGCCAAACCCATCTGTGTGCCAATCTCCAAAAGAGGTACCATGGACCTTTACTGGAGAAGATACACGGAAAACCTTTTTTCAACACATCCAGTTTCAGCAAGTGGTAAACGCGTGTCAGGGCTTCCGCCGTCACCTGATATATCACATCCTTAATCGGCATCTGATCCACTTGTCAAGCTTAGGAATGGGTCGGTAGCATTGCGACAGTGCAGAGTAATTAATCCATCTACGAATATAGTCAGAGATTTTTCTAATAGGCACCTTCACGGAGATACCCTTATTGCTGGCTGAGACCCCTACGGATCGTATTCTTGAAATCATCCATTGCCCGGTCTGAGCATAGGATGCGTCAGGGATTAATCACGGAACCAAGTTATTAGCACTCACTCGCATTTACTACCCAGGACCTGTGGAGGTTTACCTCAAGCCTGAATTCCTTCTTTGGCCAGTGGGATCCACTTTGCATGACCCGATTGCCGGCGAAGCTTGATTTTTACCAAAATGGAAAGTCATCCGCATACCGAACAAAGCGGTGCCCACACCGCCCAAGCTCTTTGTAAAAAGATCATCAAGGAGGATATTCGCTAAAAGAGGCGAAAGAGGACCTCTCTGGGGAACCCCTTCCCGACTTGGATGTATGCTGTCATCGATCATGACTACTGAGAGAAGATACCGGCCGATCAAACGTAATGCGCTTTTGTCTTTGACCCTGCAGGTGAAACTCATAATTAGGACATTCTGGTTAACCCAGTTGAAATACTTCTCAATCTCAATTTCCACCATATACTGCTAGTCCTGTGCCATAATCCTTTAACCTGCCTGAGAGCGTCATGGACTGATCGCCCCGGCTGGAAACAAAAACTCGATTTCGAAAGGATCGCTTCGAATACCGGGGAAAACACTTATTGGATAGCCTGATAGATCAGTCGGCCCGCAATAATGGGGATACCAGGTGGTCTTTTGCCGCCGAAGCGCTTTGGAATCTGTGTGCACATTACCGGTAACGGCTTGTATCTCCCCTCCCGCAGCCACTGTCTTATCCGATGCCAGGGCTCCCGGACAAAGGCCGGAAATGTCCTGATGCTGATACCATTGTTTCCTGCCGTGCCCTTGTTCTGCTGCATACGCTTCCAGGCTCTGGTAAGATTGATTACCCCGAAAGGCATTGCGCCCGTGCAGTGGGATGCTATCCCATTTCGCTCGTATCCGGCTACAGCAAACGGATTCGCCTTTGTCATTGCCTCGTTGCTCCCATATTATGTGGGCATAATATGGTGATCCTCCTATAGGGGACTTTCACCCCATAAGCTCACGCCCTTGCAGGGCATAAATCTTTTATCATCTCAACCAAGGGGAGGTGTCATGAAGACACAACTTCACACCAAACTTATCCGTTTCTTTTACTTTCTCTTTCTCTTCGTCATCCTGTCGGCGTTCTGCTTTGCCTCATTTATGCCGGTTTCTATGGCTGAGGCAGGGTTCGACAATTTTGTGGAAGACTATTGGAGCTGCACCTTTGACCCAACGATTTGCAGGTGTGTATGGGCTCGCAACCCTTTCACGGGCCTTCTCACCAGCAGTTGCAAGTGCAGGCCCGAAAACGAACGGGACCGATTTTTCTACTACAACTACCTTCCATCTGTTGCAACAGAGTCGAGAAGCGAATCGTGCAGTTGCGGGTCTTGCGGCACCAAGACATGCACCCGGATCTACAAATATCTGTACCAGCCGGAGGCGGATGAGTTTCACATCAGTGTCCCAAATTCCATCAATGCGGGCATAGCTTTTGAAGTTACCATCGAGGCTTGGGACACAGCAGAGAACCGAATCGTTGCGGACCGAGAAATTAACGGCAGATGGATCGCGGGCCATGGCGGTCGGTCCAACGTGTATATTGTTGAGGCTGACAACACGGAGATTTATAAAGGATACATACAATTTGATAAAACCTCTGACAATGGTTCGAAGGTAACATATCTCAACTATTCAGGTAATTCGAGTCAAATCAAGATAAAGGTGATAGACGATACTGTCCCTAGCCTAGTTGGCGAGAGCGATTGGATCGCGATCGTGCAGAATCAACCGCCGACCGCCGTGATCCATTCATCCCCGGGCATCAACAATGATTATTCTATATCATACTGGTTCAGCGGAACCGACTCCTCGGATCCGGATGGCGACCCACTTACCTTTTCATGGACAGCCCTTGGTGGCATCCCTGGGACAAGTTCGGAAAGCACCTGCAGTTTCACGTGGACTAAGGGCGCGACCGGCGGATGGAGAACAGTCTATCTTACTGTGAACGACGGGAACGGTGGCAGTGCGACCGACATGGCCCTCGTATGGGTGCCGGCCGTTGGAGAATACTGAGAAGCCTCTGTGTTGATATTA
>JBLIRM010000200.1:0-6650 GCA_049472295.1 bacterium | reverse complement strand
GCCTACAGTTTCGTACTTCACACCTGCCCCAATCATGTCCCGAAGGAGACTTTATGGGACACCATGCAATTTGACTTTCACTGGCATTTAGAGATTATTCCCAGACTGCTCAAACCCACAGGACTGGAAATGGGGTCGGGATTTTATATCAACCCCACCCCACCAGAGGAAGCAGCCGCCTATCTCAAGACAATCAAATAAAAAGGAGGAATCATTATGAAGAAGGATCGGGACAAAAAGCAGGAATCCCCTGATCAAAAACTTCCTCCCGAGGTTTCCACCACAGTCTCATCGGAAATCTCCTCATCCCTTGAGGCTATGAAAGATGCCCACCATCTCCAGGAAGAGATTACCAAAGAGGTTTGGGACGAGAAAAAGGAGGTTATTAAAAAAAGGGAAAAAAGCATGTTCAAGGGATTCTACCAAAAAATGGTTAAGGGCAAGGGGCCCAATCCAACCCTGAAAAAAAGTAAGAGTATGGGTGGTGTAAGAGGCAAGTTTCATCCTTCAAAAAAAGGCAAGCCTTCATAAGAGAAAGGGGGAAAAGGGGATGCCGCCAATCATAGATTCTGAAAAATGTACAGGTTGCGGCAGTTGCGTTGAGGATTGTCCGAATGAAGTCCTGTCCTTAAAAAATGATAAGGCCGATGTGATTAATCCCGATGAATGTATGGATTGCGGGGTTTGTGTGGATAACTGTTCGTTTGATGCCATAACCCTTTCTTAAACTATCCTGGCAATTCGTAGAGAGCTATTTGCAGCGAAATATAGTCAATGAACACCCATAAAACGGGTGGCTTGCTTTGCACCCTTAAAGGGTGCTTTATAGTGTGGTTATTAAGAGGAGGCCTAAGGCCGACGCGGCAATCTCTTTTTATGTCATAGTGAGCCATGATATATCAAGCCAATCTGAGATTGTTACGGGCTTGCGTCCTTGCAATGACGACTTAATCTTAGCTTTTACTATAGTTCCCTTTAAGAATCTATCTCCCAGCAACTCAATTCAGATGATATATAATAGAAATGTCTGAATCTTTTCAAAAGGCACTCTGGTATCAAGAACTTCCGGACCACAAGGTCGAATGTCGTCTATGCCGGCATTATTGCCATATTTCACCCTCAAATACCGGCAGATGCGGTGTTCGATTGAACAGAGACGGAACCCTCTATAGCCTTGTGGCTCATAAACTGATAGCAAGACATCTGGATCCTATTGAAAAAAAGCCCCTCTATCATTTCCATCCGGGCTCCAAGTCATATTCCATCGCCACCATGGGATGCAATATGACATGCATGCACTGTCAAAACTTCGAGATCTCCCAAGTCATCCAGGATAGCAACGATTCAATCAAAGGGGATGATGTCGAGCCACAGGAAATCGTTAGGGAGGCAAAATCCGCAAAATGCAAAAGTATTGCCTACACCTACACGGAACCAACCATATTCCTGGAAACCGTATTTGAAACAGCCCGCCTGGCCAAAGAGGCGGGAATCAAAAATTGCCTGATCACCAATGGATACATCGCAGAAAAGGCATTACAGGATATAGCACCCTATATCGATGCAGTCAATGTGGATCTGAAGGCTTACTCCGACACGTTCTATGTCAGGTTCTGCGGTGCCAGATTGGAGCCTGTTTTGGAAAATATCAAGGCAATGATCGACCTGGGCATATGGGTGGAGGTGACCACCCTGCTGATTCCTTCACTAAATGATTCTCTAAAGGATATGAAAAGTATAGCCCTTTTTCTGGCGGAAAGCAGTTCCGATATCCCATGGCATATCAGCAGATTTCGGCCCAATCATCAGTTGAGCAACCTGCCTGCCACCCCCATTAAGCTTATCCGACAGTGCCGTAAACTGGGCATTGAAACCGGCCTTAAATACGTATACTCAGGAAATGTGCCAGGGGATCCCGGAGAGAGCACCTATTGTCCCAAGTGCGGACAGACAGTGATCGAAAGGTTTGGCTATACATTACAGCACTATAAAATCAGGGATGGGAAGTGCATTATTTGCGGCCATCCGATCAAAGGCGTCGGGATGTAAGAGGATATCAAAGGAGATTGGTTTATCCCAAATCCCTCCTATCAGTCATCATCTTCATGATCCTGAAGATGCCGTAATTTAGCATGAAATCCTCCAGGTCCTCCTCGCGGACAGCCATTTTGTCTTCTGAGAGATCCACTTTCAGATCACCCCCCACAAACAGATCATTAAACATCTTTCTATCGATCCCCAGAATCTGGCACGTCTGATCGACTGATAGCATGGCCTATCCCCCCTACAGGCTAATGGTTTGAATTTCTGCCGATATTGGATATCTGACCATCTTCGGCACTATCAAGGGGTGCAAAAGGTCCTCTAAATCTCGAGGAACCCTTTCTTTTGATTCAAAACCAATATGATTCATTCCGTATCTTTTATCCCTCTGATATTTAATTTGACGGATCACATCTGCTAATTTTTATTCTTAACAAGACATCTTTTTTTCATCCGAGTCAAAATCATAACAATATCCGCACCTTTCTTTATCAAGTCTTGAATTCTTGCTTCCCTTTTGATTCCTTGCCCGACAAAAAATCATCCAATGCCTGCCTGGGGACTTTCCAACGGTTTCCTATCCTGATGGCTCTCAATTTTCCACTTCTAATCAGCTTATAACAGGTCACACGGGAGATGGATAATGCCTCCATGACATCATTCACATCATAAACTTGTCTATTCACATTTATTGTCCTATTTTTATATTTGTATACAAAGATATATAATTATGACAAAATAAAATTATTTGTCAACAGATTTATTTAAATCAGATCAAATAATATCATAAATATATGATTAAATTAAAATAATAGTATTAATAAATAGATTTAATCAATATTAATTAAATTGGGTTATAAATATATGCCATTAAAATTGGATGAGACACTTCAAGAGAACCTGTTCAATAAATACAATAAAGACCACAATGATGAGATCCGGGAGGCTTTAATGTGGATGGAGCGGGCAACGGGATTCGAACCCGCGACTCTGAGCTTGGGAAGCTCATACTCTACCAACTGAGTTATGCCCGCTCTTTGATGAAGGTCATTGTATAATTTTACAATTCCTCTTGTCAATAAAAAAGCAGCTATGTGTCAAGCAGCTCTGCATCTTTATTGTTTTAATCTTATTTTAAGCCGATCCGTTTTGAACAATCATTATCTGAGGAGCGTATCAAGAATTTTTATGCAACAAATCGGGCTTTAGAGTCTTAAAAAAATTCCATTAAGTTTTGAGTAATTTTTTCGAGTCCATAAAATTTTAAGATATCGAAAAAAATCTAAAATTTCCTTTATAATGACATCACTTTGGCCTATAATATCCTCATGAATTTAAGAAGCCAAAAACTGATCTTCTTCTGGTGTGTTGCCTGCGCATTTATGATTGGCGGCATATTGGCGGGGATCTTCGTCTCAATCCTGAGCGGGCTTCCGGAGATCAGGACACTGGAAAACTATCAGCCATTCATGGCCACCACGGTTTATTCCCACGACGGCACGCAGGTCATCCAATGGTTTACCGAACGCCGCTCACCAGTGCCTCTGGAGCAAATCCCAAAAATATTGAAACAGGCCACTATTGCGGTTGAAGACAAACATTTTTTTGATCATGAAGGTCTGGACTGGTTCGGCATCTTGAGGGCGGCCATTGTCAATATAAAGGCGGGTAAGATCCTGCAGGGGGGAAGCACCATCACCCAGCAGCTCTCCAAGGTACTGTTCCTGACACCTGAAAAGAGCTTTGACAGAAAGGCAAAAGAGGCCCTGCTGGCCATACAGATCGAAAGGATATATAAAAAAGAGGAAATCCTGGGAATGTATCTGAATCAAATATATTACGGAAGCGGGGCATACGGGGTTCAGGCCGCTGCTCAGACCTTTTTTGAAAAGGATGTCTGGGATCTCAATCTTTCCGAATGTGCACTTATCGCAGGATTACCAAAGGCACCCAGTCTCTATACCCCATTTTTTTATCCCGAAAAGGCCCTGCGAAGACGAAGGCATGTATTATACAGGATGCAGGAGGAAGGGCTCATCACCCACGAGGAATTCAAGGAAGCGGTGGATTCACCTATCGGGATCGTGCAAAGAGAGAAGGCCCTGCCTCCGGCGCCCTATTTTATAGAAAAGGTCAGGCAACTTCTGGAAAGGGAGATGGGACCGAATCTCCTCTACCGCGGCGGACTGCAGGTGTATACCACCCTTGATCTGGAAGCACAGGCCATGGCAGAGGAAGCCTTGGCAAAGGGGCTGGAAGAGCTGGAAGAGAGACGGAAAAAACAGGGCCTTACAACAGAAGAGGATCTTCCGGTCCAGGCTTCGCTCATCGCTCTGGACCCAGACACAGGGCATGTGATATGCCAGATCGGAGGAAGGGACTTTACCGTCAGCCAGTTCAACAGGGCGACCCAGGCGAAACGACAGCCCGGCTCGGCATTCAAACCCATCATTTATGCCGCCGCCATACAGAATGGCTTTACACCCGCAGACATCATCATGGATGCCCCGGTGATCTATAAACTCCCGGGTGTAAAGAAACCATGGAAACCGCAAAATTTCAGAAAAAGATTCTACGGTCCCATCAGACTCCGAACCGCACTGGAGAAATCGGTGAATGTGGCCACTGTCAAACTCATCTATAAGATAGGCATTACCAATGCCATCCAGTATGCCCGCCTATTGGGGATCGAATCCCCTCTGGAACCTTATCCCTCCCTTGCCTTAGGGGCCTTTGAGGTGAGCCTCGAGGAATTGACCGCTGCTTATATCCCCTTTTCAAATGGGGGATTCAGGGTGAAGCCTGTATATATCCGTTATGTGTCTGATCATGGAGGAGAAACCATTTATGCCTCGCTGTCTGAGAAAAAACAGGTGATCAATCCATCTACGGCCTATATTATGTCCAGTCTACTTCAAGGTGTTGTGGAACATGGCACCGGTCGAAGGGCTAGGGGGGTTGGTGTGGGTGTGGCAGGGAAAACCGGGACCACGGACAATTTTACGGATGCCTGGTTTATCGGTTTCAATCCCCAGATTGCCACAGGGGTGTGGGTGGGATTTGATGAAAAGATCAGCCTTGGCCGCAATGAAACCGGCTCCAGGGCTGCCTGCCCCATATGGACCGATTTCATGAAGTCCTATCTCCAGGGAAAACCGATCAGGGGATTCGAAAGACCGAATGATGTCCTCTTTGTCACGATCGATCCTGATAATGGTCTGCGCGTTACAGAGAACTTCCCCAATCATATCATCGAGGTATTCCAGAGAGGAACCGAACCTCACGAATACAGCCGCTCAGAGCTCAAAGATTGGATCGGACCGGATGATTATTATCTGAGATTTATTGAATAGAAATACCCTCATGATCTTTCAGATCACCACAAATCATGAAAAATATAATTTTCAATAGTATATATGATACTTTCAGAGTAAACGCTCATGCCGCTTCGCCGCGCCACAAATAATTAAAATAAGTTCTTATTTTGAGAACAAAAAACATGAAACAATGAAGCGTCTTTATTTGGCCATTTCCCTTATCGGTGTCAATGCCATATGCAGCCAGATCATCCTGATCCGGGAACTCATCGCTGTTTTTTCAGGAAATGAGCTCACCATGGGTTTTGTCCTGGCATCCTGGTTTTTCTGGGTGGCCCTCGGAAGCAGTATCGGAGGCAGATGGAAGGGTCATGATGAGATCACCATTCGACGCCGTTTTGCCATCCTGCAGACCACCCTCCCCTTCATCCTGATCATTCAGGTCATCCTGATCCGATGGTCCAGGCTCATCTTTCATCTTCCTCAAATGGCCACGGTGGGCATGGGACCCATCTTCTGGGTTTCATTCCTGCTTCTCTCGCCCCTGTGCCTCATCCTGGGTGTGATGTTCAGTCTGGGTTATCAGTGGTTCGCCCTACCCCACCTCTCCCCTGCCAAAAGGGTCGGATGGGTCTATGTACTGGAGGCGATCGGGTCCGCAGCAGGTGGCGGCCTGTTCAGCTTCTTACTTATATACATCATGAGCCACCTCAGCATCTGTCTCCTGTTGGGCCTTGTAAACCTGCTATCAGCTCTGCTCATCTGTATCCAACAACCCGGCAAGAACCCCAAAGGGGCATGGATATCCGGCAGCCTCGCCCTGGTCTTTTTGGGCCTGTTCTTCACCACTCCCTTCTTCCCAGTGGATCTTTGGATCTATGCCTTCCAGTGGAAGGATTTCCAACTCCTTGCATGTGAGGATTCCATCTTCGGCCGGATCGCCCTGACCCGGATGAACGGGGAATACAGCTTTTTCGAACATGGTGTGCTTACCAGCACCATTCCGAATCAATGGACGGAGGAATGGATGGTCCATCTCCCCATGATCCAGCATCCCGCACCCCAAAACGTCCTGCTGATCGGCACAGGGATAGGAAGCCTGAAGGAGGCCATAAAATATGGAAGCCTGCACCACATCGATTATATCGAGCTCGATCCTACGGCACTAAGCCTGGCAAGGGAATATTGTCCCCCGGATCTTGTAACGGGCATGAAACATCCCAAGGTCCATCCGATCCACAGGGATGCCCGTCTGCATATCAAGGAAACAGAGCGGGTCTATGATGTGGT
>JBLIRM010000020.1:0-24821 GCA_049472295.1 bacterium | reverse complement strand
AGCTTGAGGCCGTTGGCGCGCAGGATGTCCGTCACCTCGCGCTGCGGGGGCTCCAGCTCCCCGACCGAGCCATCGAGCAGCAGCTCGGTGCCCTCGCGGATATTGGCGAGCGGCGTCTTGAGTTCGTGGGATACGGTGGATAAAAAATCCGATTTCAGTTGATTCAACCTCTCCAGTTCTTTGTTGGCCTTAACCAGGACCTCATCCCGTTTTCTGAGTTCCTCCTCGGTCATCTTGATCTGGTTTTCCCTGTCCAGGATCGATTTTGACATTTGATTAAAGGTCTTGGCCAATTGCCCGATCTCATCTTCGCTGGAGAACTTGATCATTTTTCCCCAATGCCCCTCTCTGATCTCTTGGGCCATAGCAGAAAGGGATATGATCGGATCCGTAAACTTATTGGAGAGAATCAGGATCACGATCACAGTGACAAGGAAATCCAGCATGATGAGGGCAAAGGTGAGCATCTTGGTATGTTTGATATCTTTGATAATCGCCCGGACCCCTTCGTCCCAATCCTTTCCTTTAGTGGTATAAAGGGATTGAAGCTGGACCTCCATCTGCCCGAGGCTGACATAGGAGATTGCGCCACTCAATGCCCCAAAGAGAAGGACCACCAGAAAACCGATCATCAGTTTTTGGGTAATATTAAGTCTCATCCTTTTTATTCGATCCTCCCTTATGGACCGTTGGAGCAGTACTCCCTCTTCGTCGATCCTTTCTGTAATTGCTTCCATGAAGCATCTTCACATGCCTTTTCAGTTCTGCAGCCTTCTCCGAGACCTGCAAATGATGATCAAAAGCGCTTTCTTCATTGGTAATCACCACCAGTGTGATCGTCATTAACGGAAACTTTTTGATCACCCCTCGCCGGTCTTCATTCACAATATATCCCTTATTCAGATCATCCTCCCGATAATGCAGATGAATGAGCTGGTCGAATATCCTGATAATCTCCTGACAGATCTTATCCACATAGTCGGGTGTGGTCAGGCAGACAAAATCATCTCCGCCGATATGCCCGATAAAATCTTGAGGACTGCCGTATCTTTTAACTGCCGCCATGATGGTATGGGCCGTAAATGTAATGATCCGGTTTCCTGCGGCATAACCATAATTGTCGTTATATGCCTTAAAATTGTCCAGATCGATAAAAATAGCTGCAAAGGGCTCTGCCTCATCAATAACCCTCTGGATCTCCTTCTCAATGGATATGCTCCCCGGCAGATGAGTGAGGGGATTGGCATGCAGGTCACGCCTTGTTTTTCTCAATAATGCCTTGATTCTGGCCTCCAGTTCCAGAGGATCAAAAGGCTTGATCACATAATCATCCGCTCCGGTATCCAGCCCGGCCAGTTTGTCCGCAAGGTCCTGCTTGGCAGTCAACATAATAATGGGTAAATGAGCAGTAATGGAACTCTCCTTAAGGTATTTACAGACCTCCAGTCCTGATTTTTCCGGCAACATGACATCCAGCACAATGATATCAGGATTTTCAATGATTACTTTTTCCAGAACCTCAGTACCTGTAGTTGCTTCGCTTACATGATAACCAAGAGGACAGAGACTCAGCCGGATGATGTCCCTTGTGGCAGGATCATCATCTACAACCAGTACCTTTGTTGTCCCGGAGTCATCTGTCATGTGTTAATCTTCCGTGTCCTTCATGGAGTTATATCTCTTTCGATCCAGATTGAAAAAGGCAAAGAATGTCATAAAAATGCCCAGTAAGAATTTATAAAGAAAACGCAAAAAACCGAGGTTGGTTCCCTCGTGAAATCCATTAACAACCCTTAGACTCACAGGATCAAACCTTCCGGTGAAGGTCGGTGCCATAATCTCTAAGACATAGATGGCTATCGCAAAAAGGACGAAAAATACCGCCAGGGGAATGATGGGACGGGTCTGTTTCTTTTTAAATCGATACACAAAATAGATCAATATAATGACCATGATGAGGATCAATATCCCCCAGTAGAAGAGATAGACCAGGGGCATCCCTGAAGGGATCTCATGATCTTCATGCATCGCTGATTCATGAGTCCCTTCGTACTCCATTCCCTTATCCTGATAATGGGTATTCCCTCCCGCACCATGCACTCCCTCGTAATGCCCTTCTTCTGCCTGATGGATCTCCTCTCCATGAGTCTTTACTTCATGATGAGTATCATGAGGGTATTGGACATCCTCCCCGTTTTTATCATAAACCCTTTCCTGATGCCCTGATTCTTCTCGAGGCTGTTGATGATGATCGGCTTCAGTTGCGTGAGCATGGATGCCGCTCATCAAAATGACCCCCACAAAAATCATGGGTAAAAGCAGGCAAGCAATTTTATCCCTTTGTCTCATAAGCCACCTTAAATACGTCCTGATTATCATGGGAAAAAGATCTTGCTAATCTTGCGAACAAAATCCAGGGGAATTCTGGGTGTTATGCCAAAGATAAAAACCCCCACGGAAAGAAACAACATCGGAATGAGCATAATCTTGTCAGCTTCATCATTTTTAGCAGGAGTAGAATCATGAGCGGATTCCCCGTTTCCATGCATCCAGGCCCCGATGACTACAGGGCCATAATAGACCAGATTCAAAAGGCTGCTCAGAAGAAGCGTGAGAAGGGCTATCAACCCGATGCCCGGCCAATAATTTCCCAATCTCATGGCCTCAAGGGAACCCATGGCAAGAAACCACTTGCTGATAAATCCGATGAATGGCGGAAGCCCGATCATTGAAAGGGCACAAATGCTGAAGCAAACGGTAGTAAATGGCATCCGTTTTCCTATGCCTTTGAGGTCCTCGAGTTCCCGAAGGCCGGTCTTATGAATGAACGCACCGGCACACATGAACAATGTACCCTTCATGAATGCATGGGCAAAGATGTGGAGAAGCCCTCCGACAATTCCGGTAGGTGTCAGAAGCGCTATACCCATGATCACATAACCGATCTGCGAGATACTGGAATAAGCCAGCATCTTTTTTATCTCGGTCTGGGTAATGGCACAGGCGGAGCCGAGGAAAATGGTGATCAGGGCCAGCACCAGTAATGGAAAAATCAGCCCCATATGGGAACGGACCAAATCCGTATAGCCTATGATGTTATAAACCGTCTTAAAAATCCCGTAGGCCCCTGCCTTGATCATGACACCCGAAAGAAGTGCACTGGCGGGTGAAGGGGCCACAGGATGGGCTGAAGGGAGCCAGATATGCATCGGAAACATACCTGCTTTCACACCAAAACCGATTATGAAACTCCAAAAAATAAACGGCAGCCATTTGCTCCCCTGGAGACCGATACCTATCATTGTCAGATCCCCGGTGCCTGCGATCTCATAGGTCATGATGATCCCGAACAGCAAAATGAGGCCACCGGCAATCCCTAAAAAGAGATATTTAAATCCCGCCTTCATGGCCTCAGGGGTTTCTTCGTGAAATACGAGGATGGCCGAAGCCACACTCAAAAGCTCAAAAAAGATGTAGAGGGTGAAAAGATTTCCTGTAAATACCACACCCATCATGCCACCCAGGGAAAGCAGGGAGAAGATATTGTATCTGCCATGGGCATGCGAATCGGACATATAGTCGATGGCATAGAGCGAAGAAAGTGTCCAAAGAAGGATTGATAAGAATCCTACAAAGAAACCCAACATATCCGCCCTGAATACAAAATTAAATCCCAATCCGGTATCCAGACTCATATTGAGGATATTACCCGCCTTTATGGATGGGTACATAAACATTACTATGATGAATGTCACAAAGCTGACAATGAGTGTATAGTGATAGTACCGGTGCTTTTCCACAAATGGTCGAAATACGATTGCAACCAGAGGAAACATGACTGCAAGTAATGGCAGATAGCTCTCCACTAACATTGGTGTCCTCCTTAGAACCTGATCATTTCTCTATCATGTTTTTTTCGATATCTTTAAACTATAATCTTTGATCCTATAAAATGCTTTGTAGTTGTATTTGATGAGTCATATTTTTTCAGTATTTTTTTTAAATCATCCTTCATGAATATTTATTTAAAAATCATCAAAGAGGCCGGCATGGCCACCTCATGGAAGGGATACTTGATCAGGATGCCGATCAACACAACTAAAAAGGCCAGTATGACAATCGGAACCTGCATCATGGCCGGGGCCTCATCCGTCTGGTCGATGTCAATCTTTGGAATACCAAAATAGGAGATGGCCACCACCCTGAAATAATATACTGCATTCAAAAGGCTGCTCAGAAGCAAGAACACAATCAAAAACGGCAAACCAGCCTGAAATGCTGCATTGGCCAAAATCCATTTGCTCATAAACCCGCTCAAAGGAGGTACACCAACCATGGAGCAGGCGCCAATGGCAAAGCATGTCATGGTCAAAGGCATCTTGTAACCCAGCTTTCCCATATCGGCAATCTCAGTGATCCCTGTCTTATAGATAATAATACCGGAAATAAGGAAAAGAAGTCCTTTCACAATGGCATGGTTGATGATATGGAGTATGGAACCGGCCACGCCAAAATCTGTGATCAAACCGATACCGAACATGATATAGCCGACCTGGGCAATGGTGGAAAAGGCCAGCATCCGTTTGAGTTTGGTCTGAGCAATGGCAAAAAAGGAGCCTCCCAGCATGGTGATCACAGCAAGGGTCAAAAAGAGCGGCCTGATCAGCCTTCCGTAATACCCGCTGTGGATAGCAAAAATCCCAAACAGGAAGCGTACCAGGGGGTATATGCCTGTGGCCTTGATCACCAGTCCGGACAAAAGGGCACTTATAGAGGAGGGTGCTACCGGATGGGCATCCGCAAGCCATGCATGACCTGGAAATAAGGCTGCCTTCACACTGAATCCCATGATGAAAAGTCCCAGGGATGCGAAAATGAGATAACGAAAGGGATAGATGAATGAATCGGGATGACTGGTAACGATCTTGGCCACCTGTCTGGATGCGTATTGCATATTGAGCGTCCCGGTCGCATTGAATAAGAGTCCGATGGCAAAGACGATAAAAATGGAACTCAGGGCACCCACCAGCAGATATTTAAAGGTGGCCTCCAGGGATTCGGCCTTGCCGGAAATGGCCACAAGGGCATAGGAACTGATGGATGCGATCTCAAAAAACACATAAAAATTGAATATATCCCCTGTGATTGCAATCCCTGACATCCCGCCCAGCATTAATAAAAAGAGTGTATAATAATATGTATGTTTGGATGCCGGCACCTCATGGTGGATATATGGAACTGAATAAAAGGCTGCAAGGACGCCGATCCCGTTGATTAAAAGGAGCAGAATGGCCCCGAACAGATCCGTCTTTAAAACAATCCCTATGGGCTGCCCGGTCTTCAGGACTCGGAGACCTTGCCACCCGTACCCCATGAAATATTCCAGATATCCAACCGGAGATTTAAAGACCTTGATAAAAACAACCACTGCCATGGCAGCCGAAAGTGCAGTTGCAAGCAGGTAGATGGGCTCTCTGAAGCGCTTTGCCAATCTTCCGATAATAGGCATGATAACGGCCGTGAATATAAGGCAGATGGGAACGAATACCTGAAGCTGCGATCCGGATTGCACCAGAGATGTCTCCATAAACCCCTTATCCTTTCAATCTCATTATCTTCCGGGTATCAAGGGTGCCATAATTTTCATATATCTTGACAGCCAAACCCAAGGCAACCGCTGTAACACTCACACTCACCACAATAGCCGTAAGAACAAGGGCTGAAGGAATGGGATTCACCATGGCCATTTCACCTGCTGCGGCATGAACCGCCTCCTGTGCATTCAAAATCTCGTTCGGATGTGCCCAGAACCGGGTGGCCGCCCCCAATCTCACATCGGCAGAGGCAATCAGAAAAAGATAAACAGAGGTCTCGACTATATTCATACCTATCATCTTTTTGATCAGATTCGGTTTTACAACCAAGGCATAAAATCCGATACAGAAAAGTATCACAGTGACTACATAATCGATTCTACTCAGCAGGATCCTGAGAAATCCCACCATCCGACCATCTCCTCTTTTCATTCAGTTGTTTGATATTTTTACGAAATGCAGGGTCCCGTTTTTCCTCCAAAAAGGCATAAAAAAGCTCTATGGCTATGCCTGACACGGTCAGACCGACCCCGATATTGATCCAGAAAAGTGAACCGCCGCTGAAAAGCTCCCCTAATTCCCCGGAGGGAGGGAAATTGAGGCATCGGTTGGCCAAAAAATTATATCCGGCCAGTATACCGAAAAACCCCACCACGATATAGATGAGTATCCCTGAGGAGGCCATCAGCCTGACCTTGCTGTCC
Source organism: bacterium (assembly GCA_049472295.1). GTDB lineage: Bacteria > SZUA-182 > SZUA-182 > DTGQ01 > JAFGSM01 > JBLIRM01. The sequence continues at coordinate 18,523 of JBLIRM010000020.1, read as the reverse complement.
GGTGCTGCAAGTCGTCCTTCGTCTTTATTGAATGCCAGTCCGAGTAAGATAAAGGTGGCACCGATGATCACGCCGCCCTGGAAGCCGCCGCCTGGAGTCAGATGCCCATGAACGATCAGACTCAATCCGAACATGAGCAGAAATGGGATCATCATTCGGGTTACTGTCTGGATGACCAGACTGGTTTTATATTCAGGCTCTTTTTCCTTCTTTACCATTCGGTGTCCTTTGTTTTGGGTTTCGCGATAAAGAAACCCAAACCCTTTAATCTCTCGCTATTCCAATGATGGAAAGCACACTTATCAGGGCCGTAAAAAGAACCGTTGCCTCAAAAAGGGTATCATACCCACGGTAATCGAATATGGTGGATGTAATGATGTCCAAAGCGCCGGTATCATAGGCGCCATTGCGGTTGTAATGCAGGGCTACAGTCTCCCCCTCCTTTACAATCTCTTCAAAGGGGACCTCCGGATGAACGAATTCAGCATAGCCTGGCTGATGTGGGTCCCCTACAGGCGCCAGAGTCAACACTGCAGCGATCATGACAATGCCGAAGATGCAAAAAAGCACCACCGGGATAAAACGCCTCATTCCTCTTCTCTCCTTTTTGTTTTGCATAGGGCAGCCACAAAGAGTATGCTTGATATACCGGCCCCTACAGCCGCCTCTGTCATGGCCACGTCCACAGCCCTTAAAATACTGTAAGTCACGGCTATGGTGAAGCTGTAAGCATTATAAATGATCACCGACTCCAGAAGATCCTTACTGACAATAGCTGCAAGGGCAGTGCATATGAGGAAAAAAAGGATAACAAGATGGGCCAGAAGCACAAGATCCATAATCACACCTCCTTATCTGATGAACTGCCCGTATTCTTGAGCAGATGGAATGTGGTATCTTTTATCCAGGGGATCCTTGTTTTATAGCAGAAGCGGAGGATCGCATGCACGACAATGGGGTTTGCCAGCAACATAAATACCAGGATAACCAGGATCTTGATACTCTCTAAAGGATTGATAGTCAGCCAGTACAGCCATACACCCAGGAGTGATAACAGAAGTCCGGGGCTGTCCCCTTTACCGGATGTATGGGCACGGTTGTAAGAATCCGGCATTCGAATCACTCCCACCGTGGCACAGACAAAGAAAAACACGCCCCCTAGGATGAAAATACCGGCCAGAAATCTCAAGATGGTCTCCAGATATATCATCCCTACCCCCCCAATTCCCTGTGTTCCAGATATTTCACAAAGGCCAGTGTGGTAACGTAGACCAGCATGGCATAAAGCAGAGCGATATCCAGGAAGGATGTCTTCTGAAAAATGGCAGCCAGAAATACCAGGGCGATTGTAGATTTGCTTCCAACCACATTGATCCCTATGATCCTGTCAGCCGTGGTCGGACCGAGGACGGCTCGATAAAGGCAGAAAAATATGGTGAAGGAAAGGATCGTGATTGCCAGTTTTAGGATAAACAAAAACTCTATCATTTTCCCTCCATTGGAAAGCAATTCTGTATCCGTTTAACAAAACCCCCATCCCGTAAAATACTCTCGACTGAATCCTGGCTGATGCAATGAACCACGAAGCGGCTTCCATGGGGAGTCTTTTGGGTGTCAATGGTGATTGTACCCGGGGTAAGTGTGATTGAATTGGCATTTAATGCAATCTGTATATCTTCGGAAAGGGCGGTCTCAAACTCAACGATCCCCGGGGATATAAGGATCTTGGGTCTCATCACCCTTCTGGCCACATCCACCCCTGCAAAAACAATGTCCAGAGACAAACGGGCAATGTAGAAGACAAAGCGGATAATCGTAATTGGGTGGAAATAGAGTTCAATCTGTTTCCTGGTGAGAATCGGATAAGGGGAAACCAGTGTCACCAAAATTGAAAAGAAAAGACCCAAAAAAAGATGTTCCAGCATGTTTTTGAGCCCCAGGCCGGAAAACGGGTCCGGAGGAAAGGTAAAAATGGTAAACCAAAAGATCAAAACCATGATCATCGTCACAAAGAATTCCTTGTGATCCTTTTTGGAAAAAATTGACAACCTTGACAGCTCCTCTAAGAGAGATCTAACGATAAACAAAATCAAAACGGCGCTTTGATTTACGATGAATCATATGGTTAAACAGAACATTAGCTCATTATGAATGGTGTAGCTTATCATGAGCAATAGGTTTTGTCAACAATATTTATACCAATATATTATATATTATGCTATCTAAATTATATTTTATCTCTGTTCAGAGCCGTCCTTTATCCCCAAATGCAAGGCCTCGATATACACTCATTACAAATTGCATCTTTATTGAGGTATAGATTGTACATAACATTATGATTTATTTGCAAATATTACAAAAACCTTTTCAGTATTGATCTTCTTGACTTTGATTTGAAACAATGAAGTGATGTTAAGATTTCTCAAATTCAAATGGTTAATACTTTTCACCCTGAACTGCATTTCATATGCCCGGCACCCTATAAAAGATTAAGACGTTGAAATTAAAGATTATAATTCAAAACTGCCCAAGTTAGGGGCCCGGTCAAATATTGCAAATTGTTGCAGATCAAATACCCCAAAATCAACAAAATTTTGAATCGAAATATTTTATTACCCTTCTCATTAAGGCATTCGATTATGATCCGATCTCATCATAAACCAATCAGATCTTGATTCTGTTAAAAAGTTCAAGTGATTGTTTTTTATATATAAAATTGAATATTTGGCCTTAAAGTAAAGGGGTTCAAAAAATGTTTGTCCGGATAATAATATTGATCCACCCCAAAATCCATTCATTTTTTATACCTGGCAAAGATTTTGCACAAATCCTTCTGTTTTAAAAGGGTAGTGTTATAGCTTAAAAAAATTTTGACTAAAAGGAAAAAACGTATATGATAGAGAGATAAAAAAATTATTAATTCATATATGACTAAAATGAACAGGGAAATGCAAAAAAGAAACTGGTCACAGACCATAAGTTTCAAGATCATTATCTCAGTTTTGGGCCCGCTCTTTTTTATGGGTTTGGCCTTTTTACTGATTCTGATCTTTAGTATCAGTTACTGGCATTTCCAAACAGAAAGGGGATCCATAAACCGGTTTATGTCAGGCTATGCAACGGCATTAAGGAATGCTTTCGATTTGTCTGATTTTGATTATATCAAAACCTCTTTAGGGGAAATCCGCGGGATGACGGAAATGCAAAATATCGGGCTTTTTAAGGCTGATGGTGAAAGCCGTGCTTTATTGTTCGAACATGACCAGTCCTTTAAAAAGGATGCCAAAGAGGTCATGAACAGCCTTCACAATCGGCCACAAAGGGATCCGGCCTGGACCTTCAAATACAAGACAAAAAAGGCAGGGACTGTCCTGCGCAATATCACAATCCTTCCGAATAAAGGGAGTTGTCTTAAATGTCATGACGCCGATCAGCCCATTCTGGGTTTCCTGATGGCGGATTTTTCCACAAACAGGATCAACAGGCACTTTGTGATTCACATCCTCCAGGTTATGATAGCAGCCATTGTCAGCGTGATTGTAATGATCATTGTTTTAAGAGTGGTCTTAAAGAAAATGATCCAACAACCCCTCGAGGAGATCACAACCGGTCTGGAAGGCATATCTATTATATCCGGACGGATCAACCAGATCGAGCATAATTCTCAGGATGAGATCGGGGCACTCGTGGATGCAATTAATGGTCTTGCGGAAAGACATGAATATACAAAGCAGGAACTATCCACTTTTTATGACGGAGCCTACGATCCTTTTTCCCCTCTTGATTATGAAATGGGCGTCCTTGGTTCAACTAAGGTTGAAGACGTTATTGAGAAAGATATTGAAATCATGTATACTAATATGACATTAAAGGATGTACTGGCATTCATGAAAGTTAGCTCTCATACCTTCTTTCCAGTCATCAATGAATGGGGCGAGTTTGAAGGTGCCATTAACCTTCAGGATGTAAGAAATGCCTTAATGGACCCGTCAATGAGTTATGCTATGACGGCCAAAGATTTTATGTGTTCAACTGCACCCATTCTGATACCTAACCAGGATCTAAAAAGTGCGATGGATCTCTTTAATACAAAGAAGGTCCCATATATATCAGTCATCGATAAGAAGACAAGGCAGTTTTTAGGGATACTGGCAAGGCGTAAGGTATTGGAAATCTTAAAACAAGGATTTTTAAAAAGTATGGGGATTTAAACATGAATGGAAAATTGAGATGGTTCCTTGCTTGGGGGGGATGGGGCTTGATCGTCTTATCACTCCTTTTTTTGTGGATTTTGTTTCCACATCGCATTGGAGCAAAGATTTACAAATACACGGATAATAATGGGGTAACCCATTATAGCGATCGGCCCATATACCACGACTATTGTATTTACCCCGATGATTCTGAAGATTTCACGGAATTGGACTCCGTGGATGAGATCTTTCTGGATCGGATTATCAACCGTGTATCAAGAATATTCGATATTGATGCCACCCTGATCAAGGCCATTATAAAAGTGGAGTCGGATTTTAATCCTAAGGCCGTATCCCGTGCCGGGGCAAAAGGTCTGATGCAACTCATGCCTATGACGGCCTTTGAAATGGATGTAACGGATCCGTTCAATCCGGAGGAAAACATCTTTGGCGGCACCAAATATCTGCGTTATCTTCTGGACCGATTTGACAATGATCTGGAGATTAGTCTGGCGGCATATAATGCGGGTGAAACTGCCGTGATCAAAAGCGGAGGCATCCCCCGTTTCAGAGAAACCAGACATTACGTTCGGAAGGTATTGAGGCATTACAAGCACTATAAGAGCAAAAAAGAGACGAGTGAAGGGGTATACTTTTTTGTGGATGATGAGAATATCCTTCATATCACCAATACCTCCGGTCCCTTTCTCGAAGGGGGTTCTCGTTAGAAGCAATAAAAAAACGACCCTGCGGCCATCTGCAGGGTATACTCAAAAAACTTGCTTTGAAATAGGTGCCGGGGTCCTTCAGACAGAGATCCCGGCCAAATAGACAAGACCGGTGAATCTTCCAAACAAACTTTCTCTGATCAGGATCTTGCTTGTCCCCCTTTTGGTGGTCATCCTGCTGGGGGGTAAGAGTCTGACCCAATGGAATGATATTATTGCATTGGTCATATTCATCCTGGCAGCCATTACGGATTGGCTGGATGGATATATCGCCAGGAATTCACAGCAAATAACCAACCTGGGTAAATTCCTGGACCCGGTGGCTGATAAACTCCTGATCTCGGCGGCTTTCATCTCACTTGTGGAAATACAGCGCATCCCTGCGTGGATCGTGGTGATTATCGTGGGTCGAGAGATCATGGTAACCGGGATGCGATCCATCGCCGCGGCCCAACAGATCATCATTTCCGCGAGCCGTTTGGGAAAATATAAGGTGGGCTTCGAAACCGCGGCCATCATCATTCTGATTCTGGATCTCCCTTACAACCTGGGGATCATCTCCGCATGGCTTGCCATGATTATGGCAGTTGTGTCCGGAGCGGATCATTTGATCAGGTTCAAGAAAAGGATCAATCTGGAATGGTAATTCGCTTCCTTCTCTGGTCTGCAGCAGGTTTCCTCATCGGAGGCATTCCCTCCGGGCTCATCATTGGCAGACTTTTCGGAGGGCCTGACCTGAGAAGATCGGGCAGTCAAAATATAGGCGCCACCAATGCGTTCCGGGTGCTTGGGGCCATGCCTGGATTATTGACCCTTGTATGTGATCTGCTCAAGGGATATCTCCCCCTGCTCATCCTCGGGACCAAGAATCCTCATCCCTGGTTATTGGTTTCCTTGGGCATCGCAGTCATTCTTGGACATGATTTCTCACCCTATCTCGGGTTCAAAGGGGGGAAGGGAGTGGCGACAAGTCTCGGTGTGTTTCTCTTTTTCAGCCCAAAGGCCATCCTGATCAGCCTGATCTTCTGGATCGGATTGGTCGCCCTTTTCAGGATCGTCAGTGTGGCCTCCATAGGGGCAGCCCTGATCCTGCCCCCGGCCATCTGTTGGATCGGTTATCCCCGGCCTATCCTGCTTTTCAGTATCCTCGCCTCCCTTTTACTGATCATCCGCCATAGAATCAATATCCAGCGGTTGTTCCGGGGACAGGAGAAGAAATTGGGAAAGCGGAGGGTGGAAGGGCTGGATGTCCAGTGACATACGCTCACACCCAAAAAGCTGCCTGATATGATTACTTGATCTTCCCGCTTATGCCGCCATCCACAGAGACCTGTTTCCCGTCACAGAGAAGGGGCAGGTTTCGTGAAAAGGCCTTTCCCTTTTCACTATGAAGATCCACCATCTGAAGTTCCTTGATGGTGATGGAGGATTGTGTTTCCCCTTCAAGGTCCGGAAGGGTAACCCTCCGGCCGGGGTCCCCATCAACAGTCAATATGCCCACCCGTTGACCATCATCCGCCGCCAGAAGCATGCCCTGGCTTTCGATTCCCTTCAATCTGGCAGGCTTGAGGTTTGTAAGCACAATGATGTTTCTGTCGACAAGCTCTGAAGGGGTATAATGTGCCCTGATACCTGCAACGATCTGCCTTTTTTCTTCCCCTATATCCACCTGCAACACGACAAGACGGTCTGCATCGGGATGGGAAGCGGCTTCCAGTACCCTTCCAGTCCGCAGGTCCAAGAGGAGGAATGGATCCTTCCGGGAGAGATCCACCCCCTCAACCCTTGAGAGGAGTTGTTTGGGTTGACCGATGGTATGCCCTTCCAGAGATTTCCCCAGGTCCCGCCATTGAAGATCCTCAAGGCCAAGCTGTGCCTCGAGGTCCGCACAAAGGTCCGGAATGATCGGTTTCAAACATATGGTCAGATCCCTCACAATCTGGATGATCAGGGAGAGATCCCGCCAGGCAATATCCCTCTCCGTCTTGATCTTCTTCCATGGTTCGGCTTTCTGAAAATACTTGTTTCCGATATCACCGATCTCGAGGATATTCTTGACCACATTTCTCAGGTGGCATGCCTCATAATTTTTTTCAATGGCACTGATCTTTTCAGCTACGGTTTTGAAGAGATCACATGTCTCGACGCTGGTCAGGCGGCCCTCGAAGTGTTTGGAAAGAAATGTCAGACTGCGGTAGGCAAGGTTGGCTATGTTGCCCAGGAGTTCGCTATTGATCTTCTCCATGAAATCCTGACTGTCCAGATCGATATCGGAGATGGCAGTGGTGAGATTCAATGCATAATAAAACCGCAGAAGGCTTGCAGGATAATGATCCAGGTATTGTCTGGCAGTAATAAAAGTACCTCTTGATTTGCTCATCTTTTCGCCGTTCACTGTCAGAAAGCCATGCACAAATATGTTCTCAGGAAGATTAAAACCGCTGCCCATGAGCATGGCAGGCCAGAAAAGAAAATGAAAATAGATGATGTCCTTTCCTATGAAATGTCGGATCCTCCCTGTGGGATTGACCCAGTAATCCTCAAAGGAAGCCCCCTTTTCATTACAATAATTCCGGCAACTGGCCATATATCCTATGGGTGCATCCAGCCAGACATAATAATATTTATCCTCCTCACCAATGATCTTGAATCCGAAATAGGGTGCATCCCTGGAGATATCCCAGTCCTTCAGACCGGAATCAATCCAGTTGAGGATATAGTTACGGATTTCCGGCTGGATGTTGGGATTCTGTGTCATCCAGTTCCTGAGCTGATCTGCATAACTACCCAGGCGAAAAAAATAATGGTCGGATTCCTTCCGGGTCGGTGGAGTGCCGCATATGGCGCAATAGGGATCGATGAGGTCTATAGTAGCATAGGTGGCATTGCAGGACTCACAGTTGTCACCATATTGATCCTTTGCCCCGCACTTGGGGCACACCCCCTTGACGTACCGGTCCGGCAGAAACCTCCGGCATTGGGGGCAAAAGGTCAATTCCACACGGCTCTTGTAGATATCCCCCCTTTCCTTCAGCCGGGAAAAGATCAGGTCGCTGAACGACTTATTCTCAGGAGAGTTCGTGGTATAGTAAGAGTCGAAAGATATCTGAAATTCCCTGAAATCTCGCAGGTGTTCCTGATAATACCTGGATATCAGATCCTCAGGCGTCACCCCCAGCTTCCGGGCATTGATCTCTATGGGTGCACCATGCGTGTCATCCGCACAGCAATATATACAATCCTGTCCCGTCATCCTCAGATATCTGCAATAGATATCCGTCAGGATGTACTCCACCATGTGGCCCAGATGGATCGGGCCATTGGCATAGGGAAGTGCGCTGGTGACCAAAATCTTTTTATCCGCTAACATGATTGATTTTTATAGCATAATGAGGCAAGGAAGTCAAAAAAGGGGATGAGCGGCCATATTTACTCCGCTGGTATAAGGTGTGAGCAGGCACATTTACTTTGATAGACAGGAAGTAAGGATGTGAGCGGACATATTTACTTTGCTTGACGGGAGGTAAGTAAGGATGTGAGCGGACATATTTACTCCGCTTGACGGGAAGGCTTTTTTGATTTTCTAAGGCTCGCTCCGCTAAATTGCAGAAACTCGCTTCGCTCAGACATCTGCAATTTTATACGCTTCGCTTCGCCAAGAAAATTCTCAAAAAGCCTCCCTATATCGCTCCGTAAATATGTCCGCTCACAGGAATGGGAGGGGAGAAAAAAACGCTGGCGCAGACTGATTGCTTAGATAAAAACAGTAAATATTTCTGCTCACGGGGATACCCTCCATTACGGGCTTGTATGTTCCAGTAAAAAACTTACAAAAAGTCTTCCTATGTTGCTGCGTAAATATGTCAGTTCACTGGGATGGGAGGGGAAGAACAATACCAGCGGTGCAAACTGTGGCTTAGCTGGAAAAATTTGACCTTTTCTAAATAGCTTCGTAAATATATTTGCTCACAAGGTTGGGAGGGGAATAGTCATTAAATGTGTCCCTTTTGGGTATAGGGGGGGCTGCCTCCTCAGATCCTTTGTTAATCAATGGATACACAAGCATGTTTATCAGGATAGATGCTTGGCATAATGATCCTTTACTAAAGGTTATGGTTTGTATTTTTTTCTGATTTGATGTATATTTTCCCCGTAATATCGCATAAACAAAAGGCAATGAATAACCGGGATCTTTTGATCACCACGGGGAATGAAGTCCTTTAAAAAAGGCAGATAATTAGTTGAAAATTTTCATATAAAAGGAAGGAAATGCTATGTCAGAAAAGGAAATGATAAAAGACCAGGAGTATGTGTTCAAGACTGTAAAAGAAAAAAACATAAAATTCATTCGATTATGGTTTACGGATGTGCTGGGCTCTTTGAAAAGTTTTTCCATTACGCTCAATGAGTTGGAATCGGCCTTTGAAAATGGCATGGGGTTTGATGGTTCATCCATCGAGGGTTTTGCGCGAATCGAGGAAAGCGATATGATCGCCATGCCCGATCCAAAGACCTTTACCATAGTTCCCTGGCGAACCAATGAAGAGGTCGCTGTGGCCCGGATGTTTTGTGATATCCTCAAACCTGACGGCACACCCTATGAAGGAGACACACGCTGGGCTTTGAAAAGAAATATGAAAAAGGCATCCGACCTGGGTTACACCTATTATGTTGGCCCGGAACTGGAATATTTCTATTTCAAAAGCTCGGAGGGCAAACCTGTCCCCCTGGATGCCGGCGGATACTTCGACCTGACACCCCTGGACGTTGCAAGCGACCTTCGCAGAAACACCATCCTGTTGCTTGAAGAAATGGGGATTAAAGTGGAATACAGCCACCATGAAGTGGCACCCAGCCAGCATGAAATCGATCTGCGTTACAGCGACGCACTGACCATGGCGGATGCAGCCATGACATACAGGCTCGTGGTCAAAGAGGTGGCCATGAACCACGGCATTTATGCCACCTTCATGCCGAAGCCGATTTATGGTCAAAACGGCAGCGGCATGCATACCCACCAATCCCTTTTCAAGGGAGAAAGGAATGCATTCTTCGATGCGAATGATCAATACTACCTTTCCAAAACCGGCAAATCTTATGTGGCCGGTCTTCTGAAACATGCCCGCGAGATGTGTTCCATTGTGGCGCAGTGGGTGAATTCCTATAAACGGCTTGTGCCTGGTTATGAAGCACCCGTATATATCTCATGGGGACAAAAAAACAGATCCGCCCTGGTTCGCGTGCCCTTCTATAGACCTGGAAAGGAAAAGGCCATTAGGGCGGAATTCCGATGTCCGGACCCAGCCTGCAACCCATATCTGGCATTCGCTGTCATGCTGGCCGCAGGCTTGAAGGGGATCGAGGAGGGCTATGAACTCCCGCCACCGGTTGAAAAAGATATATATGAGATGTCAGGTGATATCAGGAAAAAAATGGGCATTGCATGTTTGCCCGGAAGCCTGGCAGAGGCCATCGAAGAGACCGAAAAGAGCGATTTTGTGAGAGAGGCCCTGGGGGATCATATCTTTCAAAAATTTATTGACAACAAAAAGATAGAATGGGACATGTACCACAAGCATGTAAGTCAATACGAACTGGAAAAGTATCTGCCGATACTCTAATCATCCCACATCTCGAAACCCATTTTGATCTCTGAAAGCTTTCTGAGATGGGAGCGTTCTTCTTCGATGAGCTGATCTACGATCTTTTTGCCCTCTTTCCATACCATGTTTTTCATCTCCATGTAAAACAGAATGGAGTCTTTCTCAAAGCCGATCCCCAGATCAATGGCCTCTATGTCATCCTCGACACTCTGGGCAATCTCTCTCCCTGTATTTTCTTTTGTAAATATGTATGTATCCGACAATGACTTTAGATAGGCAAAATACTCATCAGGGTAAGCATCCGATGGCTCATATTTTTCAAATCCCGAAAGGATTTCGGAAAACAACTTGATATGCCTCTCTTCTTCTTTTGCAAGGAATTGAAAAACATCTTTGACCTCATCCTTTTTTGAAGACTTCGCCAAAACAGTATAAAAATCCCGACCATTCTTTTCAATCTGGACACCCATCTGCGTGATTTCACTGGCTGAAAATCTCTTTCCCATCCCCTAACCCCTTTCTTTTGTTCATATCATGCCTAAACCTGTTGTCAATCAATCCGGCATACTGATTTCACATCTCTATGAAATACCAAAATCTGTAATCTTTCCTTTATTTTCATCAATTATAAACGCTATCAGGTGATTTTTACAAATGGATAATCAAAGGAAACAGCCTTGAGCCCATGTATTGGTTTGAATTGGGCAATCAGTGACTTGAAGAAAGAATAAAGGAAATGCCGAAATCGGGTGAAAGGATCTAATCAGGCCTTAAAGATATGTGCATAATTGAGATCCAACTCGATGCGGATACGATCACCCTCTTTAATGCCCTTTTCATCGCTAAGAAGGTAAAGGCGGACATCATCCCTGGCCACCAGAATCACCTTGTCTCTGCCCAAAGACTCAACAGAGATCACTTCGGTCTCTATGGAGGAGTCTGTTTCCTTGGGTGTGATGAGAATATGTTCCGGTCTGATGCCCAGAGTGCATTCCCTTTCATTCAACTCTTTCAATGCGCCGGATTTATCTTGGGGTATCTGCAATCTGTTTCCTGCAATCAGGATAAAAAAGCCCCCCTTTTCCTCACTGAACGGGACCCGGATCAGGTTCATACTGGGTGAACCGATAAAAGCGGCCACAAAGGGATTTCTTGGACTCTCATAGAGTTCGTCCGGGGTGCCTATCTGCTCGATCTCTCCGCTCCTCAAAACCGCAATCCTGTCACCCAGGGACATGGCCTCTGTCTGGTCGTGGGTCACATAGATGGTGGTGACTCCAAGACTGCGCTGGATCTTTTTCAACTCCGTTCTCATTGACAGGCGCAATTGAGGGTCCAGATTCGACAGGGGTTCATCCAGAAGAAAGATATTTGGGTGGCGCACGATGGCCCTTGCAATGGCTACCCGCTGGCGCTGCCCTCCACTCAGCTCACCCGGTTTTGCGGAGAGCAGATCCGAGATCTCCAGTAAGGAGGCCGTCCTTTCAACGGATTCCCTGATCCTCTCCCTTACCGTCCCTCTGATCTTTAATGGAAAGGCGATATTCTGGAATACATTCATATGGGGATATAATGCATAACTCTGGAACACAAAGGCCACATTACGTTCCTTGGGGGAAAGGCATACCCCTTTCGCATGCGATGCCGCCAACATCCCGTCGAACCATATCTCTCCCTGGGTGGGCGTCTCCAGGCCCGAAATCAGGTTTAATAATGTGGACTTCCCGCTGCCGCTCGGGCCCAGCAACACGAAGAATTCCCCATTCTCTATCTCCATGCTGATATCTTTCAATGCAGAAACATGCCCGCGAATGGACCTGAATCCCATGCTCAAATGATGTATGCGCACCCTCATCCCTTGACCGCCCCCCTTGTCAGCCCCTGTATAATATGGCGTTGAAAGGCAATGATCAAGATCAGTATGGGTAATACCGACAGGGTGGATGCCGCCATGATAGTGCCCCAGGGGATCTCGCCATGCAGCCCCTGAAAAAGGGCGATACCCACGGGTATGGTTCTGGACCTGTAATCCGTTGTGAGCATCAAGGCGAACATGAATTCGTTAAAGGCAAAGATGAATGCCAGCAATGCAGTAGAAAAAAGGCCCGGCGCGGCAATGGGAAAAATGATCTTCTGCACCACCTGCCGGTTTGTGCACCCGTCGATCAATGCTGCCCTATCCAATTCCCTGGGTATCTGCGCGAAATAACTAACCAGTATCCAAAGGGAGAGGGGGAGTATCCAGGCGATATAAGGAAGGATCAGCCCTTGATATGTATTGATCCATCCTGCTCCCTCCAACAGTTTATAAATATAACCCACGAGACTTATCTGCGGAAACATGGATACGGCCAGTACGAAGAGCAAAAGGAAGACCTTACCCGGAAAGGTCAACCGGGTCATGGCATAGGCTGCCAGGCCGGCAATCAACACACAGAAAAAGGCGCTGATCCCGGACACCCAGAGGCTGTTCCACAAATAATCAATAAAATGCAGGGATTTGATTTTCAGAACGGAACGATAATTCTCAAGGGCAAAGCTGAAAAGGGTGTGCTGTGACAAAAAATCGGGTTTTCTGGCCAGGCTGGTGATCACCATATAAATGATGGGTATCATAAAAAAGGAGAGCATGAAGGCGGAACCCGCAATGATAAGAATCAATTTAATCCTCTTTTCACTCATGCCACCACCGAACCCCAATCCCCCAACCTGACATAGATAATGGATAAACCGAAGGCTATCAAAAAGAGCGCAACGGATACGGCCGATCCATATCCCCAGTCACCTGAAAGAAAAAACTTGTAACCATATATGGAAAGGGAGGAGGTTGCTCCGCCCGGTCCGCCGTTGGTCAGAACATATATGATATCAAAGACCCGCAGGGCATCGATGGTGCGAAAGAGCAATGCCACCACCAGCACGGGTTTCAGAAGCGGGAGGGTAATCAGATAAAACCGATGAAGGAATGTGGTGCCATCCACCTGTGCCTGTTTGTAAAGCTCGTCGGGTATGGCCTGTAACCCTGCAAGGATGATGATCAGCACAAATGGGGTTGTTTTCCAGACATCTGCGATCACTATGGAAAAGAATGCCCCCATCTCAGTGCCCAGCCAATTCAAAGGCACATTTGAGAGACCTGAACGGATGATCAGGAAATTTGCCAGGCCGTAGCTGTAATTGTATATCAGTTCCCATGTGCGTGCTGAAATGGCGGCAGGTATGGCCCAGGGCAGAATGATGCATGCCCGAAGAATGCCCCGGAAGGGGATCCTCTCATTCAGAATCATTGCGAACAGGGTACCCAGGAGCATCTCCACAGGCACGGTCACCGCAGTAAAAAGCAGGGTAAACCGGAGGGCATACAAGAACCTGCGTTCCTGAAAGAGGCCCCTGTAATTGGCAAGCCCGATGAACTCCTTCTCCAGAAAGGCAACGTCCCTGAACATGCTGGTAATAAAGGTCCCTGCCACCGGCAGAAGTATGAATACGGCCATAAATATGATCATGGGGCATATAAAGAAAAAGGCGGCCCTCCATTGTCGATATGTATAACTCCCCATCATTTTCCGCTGTATCGATCCATAATCTTCTGGGCCTCTGACTCGGCTTCCTCAAGCCCCTTCTCAGGGGAGGATTTTCCTGCCAGTATGGCATTCAGATGTTCCTGGAGCACCTCCGAAATCTGTGAGTAATAAGGCAGGTTCGGCCGGGGTTGCGCATTCTGGAACACCTCACCCAAGGTGGCAAAATGGGGCATCTCTTGAAGAACCTCTTGATCTTCATAAACATCCCTGCGGGCCGGATTCCAGCCGAGCCCCATTGCCAGCCTTTTCTGGGCCTCGAAAGACACCGCAAACCTCACAAACTTCCAACTCAGACTCTTGGCATCCGAATATCTGGAGATCCCGATATGCCAGCCCCCCAGAGTGGAAATACTCTCACCCGACGGAAAATGGGGCAAAGGGGCAATACCCACCCTGTCTTTCACCCGGGAGCCCTCGGCCTGATAAAGCGGCCAGGCATAAGGCCAGTTTCTGGCAAATAGGGCCTTTCCCTGCTGAAAGAAGATCCTTACCTCCTCCTCCTTCATTTCGGTAAAGGTATTGGGAGGGGAAATCCCATAGGTGTGGATCAGATCATACATAAACCGGGTGCTCTTGATATTCTGGGGGGTCTTCAGCCTGATGCGACCATCCTGAATGACTATCCCTCCCCCATTGGAGCCTGCGAACTCCAGGAAATTGCATACCAGCCCCTCATACTGCGCGCCCTGCCATACGAAGGCAAAAAAATCGGGGTTTTCCTTTCTCATTACCCCCTGGATATGGCGGGACCAATCCACCAGTTCCATCCAGGTCCCAGGAGGCCCGTTATATCCGTATCCCTCCAGCAGATCCTGTCTGTAATATAAAAGCCCGGCATCGATATATAAAGGGAGGGCCACAAGGTCTCCATCGAACCAGTCTGCCAGACGGATGACCTTTTTGAAAAAGACATCACAATCCATTTTATCCTCAGCGCAAAAATGATCCAAAGGCTCCAGCCAGCCCGATGCTGCAAATTGAGCGATCCAGGCCACATCCATAAGAAAGATGTCCGGATCATTCTGCTTTGACTTCAAAGGGATCAGGAGTCCCTGACGCCTCTGGTCCGTATCCGTGGGCTGCCTCAGGATCCTTATCTCGATCCCCTCCTCTTCCTTGAATTCCCTTATCAGATCCTCCCAGAAATCTATCTCGTTGGGGGCGCCCCCAACGGCGAACACGATCCCCTTCTCAGTCCTTCTGGTGCAACCCGTCAAAAAAAAGCAGACACACACCACAAGCAAAACCCTCTTTAAATTTCTCATGGAAGCGTTCCCTTTCCCAAGGATGCTAATTCTAATGGACTCCTAAAAAGTCCCAAAGATGTCATTGCGAGCGAAGCAATCTCAGGCATGCATATCTATTTGTATTTATTAGATTGCTTCGTCGCTTCAATCCTCTATTAGACTCAATTCATGACTTTTTACGAGACCGTCATATATTGAACGAATCATAAAAATACTACCCCGTATCCAATCCACATACAAGTGCGCATCCCCATGTACCTTTACGAAAATAATTCTTGCAGAGATTAATGATATGTAGAAATACGGTTAAACTTCAGAACAGTTGATGGTGGTGGTGCATTGACTTCATCTAAGTGTAATAAGAATCTGAGTCGTCATGCCATTCAAGAGGTTTCCAAAGCAGTTAGACAATATATTATTTCATCATATTATAATTTTATTGGGATCTTTTTGACAAAATGTTTGGGTATCTGCTAAGATATAAATGATTTTTCATCAATACAAATACTATATTCTGACTCATTTATGAAAAAGCTGGCTCAGAGCAACAAGATGAAATTCGAAAAACCGTGTCACAATGCCATAAAAGGCTTAAACATTGGATGAGGTATGAATAAAAAAATCCTTTCTTTATCATTGGTTTTGTTTTTTTATATCATATCTTTCTTTGCTACTCAGGCAATGGCAGAGTGGAATATAGAATCTGTGGAGCCTCCTAAATCTTTCGTAAATACTTCTACAAGGGCAATAGCAGTAGACTCAAATGGTTTTCCTCATACTTCATACAGCGGATATAACCTTTACTATGCCTTTTATGACGGTATAAGTTGGAATTGTGAGACTGTCGATCAGATAACCATACCAGGTGAGTGCTCGTCAATAGCCTTAGATCCCTCGGGCGGTATCCATATCAGCTATTATGATTTAAGCAATGAAGACCTAAAGTATGCCACAAATACGTCCGGATCATGGGAGACTTATACTCTGGACGAGGCAGGTGATGTCGGTTACTGTAACTCCATAGCAGTAGACTCCGAAGGTAGTGTCCATATCAGCTATCTTGATTGGAGTAATCTTGATCTTAAATATGCCACAAATGAGTCCGGATCATGGGAGACTTATACTCTGGATGCGGCAGGTGATGTCGGCAGGTCTCACTCCATAGCAGTAGACTCCGAAGGCAGCGTCCATATCAGCTATCGTGATAATAGCAATAAAGGTCTCAAGTATGCCACAGATTCGTCCGGATCATGGGAGACTTATACTGTGGATACGGGTGATGTTGGTTACTGTACCTCCATAGCCGCAGACGCAACAGGCGGTATCCATATCAGCTATTATGATTTGAGCAACTATGCTCTTAAATATGCTACAAATGTATCCGGATCATGGGAGACCTTTATAGTGGAAGAATATTATTTCGTTGGTTTTTATTCCTCCATAGCAGTAGACGCAACAGGCGGTATCCATATCAGCTATTATCATGATTCTCAGGTTGGCTGGTCGTATAAACTTAAGTATGCCACAAATTCGTCGGGCTCATGGAACACTTATACTCTGGATACGGCTGGTGACGTTGGTGAGTATTCATCCATAGCCATAGACCCCACAGGCGGTGTCCATATCAGCTATTATGATGAGAGCAATAAGGATATTAAATATGCCACAAATGCATCGGGCACATGGGAGACTTATACTGTGGATGAAGTCAATCAAGCTGGTTGGTATACATCTATAGCAGTAGACGCCACGGGCGCTGTCCATATAAGCTATTATGGCAATATTAGCTATTATGGCAATGGTGATCTAAAGTATGCCACAAATGTGTCCGGCTCATGGGAGACTTATTTTCTGGACATGGATGGTGATGTTGGTGAGTATACATCCATAGCCTTAGACCACGCAGACGGTGTTCATATCAGTTATTATGACAAGAGTCATGGTGACCTTAAGTATGCCAATATGGATTCTATAAAGCCCATAGCAGTTTGCAGGGATATTACGATATCGCTCGATTCATCCGGAAGGGCAAATATTGTTGCTGCTGATGTTGACAACGGTTCTCCAGACAATTATGGAATTGTTTCAATGATTGTATGCCCGAATGTCTTCACCTGCAGTAATCTTGGTGATAATTTCGTGACCTTGAATGTAATTGACAAAAATGGCAACTCGGATACCTGCCGGGCTACAGTTACGGTTTTGGATACCACCCCACCGGAAGTCAAATGTAAAAATATCATTATAAACATTGGTTTATCAGGCAGTGTCAGGATTACCCCGGAGGAAATCGATAACGGATCTTCGGATAATTGCGGAATCGCCTCTATGAGTCTTTCTCGTCAAATTTTCAATAAGCCGGGAACCTACGATGTAGCTTTAACCGTAACTGATGCAAGTGGAAATAAGGCCCAATGTAGGTCAACCGTAAGGGTGAAACTACAAACCCATTGGCAATTGTCAACCAACCTTCCTTATACCTCTCAATCTAATTTGCTTTTTGACGGATTCGGATTAAATCCATTAGGCACCGGATTGATTACCCTAATCCCATCGACGTCTAATCCTTCTATAAGCACATTCAATTTATTCGGCGCAGAAATTAATGCCATTAGGCCATCTGTATTCAATACATTTGGTACAGGATTGAATATCTTCGGAACCGACTTCAATACCTTTAGCGCAGGATTAAACGCGTTGACATTACCTTCATTCAATGCATTTCCGGGCTCATTCGGATTTGCTGGTTACAATACATACAGGCCGTTTTAGTTAAACGCCGACATTTCTCTTCCTCTCCTCCCCTCAAAGTCAGTGGGCATATTTACGCAGCGTATAGAAAATGTTGTGAGTACACATATTTACGAAGCGATATAGGGAGGCTTTTTCGAAATTTTCTTGGCGAAGCGAAGCGTTAAAATTTGTCTTTGTTCGAGGGCGAAGCCCGAGTTGACAAATTAGCGTAGCAAGCCTTAGAAAATTGAAAAAGACTGCCCGTCAAGCGGAGTAAATATGTGTACTCACATCCTTATATTAGCGAAGCAAATATGCCCGCTCGCATCATCCTTTAAAGCTTTTGGCCCCAAAGAGCCGATTAAAAATAGGAGACCTTTGACAAAAAATCCAGATGTCTCCTCAATGATTTTTACGAAAAAATCGGAAGGCACC
>JBLIRM010000002.1:0-48800 GCA_049472295.1 bacterium | reverse complement strand
ATTTCCATTATTTGTGACGTCCCGAAGGGGCATAAATGCATAGTTGAAAAAGGGAATCAGCATCTCATAGATCAGGTCAGATCAAAATCTCTTCCTGCTCCACTGGCATGAAACACTCTGTGGAAGATCCCAACTTAGATATCAGGTGATTGGCGATATTTAATTTTTTATCCAGATCAGCGTCCGACTGTTCAGGATCATGGTGGTAGAGATACAGCCTTTTTACATTCGCTTCGTGTGCCAGTTTGACCACCTGACTCACACAGGAATGTCCCCAGTTGACCCTTTTCTTATATTCGTCGTCAAAAAAGGTGGCATCATGGATCAGGATATCGGTTCCTCTGACAAACCCGACCAATTGCTCCCTTACACTCTTCATGAAAAATTCTGAATCCTCCGGATAGAGCTCATTATCCGTTATATAGCATAAGGATTTCCCTTTATGATCCACTCTGTAGCCCAAACAATTGCCGGGATGAGTAAGGAGTTTGGTCATGACCTTGATGCCGTCCATATCATAGTTTCCTTCCCTCAAATCCTTATATTCCATATGGGCTGCAAAGTCTTTGACCCCTACAGGGAAGTAAACGCCGTACATCTGATCGGATATGATCCTCTGCATGGAATAGTTGTCACTTTGATAAGGACCGTATACGGTAATTTCATTTCCAGGGATATATAAAGGGGCAAAAAAGGGAAAGGCGTTAATGTGGTCCCAGTGTGGGTGAGAGATAAATACCTTCACCTTGATTCGTTGTTTTGCTTCTTTTTTCATCAGGTGATTGGAGAATTCCTTGATACCTGTGCCTGAGTCGAAAACAAACCAGCGATTTTGAGAAAATTTCAGTGAGACGCACGATGTATTGCCCCCGTATTTCATGGATTTTTCGCCGGGAAGAGGTAATGTCCCCCTGATTCCCCAAAATACCATACTAATGGAGATGATCTCATTGAACTCCTTTTCGAATTTTTCCCTGTTAAAGGGTTTGGTGATGTATCCATCCGCACCGAATGAAAGGGCCATCTCCTTATCGAAGTTGTAAGCCTTTAAAGAAACCATGATGATATAGACGTTATCAAACTCCTTAATGGAGCGGATCTTTCTACAGAATTCCAACCCATCCATTCCGGGCAGCATGATATCGAGTAAAATACATGATGGCTTGAAAGCAACGATTTCATCGAAGGCATTTTCGGCAGAGGTGCTTGATTTAACCACCCAACCCATTGTCCGGAGTATGTGTTCTTCGAGTTTCAGAACAGGTAAATCATCCTCGACAAT
Organism: bacterium; assembly: GCA_049472295.1. Classification (GTDB taxonomy): domain Bacteria; phylum SZUA-182; class SZUA-182; order DTGQ01; family JAFGSM01; genus JBLIRM01. The sequence goes on along the minus strand of JBLIRM010000002.1, from coordinate 47,518 downwards.
ATAGATCTTCTTAGATTTCATACCTTATTTCACCCTATGGCATTCGAGTCTTAATCTGTACGTAAAGCATCCCTGAAATCATTTGTACAAAAAATCAAGAGACTCATTATTATCATTCCTTAGAGATTAATATATCAAAAAAATGATAAAATGTGCAATAATGTTAAATCTATTATAAATTTTACACCCTTCTTTATAAGAGATTTCACGGTTCATCCTTTTTGAATCCTGCTCTGGAGTAGTTCCTGGAGGACATGATTTGAAATCCAAGTTGAATGGTCGAATATCTTGAACCGCTTCAGCAGGCTTTTCATTCAGAGGTCGATCCTTTTTTCGATCCGGCATAGGGCCCAATTAAATGTCTTCCGACAAAGGTCCCTCCGTCCGAAGCCTCTTCTATTATTATCGGGAAATAGTGCACAAAATGACGGTTTTTACTTTATTGAATCTACAAGTTGATCCTTCCGGGATCATCAAACCTCATCCTCTAATATCCGGCAGAAGCTTTTATAACGTATATTGAGTGAGAGATCTTCTCGGGGTTTGAATGACCGGCCTCGCCCCGGCTTTGGCCACCGGTGTGGGAATCCTGATGCAAGCCAGGCAATGCCCCGGGCTGTGGCCTCTGTTTCCGCAGGGCGGTAAACAGGCATCTGTGTCAGGTCCGCCAATCGTTGACAAAGACCATCCAATCGTGCCAGGCCTCCGCTTATCCGGAGGTTTTTAATGAGAAGGCCGGCCTTGAGCATGGTGTCAAGATTGGCCTTTAATAAAAACAGGATACTTTCAGCGACTGCAACACCTTTTTGCCATGATTCTCCGTTTCCCACAAGTTTCGGGGGCGGCCCCGGTCGCCACCATGGGGAGCCGAGCCCGCCAATGCTGTTTATAAAGAGAGGGATTTCTCCTGTTCGATCAAACCCGTTGGATAGATTTTGAATCATATCGGCAATATGCCAGTGCTCGGCAGCCCAATTGATCGAGGCGCCTGCGCCATTTACAGTCCCTTCAATGATGTATTCTGCTTGTTTATCATGGCTCATGGAAAGACCGCACAACAGGGTAGGGTGGTACACCAATTTTCTGCCGGTCGGCAGAAGAATAAATGCACCGGTGCCGATATTCACAATGGCTGTATCCTTTTTAGGGCGCCCCAGGGCATAGATGGCAGAGGTCTGATCCCCATTCACTGCCCTTAAAGGGATATCCGCCATCTTTAAGTCCCCGTAATGATAGCAGATGGGGAGGCAATGGGGGAGCGTTTCATGGGGTACACCAAATAGATCCATTAACCATGTGTCCCAGTCACGCGTATTGATATTCCATAATTGTGTCCGTGAGGCATTGGCGTGATCCACGAGTAAGGGTTTCTCACGCAGAAGGTGAAAAAGCAGAAAACTGGCAAGAGGTCCCAGGGCCAGGTAACCTTTATGATATCCCCGTTTTACTTCGGGTATATGATCCATATACCAGCGCAATTTGCTGGCTCCATAGTGGGGGGAGAGGGGTAACCCTGTAATCTTTTTTATCTTTTCTGCATGCGTGTGATATCGGGTCAGCCATTCTGCGGCCCTGCGATCCTGCCAGCTCAGCATGGGAGCCAGCGGTTTGCCGTTTCTTTTATCCCATGCCACGATACTGGAGCGTTGCGTAGCCAAACCTGCCTGGCATATATGCATATGCCGGATGGTGGCATCCTTCAGAACCGCCTTTATCACTCTATCCACGGAGGCTATGATCTCGTCGGCATCCTGCTCGACCAGATCCGGGCCGAGCCGTCGGAGGCCGATCTCGCAGAAGGCGGATGCCCGGACATTTCCTTCTGCATCGAGGAGTAAGGCACGGGTGGCAAAAGTGCCTTGATCAATCACCAAGGTCTGTAACTCGGACATGGAAGGATTTCCTATCGGTGTATCATGATCCTCTTTTAAGCTCTGGATACCCAAAAAGAAAGATCCCTGGGTGTATATTCTGCTTCCCTGTTTTCTGTCATGCCCTTTTTAATGGCTTTGCGAATAATCTCCGCAATATCGATCTCGTATGCACGGTTCTCAATTTGTGCTTGATCCGCTGCATCCTTCATATTCAAAAGGACATCCTTCAGTTCCTCTTCAGAAATGGCATTCTTGAGTCTGCGATTGCCATTGCTATTTCCCTGGTCTTCAGAGATCATATTCAGGATGGTATCGAGCCTATCCCTTGGGATTTTACCATCAATCACTCCATGCGCGAAACGGGTCAGGGTCTGATGAGCCGCCCCTTTTTCAGCATCTCCCAATGAAGATAGGTGGACATATTGGGACTCGAAACTTCGGATCAGTATGGCCCCCATTAGAGCCTTATCGCTCAATGCCTTTGCGATCCTCTTTCCTTGCTGAAGCTTGACCTTTCCCTCGCGGATATCCTGGGTAAAATCATGGATGGCGTTCATGGCTGCCCTCTGCTCTTCGTCCGGCAGTCTGATTTGAACAAAGATACCTTCCGCGGATATTTCAATCAACCTTGCAATAATATGTGGTCCTTTTTCCTTCACTTTCCGATACCCAACATATCCCCCTGCAATAACTAAGAGGGCAAAAATCAGGAAGCATATGATCACGATCTTGATCCATCCATGGGTATTTTCCGACATGTTTATATCCCCCTTTCTCTCACTAGAGATATTTCAGATGATGGGGTTCCTGAGCAGATCCCTCACCGACACAAAACCCACCTGTTTTTCCGAATCCGTGATCAGTAGATGTCGAATGTGGTGTTCCGCCATTGTGCGGTAAATCTCATATACAGGTCTCTTGATATCCACGGAGACCAAGGGGCTGCTCATCACATCCTCCACTTTTACTGAGGCCGGATTTTTATTCTGACCCACCACCTTATATACAATATCCTCCTCACTCAGGATCCCCACAGCCCTTTCCCTGTCTCCCACCAGGACACTGCCGGAGGTATGCTCTTTCATGACTCGAACGGCTTCAGCCACAGTGCTGCCCAGTGATACCGTCGGAGGTCCGCTCGTCATACATCGCCGGACGGGTTCGGCTGCGGAACGTCTCAGATAGACAAACCAGTAAATCGAAGCGACAAAGATGCTTCCGCCAATGATGTTACCGATGGTGACCGGCAGTAGATTATATAGGAAGAAGCCGGATATGGTCAGCCTGGACAGGTCGGGCACATTCCCTATTGCGATCTGTGCGGCTGCCAGCACCTGTTGGCTTTGCCTCACCAGGAGACCGGCCGGGATAAAATACATATTGGCCACAGAGTGTTCAAATCCCAGGGCCACAAAAGCTGTGATAGGGAATATAATGGCAAGGATTTTGTCCGTTACGGATCTTCCACTGAAGCAAAGCCAAACAGCCAGGCAGACTAACATGTTACACAGAATCCCTCTGGACACGGCCTGATAGAATGTGAGATTGACCTTTGAATTGGCGATCATGAGGGTCTTAATGCCCACCATGGCTCCTCCTGCGCTCCATTGACCTGTAAAGAGTATCAGAAAAACGATCGCCAGGGAACCGATCAGATTGCCGGCGAAAACTATAGACCAGTTACGAAGGAGCTGCTCCAGGGTGATCTTTCGGCTGACATAGGCCATGACAATGAGATTGTTACCTGTGAACAATTCCGCTCCGGCCACAATGACCAGAATCAGGCCGAGGCAGAAGACCACCCCGCCCAGGAGCTTTGTGAGGCCGAGGCTCAATGTGGAATCATGAATCACATAGATATACAAGACCCCTCCCAGTGCGATAAAAACACCGGCCATCATGGCAAGCACAAAAGTGGAGAAAAAATCCAGATTCCCCTTTGTTATCCCTGCCTTTTCAACCCGCGCAGCCATTTGCGCGGGAGAATAGGCATCAAAATCGATCTGTTCCATAGGATTCTCCTTTCCTTCTCCTTTCAATTCAGATAAGTCTTAATCCTCATTATTTTTTACTCATTTATAAAGCCCTGCGCTTTGCATAGGGCCAATAAAAAATGCTTTGCCAGTATTGTCATTGAGAGGCTGTTTTATTTGTCATTGAGATGGCATAGCCCGAAGCAATCTCAGATTGGCTTGATATATCATTCCTCTCAATGACATGAAAAGAGATTGCCACGTCGGCCTTCGGCCTTCTCGCAATGACAGCAAAATAAAGCACACCTTAAGGGTTATGGATATCCCATATATCTATTATGTCGTCAAAATCATGGATAAAGATTATAGTGATTTAATGGACTCGGATTCTGTAAGATAGGAGGGTGTATGCCTTGAGGTGATTTTGCAGAATACAACAGCCTTAATTGTTATTTTTCAAGATAAAAGCGCCACTTGCAGAACATATTTTCAGGGTGGGGATCCGGGGGGGCAAAAAGGCATTCCACTCTGATTCGATCATCAATAGCCCGGGCAAAGTTTGTAAACTCTTCACGATGCATCTCCTTACAGACATATTCACCCAGTCCTCGTTTCAATCTGGCCTCCTGGGTGGGGCAAGAGGGCACGGATATGATCACCTCATTCTCTGATTCCCAGATATCGTAACCGACAATGATGCACCATGGGAAGAGTTTTTGGGCCTTTACAAATCCTTTCAGGCCCTTTTCCTGGATTTGGAATCTGGATACCAGATCCTTAGCCGCCATGCTGCTCACGCGTGCCCATACCCTTTCATTGATTTCTTCAGAAGTTGTCTGGTCAAAACGTTCACCCACATAGATGAACCAGAAGGCGTCAACTACCCTGTAATGCCAGAGAAGAAATTCCAGATATTTTTTGAGAGCCGGGGCATCCATACCCTGAAAGATTTCCATATTCATCGTTTTCCTCCCCTATTGATGGTCGGGTTTGCTCAATTCGTCCCAGTTATACGGCTCCAGATGGATGACCACATCCAGGATTTCGGGTATTTTTTCCAGAAGGATATGCTTCACCTCTTCCGAGATCTCATGCCCCTTTTTTACGCTTATTCTCCCATCCACCAGGACATGGAGGTCCACATGCAGCCCCGATCCGAATTTTCTGGTGCGAATGGCATGAACCGCCATAACTCCGTTGATGCTCATGGTGATAGAGCCGATTTTTTCGTAATATCTCTGGGGTGCACTGGAATCCGATAGCTCTACGAGGCAGGGCAGGGTAATGTCCCAGGCAATTTTGAGGATAAAGATGGATACAATCAGTGCTCCTACCTTGTCGATAAATGCCAGTTTTGGATTGATTACAGCCAGGGATACCGCAATCAATGCCGGAATAGAACTCAGTGCATCTGAGCGATGGTGCCAGGCATTGGCCACCACTGCAGAGGATCTGGTCCGTTTTCCGACGGATACTGTAAATCGAAATAATGTCTCCTTGAGTATAATGGATATCAGTGATCCTGTAATGGCAATCCATTTCGGCTGTTTTAAATGGATCACCGGGATGTTTGCAAGGGCGTTATAGCCGATACCGATTGCGAAGATTGCGAGAACAATGCCAATGATCGAAGTAAAGATCGCCTCGATCCTTCCATGACCATAAGGATGGTTATAATCGGCCGGGGCCGACCAGAGCCTGACACCAAAAAGCACGGCAAAATCCGTACCCATGTCCGATAGACTGTGGAAGGCATCGGCGATAACCGCATGACTGTAACCCAGGAAACCAACTGTAAATTTAAGTATTGCAAGAAAGATATTTACGGCAAGTCCGATCCATGTAATCTTCACTATCTCTGAAGAGTCTTGTTTGTTTTGGTCTGGATGAAAGTGGTTCATTTTAAAATTTATATCTGATCCCCATCCCCAGGGCGTTGGATCCTCCTGAGATGTCATTGAAAAGCCCGTTCACTCCGGATCTGTGATGAAGTCGTGCAATCACTTTCCATCTTGGGGCGTCGGGCAATGAAAAAGCAAATTCAAACATCAGATAGTTCAAGAGTGCAGAGGCTTTGCCTTCATGGATCTCTTTTTCGAATTTGGGCTTTCTGGATGCCATGGAGAGGCCCTCCCCGACGGCAAGACTCGTATTCTCCCATGGGAAATTTAACAAGCGGGCAATAATGGCCGCATTAAATTCCATATGATGTTGATCCCCGAGGTGTTTGACAATCTGGCCCTCCATCTCGAAATGGATTTTCTTATAGGAGCCAATCCCTCTTCCCAAAGCCAGAGCAACAAATTGATAGGATTCTTCGATATCGTCAAAGTTGACCAGGGCCTTTTCGATTGGAGCGATTGAGAGTAAGGCACCATAGGCAGTAATGGACCATTTCTGTTGGGCTTCTGCGATTCTCATGTAGCCGCATAAGAGAAAGAAAATAGAGAAAGCGAGTAAAAATATCTTTCTGCCGTTATTCACTGAAAAGGAATCCATCAATCTTTAATTTTACCGACAGGTGCTAGGTAGATTGTAAATTCATCTTCTCCGTTGATCTTTAGGAGTTGATCCATTGCCTCCTGGTTATAAGCGGCGATCGCACAAGTTCCGGCACCTATGGATTCACATGCCAAATAAAGATTCTGGCACACATGCCCGGCGTCAAGGGCTATGACCTTATGGGCCGCCAGGCTATAGCGCCACTCCATACGATAGGGCAGTGCTGTCCAAATGAAAGTGACGGCACTCTCTCCGATAAAGGATTGCCCGAATGTCGCTCCCGTGATCTTTTCTGCTGCATTTTCTTCTTTGAATTCAAATAGAAGCTGGTGTTCCAGCGGAAGATATCGGTAAAAGGCCGCATCAAGGCCCTGGATATTGAAAACGCACAGGTATGTCTCAAATGCATGGCGGGCCCCTGCGGATGGTACTGTCCTTAATGCGGTGCTTTTATCGAATTTTTCCCGGATTCCCTGAGTGGCCCAGAGCAGAAAAGAGAGTTCCTCAAGACTCATGGATTCATTAAGGAAATCCCTTCGGCTTTTACGATGCTCTATGGCGGATATCATTCCAACGTTTTTGATGTTTTTCCATGCTGTATTCGGAATCAGATCAATTCGTTTCGCATCCTGGGGGAATGGTTTTTCAACAGGAGGCGCTGGTACGCCCTTGCTTTGATCGGTTTGGGAAAAATCGATCGTCTTCCGAACACTGTCTTTCAAAAAGTAACGATACTTTTTTACCAAAAAATCATGCATAACCATGCCCCTCTTAGATGTGAAAATCCTTTATATGACCTCTCATGATCTTTGCAATCCGTTTATTACATGATAGTAAACAATTTAAATAATTCGATATTATAGTATGTTCTTGAGAGCAGATCAAAGTAACCCAGTTTTGAGACTATTTCGATCTAAATCTATCACAATGACGACTCGTTTTGGTGTTAATGACTTGCCTGTGCGCTCACAACTCACTTTTGGTATTTAATATAATAAGGATATAAAAAGGAAAATTCAAAGGCAAATGAGTTGTACTTTTCGTTGAAAATTATCTATAATTTACCGATGGCCTTTAAATCCCTTTTAAATAAGATCAAATACGGTCAGCCCATAGTCATTGTCTCCGGTCTGCCGCGCTCCGGTACATCCATGTTGATGAAGATGCTGGAGGCCGGAGGCATGGAGATCATTTCCGATGGCGTTCGGACTGCGGATGACGACAATCCAAAGGGTTATTATGAACTGGAAAGGGTCAAGGAACTGGACAAAGATTCAGATAAATCATGGTTGAAGCCATTGCGGGGAAAGGCAGTCAAGATCGTCTCTTACTTTTTGAAGTACCTGCCGGAAAGTAATCATTATAAGGTGATCTTTATTGAACGCAATCTTGAAGAGGTGATCGCCTCTCAGAACAAGATGCTCGTAAACCGGGGCAAGCCGTTAGACCCGGATGGCGGTAAAGGGATGATCAGGAATTTCGAGAGCCATCTCTGGAAGATAAAACATGTTGTGCTTGATAAGCCATGGTTTGAGGTCCTCTATATTAATCACCGGGATATATTGTCTGATCCAAAGGTGGCGGCAAAAAAGATCTACAGGTTTTTGGAAGAAAAACTTGATGAGGCGAGGATGACTGCTGCAGTGGATCCCAAACTATACCGCAATCGTCAATAGACGTCTCAAAATCCTTTTTGGTCAATCCAGGGTTATTGGACCTGGCCCTTGTCCAATGGGTCCGGTCCCTGTGGATTCAATCAACCGGAATTCTGCTCATCCAGTTCGCTGAGTTTTGCCAGATATCCTTTGAACGCCTCGTTATCCTTGGAATTGACAATAGCGATCTCATCACAGACAGAGAGCATCTCCTCCTTCGCATGGTCAAAAAAAGGGATATTTTCCGCCCATGTTACCAGAGCTGCGAGAAAGAGTGGAAGATTCTCTTTATCTTCCAGAGAAATATATTTTTCGAACAATCGGGCTGCCTTTACAGAGGCACTTTTCTTTTTTTTCTTATTGATCAGATGCCCTATGATCCCTATAAAAAACGCAACAAAGACACCAATGCCAATGACTAAGACATATTCCTCCATAAAAGCAGCAATCATGAAAGAGGAGATTAACAAGAGGATCATGACAATATATGTCATGACAAGTGTGTGTCTTCTGCCTGTGTCTTTTTTTGCCTGTGAATAAACATGATAGAAGTATTTATAAAGTTCGTCCTTCTGAGCTTTTAATGTGACCGGATCTTTGGGTGGGGATGGCACGGAAGAGGCGTTCATCTTTTCAGAAGGATCGATTTTGCATATGAATCCCGCATTCTTGAAAGGCTCATTATATTTCATGGCAGTCTGATAATCTACTCCATCGGCGATGACCAAAGGGGTAAGTGAACAGAGTTCATCAATCCTTTCCAGATCCCATTGAAAGATCCTGGAAAGCGCCTTTTTAGCCTCCTCTTGGACATGACCTTCCATGATCTCCCCTTCGAAAACTATTTTATAAAGCCTTTCAGTCATTGCCTCTCCTTGGAATCCTTTCCCCTGAAGACGAATTTTTGTTGATTTGTATAATCGAACTGATTTCAGATGGATTATAGACCGGTTCAGGCTAAAATCCAATGTTTACAAAATACTCCGTGTTCTCTGTGTCCTCTGTGGTAACATTTTTAAACCACAGAGAGCACGGAGGACACAGAGTTAATCAACTTGTTCTGAAAACAGTTTGATATTGCGTTGATTTAGATATGTTTAAAAAAGAAATACGAAGCGTTCACTATGGCGAATAAATCCACTTCAATAAGTTATTCAATATTATAACAGATTTCCATGTTTGAGATCAAAAAAGATCCTTATCCAAAGGTGGACCCATTCCATCCCCAGTTATCAGCCGATATGTCTGCGAAATTGATATAAACCCTATCATTCGGAATCATCAGGGATTCCTGGAGCAATTTACAAATCTTTTGCGAAAGCCTGGCCTTTACATCTGAATTCAGCCCACCGATACTTCGCACATCTGCAAAGGCGGCATTCCCGGGTTCGCCGGCCATCATGATGGGTGTTTCATCGATGGTGACCATGACATATCTTTCAGGTTTGCCAATGCATTCAGAAATGATCCGGGACAAGGACACGATAAAATCCCCTTCCTGATCATCTGAAATATGGACTGAGGTCTGAAGTTTGATCAATGGCATTTTTTTCTCCTCATGACTTGATATACAACTATTTTTTAGCAACAGGATATTTGGCTTTAAGCCATTTTGTCCAGCCTTCCTTGAGCGCGTAAACCTTTGTATATCCCTTTTCCATAAGCTGCTTTGCCAGACTGATACTTGTTGCCTCATTGGGACAGGCACAATATAAGATGATGGTCTGGTTTTTTGGATATCCATTGGCCCAGGATTTGAAAGCCCCGGGGTCCTCCTTGACTGCCCCCTTGATTTTGAATTCGCTGGATTTCCAGTCTTTGTCTGTGCGCACATCCAGAATGGTCACATCCGTATAGTCAATAAGCACCTTGAGTTCTTCTTTGCTTATCCTGGGAATCATATCAGAAGCCATGGCCTTCGATAGAAACAATCCAACCATTGCCAGACATAATGCGAATGCTGTCAATTTTGGTGACTTGACATTCATCGCCATTCCCCCTTTCTTTGATGTGTTTATTCCCTTTTGTGCCCAAACCGGCAACTCTCGTCTTCGAACAATCTCCGAAGCCAGTCCCGGGCCTGGTTGAGTAAATATGGTGGGTCCGGCCATTGCTCAAGAATTATGGCCCCTGAAAAATTGCGTTTTTTGAGCCGCTTCACAAACTCGTGCAACCCTTTCTTATCCTTTTTGGAGGGCCCGGTAAGAACCGTCAAGTGACTGTCCCGATCGCCATAATTCTCGTGGAGATGGATATGAATGATGGGCACCTCTCCATCCAGCCTGTCCATGAAGCTCAGATAATCATTGCGTGTCGGATCGCACAGATTGGCATGTCCCAGGTCCAGACACATCCCCACATGTGCCGTTTGTTGGATGCCTATGTTTTTAAAGAGTTTGAACATCCGATTGAAATCCTCGGGCAGTGTCTGAGGGGTATTTTCTATGGAAAGCTGGAGTCCCATCTTTGCAGTGCTGTTGATGAGATCCGTCATGGACCTGATATAGGTCTCGATTCCCTTATCCGGAAAAAGATGGATATTGAAGAGCGCAGCATCAATATCCCCTGCAAATGCAAGGGATTTCATGATCAATGCACGGCCTTTGGATTTGCAGGGATCAGCCCACCAGGGGGCATGGACGGAGAGCCTGATATCATGGGTGCGGGCCGTATCCCTGATATAATGGCGACACCCTTCATCCATGTCCATTGGGCTGAAATCCCTGCCGGGTTCCTTTCCGTCAGCAAACCACTCGAATGCATCGAAGCCGTTATGTACGGCATATTCAAAAGGAATCATGGGGTTATTGACCACAAAGGCGGTCTGGTTGCCGATTCGAATCCGGGTATTTTTATTCTGACTCATTTCCAAACCCCGCCCCCTTTAAACCCACCTGAGGCCGACTTTGAACCACATAATATTCTCCTTTGGCGCAGGCGCCCTCGATGTCCTGGGGTGTATTGCCAAAGGCCCTCTCGACTGCCAGGCCGATTTCGCAGATGTGCATGAGAAGGTCCGTCCTGAAATTTTCATCCCATAACAGAGGATCCTTTGTGTAATCCAGGGGGACCTTCCGAGGGGGAGGGAGCATTACACTGTCATAGAGACCGGCGCCGGCATATCCGCTCAAGTCTTCTCCGTTTGAATCAGACCTGAAAATCAGCCCGCCTCCGTAAAGAGCAGTGCTTTTACTGGGATATGCCAGAATCCGGGGTCCGGGTTTCTCTTTATTACAGGAAAAGGCAAGGGCCCTCCCAGGATAGTTTCCCACCAGGGTTTCTCCAAGGCCGAGCACAACCTCGGCATAAATTTCGTTTCGATCCTTTGTGAAGGGATTGACCGTATGGATCACGAAGGCATATTCCGCCTCGATCACCTCCTGGATGAGCACGGCCAGAAAGATGTCTTTGTCCGGAATGCCCCAGGCCTTTCGGCTCAGATAGGCCCTTTCATTCCACTTGGATGCCCATACGCGTTTAATGCACATCCAGGCATTCTGCCACTCTTCAGGCCATTTCATCCCTTTGTCTTCCATGACATGCCGGAGGGATGATATGAATCCCTGCTGTGGATTCAGGCCCAGCAGATTCCTTCGAATCTCATCGAGGATCTCTCCGGGGTTTTCGTGAATCCTGGGTATAAGGGATTGATTCCGTTTCGAAGCAGCCTGATTCTCGGGTTCTTCCAGCAACCTTTCCAAGATCCCGAAGGGCACTCCTACAGAAGCGGGCATATGAATCCATTCAGGCATTTTTCCTTCCAGATTTTTCAGGTTCAGGGATTTTCCCCCGACCCGTCTGTCATTGAAGTCCTTTGAAGGGATGGGATTGAGGGTAAAGTCCGGCCGGATGGGATTCGCACTTTCTGCCTTGGACCCAGAAGCCTGCATAATCTCTTGGTTTTCCTGCACTTCCATGACAACTACCTCACCCGAAGGAGCGGATCTGAGATGAATGAAACGCCCCTTGGATGATCTGAGTTGTTCAAGTATTCCGGTATCATAGCAGGTGGCGAAAAGGATGCCTTTATTCCTGGCACGGACCGAGATATGGGAGACGATATCCGTCACATCCGGTGTTATAAGGGCTGTGACCCCTTCAGGGATCTCCTCGTCTCCTGTGATCTTATCCGCAATAATGACGGTGGGGGTCAAAAATGTCTTGCCCTGGATGTATCTTAATTGATCCACCATCTTTACACGACCCGTCCCCTGCCCGGGGCTGATGACCTGCCATTGGCCCAGGTTAGCGGCCTTTCGGAGCTTCGGCTCGATGTGACGCAAAAGCATCGAGAGTATGAATACGGCCCTTCCCCGCACCACTTCCTCGGCAAAGAGTGTAATGCTCCATTCATCGGCTTGAAATGCGTTGCCCAGATGTTCGGCCTTGGGCTGGATGATGCGGTAATAGCGGTCGTTGAAATTGCCAATGGTGCGAAGAAGCCTGTCCACGACGGACTTAGCATGGAGTGACCAGTCTTTGCCAAAGTTGGGCATCTCTTTTAATCGCATCCAGTGATGAAAACAGGCCTGAAATTCATGCCCATTATGAGAGATGATGAGGTTTTGAACCACCACGGCGATCATATCCACCAATTGATCCCCGCTCAGACGAGTATGAATATGCCGCTCGATCAAAGAGCGCAGGAATGCATCGAGCGCCAGATCCAGAAGAATCAGATCCCTGATCCTTTCGGAGTCACGGTCCTGAGGCAAGAGCTGATTCAAATGGGAGCGCACCTGGGCGATCTTGGCCATAAGGTTTTCCAGTTTCTCCGGGCGAGCATTGCGGTGCAGCCAGATGAAATTGAGCAGGCCGAATGTTTTTTTATCCAGGTGATCCCTCGCAGAATCGATGGCTGTTTCGAGATCGGTCCCTGAATGGACGGATTTGAGGATCTTTAAATAATTCTCTAAATCAAGGATCAATGCCTCTTTGATATCCGGATAGAATTCCGGATCGGCCAGGATAGGTCGCTCAAAACTCCCCAGTCTCTTTCTGGGGACGCCTCCATCTGCAACCGTTTTGTAAAAGAGGTTCAGATTGCCATCACTTCTCAGGAATGCCAGGTATGCGTCACAGATTATGATATCATCGGGTGTGGCGTTGTTATGGATCTTCTGATGCCATTCCTCCATAAAGCTGCCGGCAATCTCTTTAATCTTGTGTTTGTGCATGATGTTCAGAAACTCATCCCTGATTAGTTGACCTTCTCCGCCCCGTCCCATAGTTGTGAATATCAAACGGATGAACTCCCGGCTTTCCGGCTCACTCCTGATATAGATTTCGGATAACCTCTGTGTCAGGCGATCCATGGCATAGCTCAATTCTCTTGGCTGGGTATTGAAATTGCGCTGCCATGTCAGTTGCCTGATGGCGGAAAAACGCAACCATACGAAAAGGGTCGCCAATCCTTCCGGATGTTTATCAACCTTGTCCAGCAAGTGATAACACAGATTGAACCGGTGCATGAGCGTCCATGAATCCCTTCCGGTCTCTGCCTGAATGATTTCTTCAGCAATCTCCGAATATTCAAAGGATCCGGGATGGATTCGGGGATCAGAGGGGGGCAATCCTGCGGGTTTAGGCAGTTTAATGCGGTAATTCCTTCCTTGGTTATTGTCCCATCGACCATCTTCAGGAAAGAACAGGACAAAATCCAGAATCGGATGATCCACTGATCGATCCAGCCTGATCAGGATGCGATTTTCCCCATTTTGCTTCAAGAATGGGGTCTGGAGGGCCGATCTCCCGAACATTTTTGTGCCTTCGGGCCAGAGTGATTTTGGAGGGGTTTCCCAAGTGGATTGAACATGACGGGAGAGCCCCCAGTGCAAAAGGCAATCTGTTTTGTTTTCCATTCGAAGGGATATCTCGGTCAGATCATTGATACGCCTTTTTTCAACCAGGAGTTTTAACCCGTTTTTTGCTTTGATTTCTTCGATCATGAAAATGCTTGAAGCATCTGATTTTGTGAAATCTTTATTATATTTAAGCCCCGATGGACATAATCAATACGAGTGTGAGTCAAATCCCCTCCAGATTAATAAATGACGCACAGCGAGACAGCAGAGAATTATCGGGGTATTTGTCACATGTATTAATATATCACAGAATGGGATCGGAATTGAATCATATCCGGAGACTGAATTTGACTGGAGATCCCAGAATAATTATTCCATTTCCCATAACGGCAGGCCGGTTTCATTGTCCAATCTTCTCTCAAATCCAGGTCCATCAAAGGCCTGCAGTACGATTTCACAGGCAAAAACCACTGTACCCGGCATAAGATGGCCGCCATAAGCCGATCCATCTTCATCAGCCAGTGTCAGGTGGGCATGGACCATTGGATGATTGTCTTTTAAAGAGATATTGCCGATCAGCTTGGTGATCTCCAGGGGGCGATCCAGATCAAACGACTGATATTCTCGGGATCTCTGATTATAAAAACCCAGCCTGGCTTTTTTCACAGCGCCAAATGCCTCGATTCTTCCCAGCCTGATGCCCTTCTTCCTGCATATGTCCGTAATCTCTTCCAGGAGATCGGCCCCATGTCTGAGCTTACCCATGAAAAGCTCTGTGGGTCTGACCTGTTTCAAGATGGCCATATTCCTTTCCTTTCATTTCTAAAAGGCGTTTGTCCTGTTTGGATAAAGTCGACAGTCGTCTTTTGATGGACCAGTCAATGACTAATTAAATGACTTTTTACGGGCACATCATCATTTCAATGGGAGATAATTTCAGTCGATATCATACCCGGTGATTATCCGATGGACGGATTGTGAACACTCTGATCAATCCGGTGAACTACCATATGATCAATGGATTGATTGGAAAGCTTTATGCCATGGTTGAGCTGACTGCGTAAAAAGGGCAAAAGCCCTTTTTACGCAGCCAACTCTGGCGATAGGTTAGTATCATGTCTCCTCAAAATGCACTTCTGTTTTATTCTCCGTAAACAAACACCGTTAATTCGGCATAAACTCCCAGGATGTTTCTGGTGTGATAATCCACATGGTGGACCTTTTTTATCCCACCATTTTTCATTGCTGCTTCAATACTGGCATCCCCAGTGGCAATCAACCCCAATATGGATTCGGCCTTGGCTGTCCCTACTTTTGCAAAACCGGGGTTGCTTGTGGCCACATGGGGGCCTTTGACATCGGTGTATAACATGCCCACCGCCGGGGTCATTGTCATTGCACATCCGGATAAAAAGAGTGCTGCAATCAAAACTACAATCAAACAAGGTATGGTATATTTTGGCATAAATGCCCCCCTCAGTTTTAAGAATTGCATTGGATTTGGAGACATGATGTCAGATGAAAAAGGATCATCCGCATTAATTGCATAACATGTTTTTGAGGTAAATTGCAAGGGGGAATGAGGATTTTTGAGTTGTTTATTCCTTGGTATAGTATATGCCCGGGATCCAGCTTTTACGAATTTTTACAGTTTTTTCAGATACTTGTTCTTCTTCCTCAACGAATTTGAAATCGTTCAAACCGATCCGGATCAAATCATTATTATTCAATCTCCGATGCGCGATTTTTTTTCCATTCACATAGGTATTGTTCGTACTTCCGAGATCCTTAATGAAATATGCCTTCGTCCCGGACTTATCCGGATTCTCCACCATCTCTATCTCGGCGTGTATCATGCTGACCACCTTATCGTCAATGAAGATATCATTGTCCGGTTTGCGGCCGATTCTAATCGATGGCCTGTTAATAGGAAACCTTTTTATCGCCACTCCGTCATGGATTTGAATGATGCTTGCCATAATTAATCTCCTCACTAAGAAATTATCTCACATCCCCTCGATTCCGGGGTGTCGGGTCTCCTGATATCCCTTTCAACCGGCTTATCCATTCTAGGGATATCATGACTATGGTATCCGAAATTATTCCCCTCTATTTAATTATTCGGAAGATTTGTGCATTGGGCTTCCGGCAAGTTTTCTCCCTTCCTGTTTTCGTCAACGGTCAGGGTTTCCCGGGAGGGTATTTTTCTCTGACTGAGGCCGTATATAATAATAATCCTGCAGAAAGAGTAAGCAATATGACCGCTCCCAGAATGACCAGCAGTCTGCCGTATGGCACCCCCCTTGCCATTCTTTTTTTGATCAGATTAATGGCCGTGTATGCCCAGATCCCTGCACCTGTGTATGTGAAGCACTGGAGGACGATCAGACTCCATCGCTTCCTGATCAACAATAAAAACGGCATTGATAGGGACAACAGTACGAACAGAAGATTCCCGATTCTCAAAAAATGTGCCCCAAGGAACAGGCAGGCCAATGCCAGCAGTATGGTTCTGAATATCATATGAATCTCCTTTGATTCATAGAATCCTCCGCAGTTTGCACAATATTCCCGAGCGGACCGGCATGATGGATATAATCAGGTGCCCGGAAGGGTGCAATAGGTTCAAAATA
Organism: bacterium; assembly: GCA_049472295.1. Classification (GTDB taxonomy): domain Bacteria; phylum SZUA-182; class SZUA-182; order DTGQ01; family JAFGSM01; genus JBLIRM01. The sequence continues at coordinate 31,077 of JBLIRM010000002.1, read as the reverse complement.
AATGGTCTGTCAGGTTCATTCGATTTCCGGGCCGTTCGCTGGGAGGATTTCACCCCTTTTTTCTGACCTCACAAATCACTCCCAGATGATCGGATAGTGTATCGGCCAGGACCTTATATGCCACAAATTCCAATTCAGGGGAAATCAAGATCCAATCCAGCCGCTTTTTCAATAAAGGATAGGTATTCATATCCTCATTGTGCGGTTGATATCCTTTAAGATTTAGCTCTTCTGCCAGTGTCCGGAGAGCCGATCCCTTGTTTGTCCATTCACAGTTGAAGTCTCCCATGATGATCATGGGATTATTCCGCGGGGACAATTTATTGATCATATCCTGGACCTGTTTCTGACGAACGGATTTACGGGAGAAATCCAGATGCACTGAAACGATGTCCAGATCGACATTGGAATCACCCGGCCAGGGAATGGTCGCAAGCACAAATCCCTTGGAAAGTGTAGGTGGAGAAGGATCGAATGTGATGGAAAGGGGTTCTTTGAGGGGCAGCATGGACAGTAATGCCGTGCCATATGAGAGATTTATCCCCTTCACGTGTTCTCCCCGCACGGAAAATGGATAACCTGCATTTTCTGCAAGATAACCCACGTGGTTGACCTGGCCGCTCCAGAAGGACGGCCCGTCCGCCTCCTGCAGGGCGACCATGTCCGCTCCTTCCCTTCTGAGCACCCCGCTGATTTCATCCAGATTCTCTTTGACCGTTTCCTCGGTTTGTAGAATCTGGGTAGGGGTGTCCCTTCGCCCGTGCGCTATATTCAATGTCATGAACTTCAATGAATACCGTTCAGGGCGCAATATCTTTGCAGCCATAAGGAAAGGGGTGGAATGCTGCCATATCTGCAGCACGGCCTCCCGCTCGCCACACATGGATACGAGCATGGCAAAGGCGGAGGCAATGCTGATCATAGTCACGGAAACACCGGAAATAACGAATTTTTTCCATCGTTCCCATCTGAATCGTGATCTCATCATACACATATACCTCTTGTTTTAATCCAGCACATGGATGTTTTTCTTTCTACACATATCTTTTAATATCTTCGGCCAAACAGTCACACTCACTTCACCGATATGTGCCTTTTTCAGCAGAAGCATGAATGTGCGTGACTGACCGATACCGCCGCCGATGCTCAGCGGTATCTCGTTTTTTATCAGAGCCCGATGATACGGCATCCGGAGTAAATCCGTCTGGCCGGTCATCTCCAGTTGCTTTTTCAGTGTCTCTGCATTGACCCGGATGCCCATGGATGTCAGCTCATGCCGGCGTTTTGTCACATGGTTCCATACCAGGATATCCCCGTTCAGGCCATGCATGAGCCTGCCGTCCTTGGAGATGGTCTCTGTGACCCAATCGTCGTAATCCGCGGCCCGAAGCTCATGAGGATAGCCATCCTCGAGCGTCCAGCCGATGCCGTAAATGAAGATGGCAGGGTACTTTTGCAGGACCATGGTCTCCCGCTCCTTGCGGGGTAGGTCGGGATACATGTCGAGGATCTCCTCTGCATGCAGAAATGTAAGCTCTTCCGGCATGTCCGGATACTTGTTCGTCTTCAATTGCGGAAAGATCTTTTTAACGTGGGTCTCTGCACCCTTGAGGACCTTCCAGAGTTTCTTGACCACCTGAGTCAGGAAATCCAGGTTTCGCTCTTTCTCCGTTATGGCCAGTTCCCAGTCCCACTGGTCCACGTAAGCGCTGTGATCATGATCCAGGAAATAATCCTTGCGCACGGCCTTCATGTCAGTACAGAGGCCTTCACCGATCTCCATCCCCAACTGTTTCAGGGCCATACGCTTCCATTTGGTAGCGGCCTGAACCACCTGGGCATCGATGGGGTGTTTTTCATGGTCGTTTGAAATATGAAACTGGATGGGTGTGCGTGAGCCATCCCTGTCCAATAGATCGTTTACGCCGCTTTCCACATCCACGATCAATGGGACCGTTACCATAATCAGATTGAGCTCCCTGCACAGATTCTCCTCGATGTAGTTTTTGGCCTCGAATATGGCCTTTTGTGTTTCTTTGGGTGTCAAAAGAGAGGCATAATCCTGGGGAAGGATCTTTTCGAGTTCATAATAATCGCCGATGCCGGGTCCGGCCAGATCTGCTTTCTTATCCGCCATAGTATCTTCTCCTATTTGAGTGATGAATGAGGTTTTTTACTGTATGATTGCTTTAATTTTTTGTATTCCATGCCTTTATGAAGCGCATGTGCTCTAATTCCTGTTTGCAGCCTTGCGCTTTTTAAGGCATGCGATCAGTTCAATCAGACTGATGCCCATCAAGATTACCACAAGGAACCAGAGAACAAGGTAACCCCTTAAAGGGATAGTTAATGAACCAAATAATATCCACCAGGCCAAAACAATGCCGCCACAGATATTGATGATGATGGCGCCGCCGAGACCAAGGCCATTAAATCCCAGACCTTTTTTATTTTTTTCAATTAGAAGTGCGATACCGATACCGAACAGGACCGCGCCTAAAATGCTAACATAAAATGACTTTTCAACCAATGGTATCCCTATGAACTTTACAACCGGCACTGGATAAAATATCAGAAGCACACCAAGCAGAAGATTGATGATGGCATCTGTTAGCAGTAAATGTTTTTCAAGCATATCGTTATCTTTAGATGGTGACGAAAGACAGGCAGTCCTACCTGATACGCCTTGGAGGGCTTCCAGATTGACCAGAATGACAGCAGAAGATCAAATCTTTTTATGAATTTCATCCTGCCGGATATTAGGGATTGTTTTTATAAGCCTCACATGCTTATATAAATGGCTTTCGAATCTGCCATTATCGTCGACAACATCTATATAAAATATTATAGCATAGAATAGGGGTCCTAATGCAATCTTCCAGTCTTCGGCCCCGGAAGTTCTTATTTTGAATTGCTTTCCTCAGGCCAGATCTCGGGTTCAAATTTTCCTGGTGAACAGTATTCAATCCTATACGGTGCTACAATAATGATCCCATAGTTGGGATCATCAGGTCCCTGGAAAATCGCTGTCAACTCATCATTCCAGAAGTGATGCCGCTCTTCTTTATCCGTGGTCATCTCAGCCCTTCCTTGGACTTGAAGATAAGGCGAAAGGTTATGCGGATCCGAAATCCCGCAGGTCAGATGGACCTCGGGATTTTTTTTGATCTGGCTGACTTTCCGTGCATGGATAAACGTGGCAAACCGGATCTTCATATCACTGCTACCCACCGCCATAACATACCGAACCCATGGTTTGCCATCCTCTGTAATACTTGCCAGTCCAGCCAATTGGGGCTTTTTCAGGATCTCCAGAATAAGTGTTTTTAAATCAGGCATTTTTCCCTCCTTTGCTGTTTTTTATAATCTTACCCGATGATGAAATGGTCTGATCAAATTGCGGATTCATCTCCAATGGCCCCCAGTATTTGAGAAATAAACCCTTCATGATCCCAACTTTCCGGGAGCCGGCTCAATCCCAGGCGCACCACCACCAGATCCCGGGATGGAATGATGGTGATAAACTGGCCTTCATGTCCGGCTGCCATAAACATGTCCTGAGGAAGTGAAGGTGCGGGGCTTGAATCGCCCCTGAAGGAGTCTGGGACCTTCAGCCAAAAGTGGGCGCCATAACATCCATCTTGCGATTCCGGTGTGGGTGAGGTGCTGTATTGCACCCAGCCCTCCGGAAGGATTCGCTCTCCCTTCCAGATACCATCCTGCAGGTAAAGCAGACCGAAACGCGCCCAATCCCTCGCTGTTGCGTACATAAAGGATGAACCCACAAAGGTCCCGGATGCATCGGGTTCAATCACAGCACTGTGCATCCCGATAGGACCAAACAATGCACGGCGGGGGAAGGATAAATATTCAGACTCCTTGCCGTCAAAAGTATCCCGGATGATGCGGGAAATGATATTGGTGGTCCCGCTGGAATACACCCACCGGCTGCCCGGCTTTGCCTCCGGAGGCTTGCTTGCTGCATACGCAGCCGAGTCTCCGGTGCCCAAAAGCATAAAGATCGCATCCCTGAAGGGATTGGAATAATCCTCGGAGAATCGGAGTCCGCTTTTCATGCGCAGCAGTTGATCCATTGTGATCTCTCTTCCGGGGGCCTCTGTTTTCCGCCATTCCGGCAGAAGATCCTGGTCTTCAAGAGAGAGTTTCCCCTGCATCACAAGGATCCCGACCAGGGCGTTGATGACGCTCTTTGTCATGGACCAGCCCAATAAAGGGGTATCGGATGAAAAACCCTCCGCATAACGTTCTGCAATGATTTGACCCTTATAAACGACAACCACGGCCCTTGTCCTGCGAACTCTTTTCGGATCGGGCTCTGAAAAGGCATCCTCAATCACCTTGCCAAACTTCACACTATCGATCTCCGCAGGCAGTTCTACTGCAGATTGAAGCCAGTCAGAAGGATGCGTTTGTTTTTTGAAAGCCTTTTGATCAACTCCCTGAAAGGGATTTTTTTGCTGACGGATCTGGTCTTCGGATGAATCGATCACCAGGGTGCTACCCAGACCCTCACGAAAGATGGCCTTTCGTTTGCACAGACCGAATAAGGAGGCTGTGACGGACCGTTCGTTATAATCGACATCCGCATGGATAAGCCTGAGAACCGACAGATCGTCAACCAGAAGGTCCCGGTTCGATAATGAATCCGGTGTCCGTCCGGATATGAAAACGCCGGAACAAAGCAGCTTTGCCTTATAAGCCGTTCCGATCAGAGCCATTCTCTGCAGATAGTAAACTCCGAAACTGACGAGAACGATCAGAATGCCGACACACAATAGGACCCAAGCACTAACCGTTTTCATGAAGATTTTCCCCCTTTTTACGCTTGGATGCCCTCTTTTTAAGGCACAAATTGCATCTGGCGTCGCTGCACATCTGACAGGAATAGCAATCCTTACAGTCATGTTTTTTTGGGCCTTTGTTCATTTCCGGAATATAGAGTTTTCCCTTGAACCCAGGAATCCTTTTATAAGGCACCTTGATCCCCCCGGTCATTCCGGATCAAAAATAGGAGCAGACTCTCCCTTACCTTTTATGCCTCGAACCGCCACCAGAGTAAGCTTGAGTAAAAAGCACCATTCCTCAATTGCGAACAGCCTATCAGATCTTCAGCCTCATGAACGGTCAGCGACGATTTGATCTCATTCTCCATAAAGCCAAGCCAGGATCGTCTCAAATCAGCTATGAAAAGAAGACCATCCGGGGCAAGGACCCTTTCCATCTCATTCAGCATCTGTATGGGATGCTCCACCAGGTGAACCATGTTGATGTTCAGTACCACCTGGAAGGACGCATCATCAAATGGGATCCGATGGACATCCCCCATCAGGAATATCATTCGTTTTTCCAGATTGGCAGCTTGAGCCGCCTGGTTTGCAAGGCAAACGAGTGGTTCGGAAAGATCAATCCCCACAATCTCACAATCAGGAAAATCGTGTGCGATCACCATGTCCGTTCCTCCGCATCCACAACCCACATCGATGATCCTGCCATTTTTAAAACCGCGGGAAGATAGCTTTCCGGCATATTCATAGCCGAATCTTTCCACCATCTTCCGGTGTCTTCTGACATAATTTTCAGCAAATGCCTGATCTCTGAAAATCCTTTCATGCGTCAGAGGCGATCGTTTCATCTTTGCTTTTCTCCGTATATTGACATTTCAAAATGTGAACATCCCTTTATATACCTCTCGAACGGGTTCGATTCAGGGAAGGATGTTTTTAAAATATACCCGTAATCAAAGAAAATCAAATCATGTCTAACAACCATGATCTTTCGATCACACCGAGGGATGAAAGTTCTTAAAAACAAATAATTAGTTGAAAAATTTCATGTAAATGCTTTAAAGAAGAGATTAAAGAGGATTTTGCTTCGATCCGGGAATATGATTTAATCCGGGTGATCAATATAAGATCATACCTTATCTGATTGCCCTGATGCCCATCCCTTGACAATATCGGTCAGGATTGCGTAAAATTATATTAAAGTTTCTTTTTTTTAAAAAAAATCGATTATTCTTCAAGATACTTCTTGTTTATTGGATTTTTATTCCTTTCTCATCTGAAAAGTTTTAATGACAGATCCCGGATTTTTTATAAATAAATATAAATTCTTCAAAACACCGAGGAGGAAAGAAATGAGTATATTTCCTTTGACTTTCCATTGGAAAAAGAGGGCAGGGGATGGTTTCTCATATGGACCTTTGGCTTATATCGTCATCACGCTTCTTGTTTTTTCCCTTTTTACGGGCTGCGGCAACGAACCAATCAATGATCCTTCCTTTGAGGCCGGGGCTTTTGAAGGTACTTCCTCAATTCAGGAGATCGAGATTATAGCCACACCGGAGGCCGTCAGTCTGAATGGAAACTCAACCATCATCGCCAACATTTATGATACAGATCAAAACCCGGTCTCATCAGGGGTAAAGGTTTATTTCTCTTCAAATATGCCGGGTACCTCCATTCCGCTCTCTGCCACTACGAACCAGCAGGGGAGGGCATTGGTCACATTTACCGCCGGTAATTCCACAGGATTTACAACCATTACGGTGAGATGCGGCACGATAGAAAAGGAGTTGATTCTGCAGATAGAACCCTTAAGCTCCGCAGGCAGCATTGAATATATTTCACTCGGTCAGAAGGTGCTCGGGGTTAAAGGTTCCGGCCGGACTGAAACAGTGGAGGTCTCATTCATTGTAAAAGATACTCTGGGCAAACCGGTTGAGGATGGCATTGAGGTGGAGTTCTCCTTGCTGGGGGTCAGCGGGGATGAATATCTGAGCTATGATTATGATTACACGCAGAACGGCATGGTAAGCACATTCCTCAACAGCGGGAGGGTCTCAGGAACGGTTGCAGTGGTGGCCCGGGTGGAACTGGATGATATCCTGCTGGAAACCACCTCCCGAGAGCTGGCCATCCATTCGGGTCTTCCGGATGCCGATCATTTCAGCATATCTGCCACTGAATTAAATATTGCCGGTATTGTATGGGATGGATTAACGACCGATATATCCGTTAGGCTGGCGGATCAATTCGGCAACCCTGTGCCTGAAGGGACCATAGTATATTTTACAGCAGAATCCGGATCAATTACTGCCACTGCTTCAACGGATGCGTCCGGACATGCCGAGGCAACCTTGACCAGTCAGGATCCCAAACCGTTCGATGGCTTCGTTACGGTTATGGCTTACACGATGGGACAGGAAAGCTATATAGATAAGAATTCCAATGGCATTTACGATGACGAGGACATTTTCCTCTTATGCTGCCACGATATACCCGAGCCTTACCGCGATGATAACCGGAATGGCGCCTATGATGTGGGTGAGCCTTTCCGGGATCAGTTCCCTTTGTTTCCCAACGAGAATCAGTGGGATTCGGAAAACGGGCAGTGGGATGAAAGACTCTTTGTCTGGGGCGATGGTGAGATCCTTTTTTCAGGTCATTCAGAGATATGGATCTATGATGAAATGCCTCCCATTTCGGAATTCGGGCGCGGAAATATCCCGGTCAGTCCGACCCCGCTGAGGACTACAGTGAATCCTTCCGGTGCCCCTACTGTAGATATCGCCGGATCAAAAGTGTTTTACATTGTTGTGGCGGACAGCCTGGGGAATCCTCTAACAAAGGGATCCGCGATCAATATCGAACTCACAGAAGCGGCCTTTGATCCGAATACAACAGCCTGTTTCGAGATTTCTGGGGATACGGAGGATTATACGATCAAAACAAATAACCCATGCTCCGCAAAAAGGATGTTTACTGTTCTGGTCAGAGATGCGAGTTCGGGATCGCAGTCATGTTCCGCAGAATTAAATGTAGAAGTAACCAGTGGCGAGAACATGGATAATGAATGTTTCATATTTTTGAAAAATCAATAAAGGCTGGCAGGCCCTTTAATATCATATCGGATACTTAATAATTGCCTCCGGAATCGAGCGTTGCGGATCTCCCCGAATCCTTTTTCCCTGTAATGATCATCCGGTTGGTCATGCAGCCATAGTCTCCCGCGGATTCGCGGTTCATGAAATCCCTGATACAGGTGATCGAGGAAAAACCTGCAGACCCCATCAGGTCCGAGATCTTTTCATGGGTGTAAAGACGGGTGCAGTAGGTCCTGTCCCGGATGCATCCATTCTCTCCGGACATAACCATTTCCCTGCTATAGATAATATCCGCACCCAATTCCCTCTCACGGTTGACATAGATCTCTTCGTTCACCTTATGGGAGGAAAAGGGCCTGAATTTCTGCAGGACATAATCCCTGTCAGGTAGATCCAGCAGCAGCGTCCCGTTGTATGCGAGCAGTCGGAATGCCTCGTTGAGTATCTTCCTGTTTTCCTCTTCATCCGCAAAATATCCGAAGGAACTGGCCATAATGATTATGAAAAGGAAGCTCTGTCCGGGCAGACCTGTATCTCTGGCATCCCCCTGAATGAAACGGGTATTGAGGGCTTCCTCTCTGGCCCTTTTTTCACCCAGGTTTACCAGGTATCCGGAATAGTCCAGCACTGTTACATTCGAAAAACCACGTCTGGAAAGCTCCAGAGAGTGCCTGCCCTGTCCCCCGCACAGGTCCAGAATGGGGGCGGATTTGTCAAACCCCAGGGTATTTTCGAGGAAATCGACCTCCTGCCTGGTCAGACCTTCATCACAGACGGAACGGGCATCCGTAAGGAGATAGATCTCGTCGAAGAGATCCTTCCACCAGTTATGATCCACCGGGATATTCATTGGATATGGGCGCCAAAACTAAAAAGACCGTCCGAGGCAAAGATGGCGGGCGAGCCTCCCCATGGCTGAGACCTGATGATTGCAAGCTCTTCAGGGTCCAGGTTTACTCTGACATTCAGTTCCCCGGCGAGCCACATCCTTTCCATCATCCGGCAATCGGCCCAGATACCGGCGCAGTATGCTCCGATGGCCCTCATCTGTCCGGTAGTTATCAACCGGGGTCGCAAAGCCATCTTAATGGGACCCAGAAGATAGATCAATCCGTGATCCATGGCCATCTTTTTCTGGTTTTCGACAGCATCCATCACATCGCCGAAATCCATCCTCAGGATCGCATCGTTGATCCGTTTGGTGGCTTCACCCACACTCAGATCTGAGCGCAGCACTGCAAGCGGCTGAACACCACCACCGCTGCCCACATTGGTAGGCACACCCCCGTATCTGCCCAGGAAACCATACAGCCCATTCGGACCGAAGAAGCTCCGGAAATCCGTCTGATACCGGGCAGCCTTGACCTCTTGATCCTCAAAATCCAGTTCAGGTATCATCTCTCCCCAAAGATCCAGGGGCACCTTTTTCTGGACAATATAGTCTCCCGTTTCAATGGCAAGATCGATGATCTCGTCTATATCCCGGTTTATCCCGCCAACCTTCACCCCCTTCCCGGAATATCCCCGTTCCGGTTTGAGCACGAGATGCTCCCAGTTCGACCGGGTCCATTCCACGAGTTCGGGAATGGATTCACCATCCGGACCCAGGGTCTGACGGGGATAAAACTGGCGTGTCCAGGGGGTGCGTTGGATGGTCTCCGTGTGGAAGCGTTCCGGATTGCCGGGGTCGGTGACCACCTCGAACATGCTCTTGGCATTGATGGGTTCGGTGCCCCTGGGATTGATGACCCTGCGTTCGCTGACCGCCTGCAGCAAGGGGGCCAGGCCATGTCTTCTGTGCAGATTAAGAAGCACATCCGTATTAAAGTCCATGAAGATCAAGGATACCGGTTGGTTATGCCAGCAAACAATGCCGTTTTGCAGTTCCAACTCATGGGGCGCCATGAGCGCACCGCTCAGCCCATCGATGCTGTTCAGGCGCTTAACAAGGTTTTTGTTTTCCACCACATTTTCCAGGGTCTCCTCCTCGGCAACCACAGCGATCAAACCGGGATTCGAACCTTCCCTCGAATGATGCGCCTCCTGCAGCATGCTCACGAAACCGTTCAGAGGATGTAGTAAGGCATGATCAAAGTCCAGATGGATATCCGGAGAGTTCTTCCGGATGTGGGATTCCCAGATAGTCTTGCCGATAATCTGTGTGATCCTTTGGTAGTCCCAGCCTCCCGGGCTTCCCAGGTTCCATTCCGAATGATATCCAAGAAACTGATCCAAGCTCCTTCCCCTTTCTGATCTGCTGATCACTAATAACCGGCGGCAGGCGGCGTCCTGTGATTGATGTTCTCGAGTATTTTTTCAAGGTCCGCAAAATTGATTTCTCCCTGAGATAATACCGTATGTACAAACTTTTTCAAGTGATTCTTGCCATAGCGTTGAAAAAGGCTCAGAAAACGGCGAATTCCCAGGGTGTAACAGAGCCGGTATCCCGGATTCAACGGATATTTTCTTACCGAAGAAAGGGCCCTTTTCATGCCGATCCCTGTTTTGCCCAGATATCCTGCTGCAGTCTCAAAATCCATGCTTCCGGTCTGAAGGCCGATATCCACCTTGCCCCTGATGGCACGCCAAAGCCTGCGTTTGGCCAGCAGCAGGCGGTCGGCAGGTCCGGAAAAATACCCTGTGAGCCTCATGACCTCTTCCGAAAAACAGGCCCATCCCTCATAGAAAATAGGTTGTTCGACGGCCCTTCGGCAGGGTCGTTCAAGACCCCACCTGAACGAATCCAGCAGGTGATGTCCGGGATAGGTCTCATGGGCCGAAAGCATCCGGTACTCGAGCTGATATCCCTGTTTGGCCTCATCCGGCATATGGGTATTGACGATATAGAATGTCCCGCCTGAAGGGGGATGTTTGGGGGGGATGCTGTAACTGGAGGCCGTGCGGATTGCCGAGAGATAGGATGGCATGGGCGCCACACGGACCGGACAGGAGGATGGCAGATCAGGCGGAACCACTCCCTGCTCCAGACAGTGTTCGGTCAAGCTATCGACTGCCCCCCTATAAAGTCCGAGCAGCCCTTCTTTTCCTAATGGCGGCATGGGGATCTTTTCGAGTGCCTCTTTCAAACCTTTTAAATGATAACCAGAGGCTCCTTTCGAGAGAAGATTTCCCGCTTCCTGCTCCATGATCTCCTGCATCTCCCTGATTTCCTGATCAAGGGTCCGATTGATCTCCCTGATATCCATGTCACAATGGATATGAGAGCGGATGATGCGTTCCAGGAGTTCATCCGGCAGGATGAAATCATCACGGGTTGATCCCTGCCGGATCGCCTTATCAAACCGTTCCAGGGCTTTGAATGCGGGCCGGATTTCAGGGAGTATTTCCTGAAGGCTCAAAAGATAATCCCTGGTATCAGATAGCATTTCCAGACCCAGGTCCCGAAAAAGCACAGGCATGCGCTTCAGATTGCAGCCTGCCTTATCCAGAAAGGCCGGAAGGTTTCTTGTCCGCTTGCGTTTTGCAGCCGGGTCCTCGGCCTCCAGTGCCTCGGCCAGCCCGATACACACGAGTGTCAGATAGAACGTGGGCTGGGTTTCCCAGAATCTTACTTCTGATAGCTGTTCCCTGAGGGTCCGGGCCATCTTTTGAAGACGGCGGATATCGATCTGCTCATCCGGATCAGATGGATGCGAGGCCAGCAGATCGAGCGCATCCTCCCAGGCGGACAGCCTTCGAATGGTTTCAGTGACGCTATCCCCGGAAAAATCATCCCATGCCTCCCATTCGACTTCAGGGAGCCGGATTTGCGGGAAATAAAAAAACTCGTCCGTGGCGCAGGCAATGGGAAACGTCCGGGCGAGGGTTTCGAACATGTCCCGGCTGAGTGTTTCCAAGGATGATGGAGTATTGACCATAGGGATGTCCCATGTGTATATATTAGAAACCGACTCTCTTCATACTTTTAGGGATTATTTTCAGGATGCTTTAATTCGGTAAAGCTTTCCATTCAAGACATATCTCATTGAATCACGGGTCTTATGACTATATGGAAGTTATATTTTAATCTATTGCGAATATGTTGCTGAAGTCTACCTGCCAAGCGATATACATACGAACATTATCACTCTCTTGGCCTTCACTACCAGTGCTAAAGTTCAGTGATCCCCCAATAAAAATTCTACCATTTAACATTTCCGCTACTGGTATCTGACCACGGATTTCTACTCGGTCGCCTTCCACATTTTGTGTTTTCGCATAAAGGACATCAAAAAATGACTCAGGGCTGTGAGCAAAACGCAATCCTCCCAGATATTTTTTGGAAAATTTATCCACATCATCAATCTTTCTTATTGCAGCGCCACCGATTGGACCAACAGCCAATAATCCATAAGATTGTATTTTGCATCCCCAAGGCACATACAAGTTGAGGTCTACCTCAATTGCCTGCTCAATCGATGGTTCTTGATTCTCATCTTCTGTTGATTGCTCGGCCGAACTTGTCAGCAAAATATTTCCGAATACATGAAAACCCCAATCTCCCGATTTCTCTAATGGACCACTAATCTGGTTGTAAATCATTATTTCTGTTCTTGCTGTTCCCTTCTCCTTTATCCCGCTGACAGAGGTCCCTTCGTAGCCGAGATAAAAATTTGTTGAAAATTCTTCAACCCATCCTTTATCAAGGGGCAGTTTTTCACTCAGCCTGATTCTTACAATTTGAAGGCTGCTTTTTACCTGCCTGAGCCTTTCTATCCTTTTTTTATTCGAATCAATTGATGGTGCATTGGGATCCTTCAGCCCGTCAGTGAGCGCCTCTGCCCAGAGGCTTGATATTACAGTTTCAACACTTGTAACAAGGTCGGCAACAGAATCCAGCAACTTCTGCCTTTCTTCAGAATCAGTGCTCTTCATGTATTCCATTAATTCGTTTTCAAATGCCTCCATCTCTTCTTTGGTAATATCCTCTTGCAATAATAGACCAAAAGTAGAATTTTCTATATCGGCAATGCTTTTGGCTTCCCCACTGGCATATCCCTCTCCAATAAAAAAAAGGAGCAAAATTAAAAATAAAAAAATCATTATTTTCTTACTCATTTGTTTACCCCCTTTTAAATTATTTGAAGAATGAGGCATTCGGCCCCGTTCTCCCCAAGAACAGCATAATACAGTCTCATGTTTCCACTTTCAACAATCGCAAGATGATCTGATTTTAAGATATATGCAAAATCTTTAAAGCTAATTATGATTAGACGAGGTTTCCATCTTCAGAATTTGGCTCATTCAACCCTCAGAAAGTCCATTTAAAGGGCCTCTGAATCTGATCAATGGGAAGAAAAATAGTGTATTTTTATTCTATCCTGTAGTTAAAAAATGTCAACATAAAATGATTTTATGGGTCCTTTTTAGCGGGGAAAATAGCATTTTCGGTTTTCAGAGTGGGCGGATGAGGCCAGGGCTTTTCAGATCAAAGTAGTGTAAAATGTTGCCTGAGGAAAGCGTCTCTGAGTTTTTTTGGGAAAGATTAAAAATAGGATGAAGATCAATCCGGATATGTCAGATCTTCAAAGGTCTGTAAGGACCCGGCGTGTATGGCTGGTCCACCGGGGAGTCCATGAGCCCTTTCAGCTTGGCCCGGTCCATGAGATTCAGAACGAGGTACATCAATTCTTTTCCCTTGACAAGCCCCAGAGCACCAGAGGCACAGGCGACCTCATCGAATGCTTTTACAGCATCCTTCCGGATATTCTTCCCGGCCATAAGGATAGGGACGGTTTCCCCCGAATGGATCATGGGACCGCTGCTCGGAGTGGCATGATCCGCTGTGACCACAATCAGTATCTCCGGATCGGAAACAAAATGATCCACAGCAAAGGAAAGGGCCTTGTCGAGCTGCTCTATGATCTGTTTCTTATAATCGGGATTTTTGGTGTGGGATGCCACATCAGGCATCTTCGTGTGAACATGGATAAAATCGTAATCCAGGGCCTTTTGGGCATGCGCAAGCCGCAGCCTGAAATCGGTCCCCGGGTCCCGGGTGTCCTTTTCCTTGATCATATCCATGCCGATGGATTTCGCAAGCCCCCAGAACACGGGACCCGATGCAATGGAAAGCCCCCTGAGCCCCCATTTTTCATTAAAGGGGACAATCGGTCCTTTGATTCCGGGTCTCTGGGTCCCCAGAGCATTGATAGGGAGGAGGCCCTTTCTTGTTCTCTCTTTATTGACCGGATGTGCGGCGAGTCTTTTGTGGCACCACAAAAGATACCGGTTCAATGCCCTGGCTGTTTTGATTGCACTCGGATCCTGGATGCTTTCCAAATACGGACATACCTCCATCAGTGGCCTTCCCTCCCGGATGGGGTTTGAATCCGTGATCCGGGCGGATACCTCCCCACGCATCCGGAGTATCCCCTGGATCCCTCGGGTGGGATGGAATTCCATCTCAATGGCTTCATCCTTGAAGTAGCTGATCTCGTCATGCAGGGTCCGGCAGGTCTCCTTATCGATCTCAGGATCTTCATGGGTGAGTACCAAAAGATTCTCCCAGGGGGAGACGGAGAAGATCCGGGCAAGGAGCGCCACATCCCCATCTTTCATCGGGATGCCGTACCCCAGGGCCTCGATTAACCCCCGTCCGGGAAATTCATCGCTGTCATAGCCGAACATGAGAAAATGGGCGATTTCACTGGGCATGGGGATGCCCTGAAGGCTGCTGTGATAGAGGCCGCACATACCGAGGCCTGCAAGCCTGTCCAGATTTGGCGTGGATGCCGCCTGAAGGGGTGTCTTTCCTTTAAAGGCCGGTTGGCCCCTGTCACCGATACCATCCAGAATGATGAGGATACATCTCATCCTTTCCCTTACCTCCATTTTTCACCCATTTAATATGGATTCCATGCCTATGTCAAACCCTGAGAAGTTAAAAAAGCGAGTGTTATTTTGATGATTTGGAGGGATTCTCCGGCAAGGATGCCTCATTCACAAAGAGACGGAAGGGTCTCCGGATATGCCACCCATCCTTGCCCGGAAGCCACCTTCCCACAACGCGTCTCCCTATAAGAATCTGAAGTTCCGTGCCATCCGGTCTTTTAAAAGAAAGCACCCGGGTTTGGAAAAGACCTTTAGTCCAGCGTCTGATGCTGCCTTTGCAGGCCATCCAGTAATAGACTGGTCTGAACAGGGAAGATATGATGCCGTCTGTCAGATGAAAAGCCCTGACAGCCATGGCAGATAAACACCCCCAAAATCCTCCGTATATCCTCTGCTGTTTTTTCCCTCGGATGGCATAGATTACCCGTCCGATGACATGGTGAGGATTGAGTATCCAAGGATCGATATGCGTGCAATAGTCTCCCCGGGTCCGGATGCCTTCGGAGCCGATTGAGATGACGCGGTGAACAATCCTCTGCTCCCCTTCCGGAGGAACAAAAACAATAACATCCCCTGGATGAATTTTTTGCCCGTCATAGGGAATGACCTGAAGCAGGTCTCCATGCTTGAGTATGGGACGCATACTCGGACCTGTGAAGTTCATGGATGTCACTTTTGCCGGCTTTTTTCGTTTATCTATCTTCAATGACCTTTTCCATCTCCTCCCAGAATCTTCCGGATATGCTTACGCTCAGGATGAATGCCGGGATTGCCTTGGCGAGCTGGCAGGCGTTTTCGAATAGCCTTTTTCTGGTGACCGTGACCTCCGTTCGATCCATATGTCGCCAGGTACGGCGTGATACCTGTATCGCTGCATTGTTGGCATATAATGCAGCCTGGCTCTCCTTCATGGGAAGCGCTTCATCCACCTCAGCCTGTTTCAGAAAGAACAGTGCCTTTAAGGGGACATAATGCTGCACATTCCATGTGCGCCGCGATCTTCGCCAGAGGTAATCACTCCAGGTCGGAAAAGGGTGCACCAGATATTGTTTCTGATCATTTTGCACCACAAGGGCCTCGTCATCGCATAAGGCCCGCCATGGGTGTGGAATTCGCATGCAACAGGTAGATTTCCCCGTATCTCCGGGGGCAGCCAGTAATACACCCATCCCATCCCTTTCGATTAATGCCGCATGAAAGGGGAGGCCACCCGATTCCTGTGCCCTCTGATAAATAGGATCAAGGGACAGCCACATCCTCAGAATGTCCAGTTCATGATCGGAGCCGGGTCCGATTTCACAGATAACATCCGGCACCTCCGGATGGAACCATAATTGAACACTCCTGAAGTCTCTGCTGCCCCAGCCCTTTTCGGGGAGATTTTTTTGTGCCATTGAATTAGCCGGTGTTTCGATTGATCTTCCCCGGACGAATATCAGCCTGGGGTATCCCTTGGATTGATATTCTCCGAGTTCCATCATGGATGCCAGCCTCCCGACCCAGGGAGAGATCTCTTCGGAGGCAGTCATATGCCAGACCTGGCCATCGGCCAGGCGGATCAGGTATCCCTTTCCCTTTTTTGATTGCGTTTTTTTATTCAGTTTACGCCACCTGCAGTACATTTATTTGATGCGACTGCCCCGGGTTCGCATTTTTTTGGTATCACCAAATCATCCGTACCGGAAAGGCATTTCCCTGCAGGTGCCGTTCCGGGCTGGCAATTCCCGGAATCCCCGGAGCCGGTTGCGCATTTCCCTCTCCCCACTTGAGTCTGATCAAACCGGAATGGGACCAGGACGGGTTTCTCATATGGTAAGGACATGGTTATCTCCCCTCCGGGCAGACCGATACCTGTTCGGTATCCCTGCCTTTTCTGTGTTACGCCCAGTAAAGGCCCTTTTGTTTTGGCCTTTATGGTGCTTTTCTTTCATAGGTTTGTTTGCTTTTTTACAATGGGGATATGGGTTGGTGCTCATCCGGTTCTCGGGAAAGATGCCCTGGTTCAATGCCTCCTCACAATACCAGAATGGTGACCAGATATTCTTGCTGCGGTAATAGTTCTGGGCAATACAGCTTCCCAGGCAGATCCCCTTCATGATACAGTCAGCGCAGATCCCTTCAAGACGCTGGGGAAGACCCTTTCGGAGCTCCAAGAGCACAGGGGTATTTTTCCAGATCTCCTCCAAGGGGTCCAATGACGCATGGCCGAAAACCAGATCGGGCATGGTCTCGCCGATACCGCAAAGGGCATAGGAACCGTCAGCCAGGACCCCCAGAATATTCAGAATCCCGCAGACACTGCATCCGTCTCCTTGTTCTCCAAACATGCTTCCCAGCGGACGAAAGGCCGGCGGATGGGAATATCGAACGGACAGACGGGTCGAGACAGAGAGGGTATCCTCCACCCATCTCCCCAGATCCAGAAGCTCCTCAATGCTCAGGGCCTCATTGGACTGGTGCATCTTTTCCCCTCTGGCTGTGGGCTGGACCACATTGAACTTGACCGAACACGCCCCTAAGTGCTCTGCAAGATGCACCACAGGCTCCATCTGCTCCTTATTCCGGCGCATGACCGTCATGATAATCTGCGGATGAAGGCCTGCCCTAACAAGATTCCGGATGCCTTCCAGGCAGGCATCAAAACAGCCGCTCACCCCTCT
The DNA here is from genome assembly GCA_049472295.1 of bacterium. Taxonomy (GTDB): domain Bacteria; phylum SZUA-182; class SZUA-182; order DTGQ01; family JAFGSM01; genus JBLIRM01. The sequence goes on along the minus strand of JBLIRM010000002.1, from coordinate 13,677 downwards.
GACCCACTCATGGGTTCCGGCATCGGCGCCGTCCAGGCTTACCGATATAAAAGGATGCTTGCAGTCTGCCATGGCACGGGCAAGCTCCGGCGTACAGAGGACCCCGTTGGTCTCCACAGTGAGCTGAAGGGCCTCATGACGCACAATCTCCAGGATCTCGGGGATCCTGGGATGAAGAAGCGGTTCACCCCCGGTTAATTTCACCCCTGAGATCCCTAATGACCTTGCCTGATTCAAGATCTTTTGGAAAAGGTCCGGGTCCAGTGTCCGGCAGGTTTGGGATTCCGTCTGGTATTTGGGTGCAATCCAGCAGTGACGGCATCGCAGGTTGCACCCCTCGGTCAGATAGAAATATATCTGGTTCAACGGATATCTATCTTTCATCCGGCAGGCTCCCCCCCTCCTCCAGGAATCGCCTGAAGCAGGCATCGGGACTGGGATGATTCTCCTCCCCTACCATGGTATAGGCCAGTGCAGGACAGTTCCCTGTACAATAATCCATGTAATCGCACCCCTTGCAGAAGTCGAATCGGCTCAAAGGGATTTGAAACCGCTGCCTGAGCCTCCCGAGTCGTTCATGCGACTGCCATATCTCCTGGAGACTATCCCTGTTGATCCGCCCCAGTTCGATATGGCTCAACTGGATACAGGGGACCATCACACCGTCAGCCCGCACGGCCAGTTTGCTCATCGGCCCACCGCATCCGGTTAAAAATCCCCCCCCGGGCATGCATCCCAGATTCTCCTTGCGGGCCTTTTCCATCTCGGACCAATGTATTAAATCAGCCAAGGGACCTGCTGAGGCATTGATCCGTCCCTGGTATTTTTTGTTAAGTTTTAAAAGGGCCTCCATTGCCACGGAGCGGTCTTTTATGCTGAGTTGGATATTCCCGGCATTCTGACGGCAAAGGCCCATATAAGAGGCGGCATTGGTGGAAAAATCCTCAAGGCCGATCTCGTCCAAAAGCAGATCCGCAATGTCATCAAGGTCCCCTATATTGTATTTGTTGATGGTCACGCGGACATGAACAGGGATATCCTGTTTTTGAAGGGATTTGATCCCTTGGATGGCCTTTGAGAATGTGCCTTGCCCCCGGCTTGCATCATGGGTGGCCGGGGTCGAGCCGTCCACAGAAACCTGCACCCCGTTACACCGGCCGGTGGAGGAGAGAAAGGCGGCCATATCCTCCGTGATCAGAGTCCCGTTGCTCAGTATCAGGTAGCGCATATGATTTTCCACGATCCCCTGAATGATCTCTCTCAGGTCCTTGCGGCAGAATGGCTCCCCGCCCTCGAGGGTCAGATCCATGACCGCACATTGGCCCAGTTCTTTGAAGAATTGGAGCCATTCTTTCAGAGGAAGGTCCTGGTCCACATCACCGGCGCTTGTAAAATGGCTGCAATATGTACACCGGAGATTGCACTGGTTCGTTATGGCAATGTCCACTGACCTGGGTGTTTTCATGATTTTCATGTCGGTCTTAGGCCTCGTATCCCGTTAAACCCTTTTCCAGAAGGTTTCGGACAAAATCTTTGATGTCTTTCTTTGTTTTATGTGGTATGTCCTTGTATTTTGCTCTGATCTCTTTGTATATATCCTCGATGGTATGGTCTCCGTCCAGGTGTTTCCATATAAACACGCCCACAGGATTGAGCCCAAAGGCATGACCGGAATCAGGATCAAAAAGGATGGCCCAGTCATCGAACTCCTCTCTGAGCACTATTGAAGGATTGGCAACCGGTTTCTTTTGCTCTGCCATTTTATGTATGACCTCCTTGCAAAGTGTTATCGATCCAGAGGGAAAAAACCTATATACTTTTCGGTTAATCGGGTTTGAAACGTTGGAGGGCGTTATCAATCAAAAATTTGAATCTTCAATAAGAAATCCCTGCCAGTGCCCGAAAATTTGTCTCGATCATCCGGCCATTATCCAGCGTCAGCATCCTATCCACCGATTCCATGGCTGAAAGCCGGTGTGAGATAATGATGGTGATCTTTTCCTTTCTCATATGCCTGATCCTTTTTAGAATGGCCTTTTCCTGTTCCACCTCCAGAAAAGAGGTGCCTTCATCCAGGATTAGGATCTCGGGTTCTGCCACAATGGCCCTGGCAATGGCCAATCGTTGCTTTTCACCGCCTGAGAGCCTTTTCCCCTGTTCACCGATGATGGTCTCATACTGTCCGGGCATGGCCCGGATGAATTCATGGGCCTGGGACGTTTTGGCAGCCTGAATAATCTTTGATTCAGGGATATCTCCGAGGCCATATTCGATATTGTACCTGACGGAGTCATTGAATATGAGGTTTTCCTGAAAGACGATCCCTATGGCTTGCCGGAGAGTAGCCAGATCGCAGTGGCGAAGGGATACCTTGTCCAGATTGATTTCACCTGTGTTCGGTTCATAAAATCCGACCAGGAGGCGGATGATGGTGGTCTTGCCGCTGCCGCTTTGACCGGTGATACCCAGGGTCTCTCCCTTGTTCACGGAAAAGGAGAGATCGTTCAGGACCGGCTGTGAGGGATGGTATCCGAAGGATACATGCTTGAATTCAATCGTATTGATATGGGGCGTGACGATCACGGAAGTTTGTTTTTCGGACCCTTCTGGCGGGGTATCCAGAATCGAGAAAAGGATTTCCATGCGGGCCAGATTCTCACTCAGATCTCCATAGGTATTTCCGAGGGAATTCAGTGTATTGAAAAAGAGGTAGGTCGCTCCCAGGAAGATGGTGAGTGTACCGATGGTCAGGATGTCCTTTGATATCATCCAGCTTCCGTAAATGAACACAATGCCGAGGGTGGCATATTTCAGGATCTGTAAGATGGGCTGTGCAATGAGTGAAATCTTTAAGGTCTTGAGAGCCAGTTCGATGAACTCATCAATGTGATGATGAAATCTTTCGGATTCCTTTTTTTCTGTGATTTTTGATTTGATCAGTTCGATGTTAGAGAATATCTGTGCCACAAAACTATATATGGCTGCGTTCTTCTCCTGAGTCCTTTTTGAGATTTCGCGTAATCTATGCCCCATCCAGCGGATCACCAGAAAGGTAAAAAAGGTTGAAACCACCATAATCAAACAGAGGCGAAGATTGAAATATGCAAGAAGTGTTGTCAGGAGGAGGAGTTTCAGCGGGTCGAGAAGTGCATTGTGGAAGATTGCCTTTAGGATGGCTGAAAAAAGTGTGGCATCATCCAGAAGGCGTGACATCAGTTGACCGGTGGATTCTTCCATAAAGAAAGGCATAGGCAGATGCAAAAGATGGGAGAAGAGTTCGTTCTGGAATCTCTGATTCATTCGAAGCTGAACATTCGTGGACAAAATTGCATTTGCGTAATTGATGAGGCTTCGAAGAACAAAAAGGCCAAACAGGATCAATATGATCCCTTTGATCGTAGGCCAGTTCCGGAGCAGGAAACCTCGATCGATCATCTTTCGCGAAAGAAGGAGCCCATAGAATTCCACAGGTACCAGGACCGCATTCATACCTGCAAGGGCTATGAATGCCGGGATGTATGATCTGCCTTTTTCCATGATCCTTTTTATGATCTGAAGATGGTTATTCATCTGTATTTTTTATCCTTTTACATCTTGTGGATCGGATCATTGCCCCCGGGATCGAGAGCATCAGTTTGATCAAAAGGCTCATCAATTCAAAAAAACGCCCAGGGTAAAAGAAAAGCCTTTCAACTATTGAAGACACGCCAAATTCCTGGTTAAGGACATTGTTTTTTGGGAACAGCGTCTCCCAACCAAATCGGATTCGATCTCTGAATCTTGTTATACTGAAATATTCCAGGAGGACGCCCAGGCGATTGAGCGGTGTGCCCGTGGCATAGATGTTCAGAAGCATCCTTTCAGCCTTGGAGATATTTTGAGATAAGAGGCTGAGTACTGACTCCTGGGGAGGTTCGTAATTGAAAAGCAGTCTCAGGAGATAGAGGGTATAGGAAAGGGACTTTCGCTGCTTGAAAAGGATGGACCTGTTTCTGAGCTTTTCCCAGAAGTGCGGGTCCCCTTGATCCAACAGGCGGCGGATATCCTCCAACCAGATGAGCCTGGAGAAGGAATGCTGTAAGAGGTGCAGGCAGAGGAGAAGGACATGGTCTGCGTCATCGGGCCGCTTGATATACTGATAACCGCTTTTCCAGGGTATGGCGGATGCCCAAAGCGGCTCCATCCCGGAGGGGAAGAGGGCCCCCCTGCCTCCGATGCGATCTGTGTGCAGGGCATGGGTGTGAAGATCAATAGTGACATTGTCTTTGACGAATAGATGGGATAATGGCCCTGGATTTTCATAACCCAGAATGCGAAGTATCCCCATAAATGGCTCCAGGTCTTCCGGCCGCACGATGAGGTCGATGTCGTCCATGAAACGCATCCCGAACTGCGGGTAGGCGATGTCCAGGAGACAGACCCCCTTAAAGGTCATTACCTGGATCCCTTTTCCCTTTAAGGCCTCTTCCAGCCTTTCCACTGCCCTTATATGGATCAGGTTCATAAAGGTGGTATTGCGTTGATAATTTTCGAATGGGAGAAGCACGGCATCCGGGATTCCTTGCTCCTTGAGCCGCATGTAAAGAATCCCTGTCGCACCCTCCCTGTAAGCCATTTCCGTTAATGCATCCCAGTCGGGTGACGTAAGATCTGGCGGGACCTTCCCCCGGAGTGTGGAGAGAATAAAGGCCCTTTCCTTGCTGTGTCTCTTGCTTTGATCCCTCGAAAGGAGTTGATTAAATAGAAGCTTGTTTTTTAATTTCAAAAAGCTGTAAGAGATGCCTTTCTGACCGAGCTTTCCATATAATCCTTTGATATCGGGTCCCTGGTCTGACGAAATGGGGATCAAGCGGCGTCCCCTGATGATCGCCTCAACCCTGCCCCTAACCATTGTGAGTTCGACCTGCTTGTGATCCGGCTTCAGCATGGCATCCCCCTTGGTCATCCCTCTGCCATCGGGTGATACATTAATGAGTCGATGGACCATGTCATGTCCATTATCGGGACCCGGGATGGCCACAATATCACCCACCCTGAGGGAATGGGCGTGAACGGGTTTGGCAACCAGTCGATCCCCCGGCTTGATGAGGGGATACATGGAATATCCACTGAAAGGTAGTACGAAATAAGACCCCATTATTTACTCTCTATCATCACATTTACGGAAAACGGCGTTGATTTCCCTTCATTATCTCTTTGCAGGCAGAAATCCCTTCAGGATAATACCTCTTTATATTTATCGGCCTTCTTTGATCCATCCCCTCAAGGTCCCTCAAAGTGAGACCGATTTGACATCCCCCTGACATTTCCGGGACCTTTTACAAGGTTGTCAGAATTGGTCAGGGGAATTGTAACCGTTTACGATATTTGCAATTGAGAGTCATTACTGTGAGTTGAAACCCCGAGTGTAAAAAGGGGCAAGCGAAGCAAACTCGTTTTTGAGATTGCCACATCGCTGGCCCCCACGCTTTGCTCGGGGCTTTGGCTCACCCTCGTAATGAGAATAGGGAAATTCGGTGAACGGTTACGGAGAATCAAAATGTCTGACGGCTAAGAAGACTTTGGAATTGTATCATCTGGAATATTTCAGCGAATGCCAATTAGGGCATCTTTTCGATGGGCCTTCTTTCAGGCACGTAAGGGTGGGGGATTTTATCTTCGTTCCATTCATTCGAAACATAAAGGTTGCAGTAGCAACTGCCATATTCCGCTACATCAGGTGTTCTGTAAACACAGGGACAGAGGATGTCCTTGTCCTTTTCCCGGTCCCCGGATGCCAGCCTGCACGGACAGGACATGTAGCCATAACGTTTCTTGTTCAGAAGAAGGGCCTCCAGGAGTTCAAAAACCCTCTCTTTGTCCTTGTTAAATGGGTAACCCTTCGACTCCTGGATATTTTTTAACATCTCGTATAACTTTTCTACTTCGCTCATAGTCCGAGGGCCTCCCTGATCTCGGCCTCCTTGTATCCTACAATCACCCTGTCTCCAATAATGATTGTAGGGAAGGAGCATCTGGGATTCAGCTTTTTCACCTCTTCAAGGATGGCCTGTCTTTCGGCCCCTTCAAGCAAATCCACATCCGTAAATTTGTATTCCACATGGCAGTCGTCCAGCAACTTTTTGGTGGCCTTACAATGGGAACATGTGCTGAGAGTATAGATCTTTACGGGCTTTTCCATGCCTTCTCCCTCTTGAATGGTCATTACAACCTTGTTTTATTCCATTTCAAAGAGACGTCTTTCTCCTTATCAGTATAACAACAAACAGGAATTGAAACAGGCAGTTTTACACATCCATCAATCTAAAAAAAGGTTGTCATCCTGCGATCCATTATCCGGGATATTTCAAAAAGAAAGTCCTATGATCCCTTTTTAACCAAAGGATTTCCACAGCATTCGATTGTACAAGACTCTTCTTCACTGTGGCAGGAGCAATCCGCAGCAGGTTTTCCAACGTCCTTGCATTCCTTTATGACTTGCAGTTCCATCCCGCAATCCTCACACATGTAAATCTCACCCTTTTTCATATCGTGACAACCGGCCATAATCCTTCCCTCCTTATTATGGTGATTGAAATCATGTTTCCAATATATCCATGTTACTTGAATCATTATTTTTTTTCAAACCATTTCCGGTCATTTTACGAATCCATCCTTGATTGACATCCCCTCCCTTCAAAGGTTATCATTGAAAAGATATAAAGATCATATTCTTTTCGTATCATTCAAACAATCTGTTTAAGTCCGGTTTATGATTTCGTCGGGCTGATCCTTTCATCTGTGCTGAGCAGCTTTAAATTTGATGGATTCGTAAAAAGTCCCAAAAATGCCTTTGCAGTAAGCCAAAGCCCCGAGCGAAGTGTGGGGGGAAGCGAAGCAATCTCAGGTATGGATATCCATTTGTATTTATTAGATTGCTTCGCCGCCTTCGGCTCCTCGCAATAACTCAATGCATGACTTTTTACGAGGTAATCAAATTCAATCGCATATTACATAAATGCAGAGAACATTCTTTGCAAGGTTTCCGGTTTTTTGAAGGCCTTTTTGTTGATGCATTTTGTTATTGAATGGATAATCGATGTATAAAAAAATCAGCGATTACGGCATCATCGGCAACTTACATTCCATCGCCCTGATTGGCATTGATGGTTCAATCGACTGGCTGTGTTTCCCTCATATCGATGATCCGAGCATATTCGGGGCACTTCTTGACGATAAAAAGGGGGGCCGATTCTCTATCTTTCCTTCAGAAGATTATGATTCGGTTGCTGAATATCTGCCGGACACAAATATCTTAAAGACCAGGTTCAGAACAAGATCCGGATTAATGGAACTGATCGACTTCATGCCAGTGCCCTATAGTGATGAAGAGGAACCGGAGGCAGTAAAGCATGAACTGTATCGATTAGTAAAGATGACTAAAGGAGGTATGCGGATAAAGGTCGTTTTTGAACCCAGGTTCAATTATGCCATGGCCCATACCTCGGTCAAAAAATCCAGAGGAGGGCTTATCGCACAGGGGGATGGTGAGAGCATCACGCTCTCCTGTACCCGTCCTTTGAAGATAGAAAAGGAGATCGCATCAGCGGATTGGGATTTATCAGAAGGGGATCTCATATGGTTTCATTTGATTTACGGGGCTAAGCAATGTCATGGGATCGACCCGGGAGTTGCGGAGAAGGTCTTACTGGACACTGAAAAATTCTGGAGGCAGTGGCTCAAAAGGAGTGAAACGGGCCGGTCCGTCAATCTCGGGCCTTATCGGGAGATGCTCAACCGTTCCGCACTGGTTCTGAAACTCCTCTATTACGGCCCTATAGGTACCATCGCTGCTGCTGCAACCACATCCCTGCCTGAGGAGATCGGAGGAGTGAGAAACTGGGATTACCGTTTTACCTGGGTGCGCGACACATCCTTTACATTGAAGGCCCTCTATAATCTGGGCCACCTTTCCGAGACAGAGGGTTATCTTAGATGGATAGAAAGGCTGATCTCCGAGCACGGGGCCGGCGCTTTACAAATCATGTACGGCCTTCGTGGAGAGAAGAACATGCCTGAGGAGACACTATCCCATCTTGACGGATATAAGGGATCTCGTCCCGTTCGGATTGGAAACGAGGCCGCAAATCAAAAGCAGCTTGATATATACGGAGAGATCATGGATGCCGCATTGAAGCTTTCGGACTATGTGGGGAAGATCGATGTTCACCTCTGGCCTTTTTTGCGTGACATCTGCGATTATGTTGTTGAGCATTGGCAGGAGAAGGATTCCGGGATTTGGGAGGTTCGCGGCGGGACTTACCTCTTTGTTTATTCCAAGGTGATGTGCTGGGTGGCCCTGGACCGGGGGATTACAATCGCCCGGAGATACGGTTTTCCCGGGGATCTAAAAAAATGGGAGGAGACCAAAAAGGCCATCAGGAAAGAGGTGATGGAAAGGGGATGGAGTGAGGAGAAAAATGCCTATGTTCAGCACTATGAGACGGATGCCCTGGATTCGAGCAATCTATTGATACCTATCATGGGCTTTCTTCCATTTGATGATCCCCGTGTGATTGCAACCATTGAGGCCATACAAAAGGAATTGAGCCATGACGGCCTCCTCTATCGCTATATTGCGGATGATGGATTGTCCGGAGAAGAGGGGACCTTTTTGCTTTGTACATTTTGGCTGGTGGATTGCCTGCTCGGTTTGAATCGTCTGGATGAAGCGGAATCCCTCCTTCGTCTTCTGGAAAAGGCAGCCAATCCTCTTGGCCTTTTCTCAGAGGAATATGACGTGAAATGGAAAGAGGCCCTGGGGAATTTTCCCCAGGCATTTACCCACATCGGTTATATTAACAGTGTTATCGCCCTGAATAGGGCGAAAGGTGATATGGCAGGGACAGCTGAGACCATAGAGGATTCCCGCGGTAAAAGGTTTTTGCTGACCAGTAAGGTTGTCCTCAATGAGGGTGATCCAAGAGAACATATCCGGCCCAATGAGATTGCACCAAAGCTGAAGCGGATGATCAACATCCTGAGAGGGGCGTTTTTTGACACAAAACGCGGCAGGGTGGCCTACGAACAGATGGCTCATTCAAAGGTTTATAAAGAGTATCTGGAGTTGAGTAACAACCTGAAATCGCTGGATCTGGATTCCCTAAAAGACAGAAAGGAAAGGCTGGCCTTCTGGATCAATCTGTATAATGCCATCGTGATCCATGGGGTGATCGAACTGGGCATCAGGGACTCCGTGAAAGAGGTCCGGAACTTTTTCAGGGTGATTCACTATCAGATCGGGAAAAGCCTCTTCAGTCCTGATGATATCGAACATGGCATCCTGCGTGGGAATAGACGCCCTCCCAATGCCATTTTCAAACTATTTAAGGGAAGGGATCGAAGGCTCAAACAGGTCATTTCACCCATTGAGCCGCGAGTACACTTTGCCCTGGTGTGTGCTTCCTCTTCCTGCCCGCCTATAGAGGTCTATACTGCTGAGAACCTGGATGCGGAATTGGCCATAGCTGCGGAGACCTTTCTGAATTCCGGCGGCGTCATCATAGACCGGGAAAGAAATCGTGTCTCGCTTTCACGCATATTCAAATGGTATGCGGAGGATTTTGGAAAGACGCAGTCTGAAAGACTGAGGTTTGTTTCCCGGTATTTACATAATGATAAAGATAAAGGATTCCTACAAGAAAAGGGAGATACTGTCACAATCGATTTCCAGGATTATGACTGGAGATTGAATCGCAATTGAAATGAAAATGGATTAGGAGGTGTGGCATGCAGCCCCAGTGTTTGAAAGGACAGACAGCGCTCGTGACCGGGGCCAATTCAGGCATTGGTGAGGCCATTGCAAAGGCGTTGGCTGTGGAGGGTGCCTCGGTGGTCATCAATTATGTAGTGGCCCCTGAAAAGGCACAAAAGGTGGTATCGGAGATTCAGTCCAAAGGGGGCAAGGCCATAGCCGTCAAGGCAGATATCAGCAATGAAGATCAGGTCAAGGCCATGTTTAAAGAGATGATCGAAACATACGGTACCATCCATATCCTGGTCAACAACGCTGGTGTTCAAAGGGATGCCCCTTTTCATGAAATGACACTGAAAGACTGGGAATTTGTGTTGTCCGTAAACCTCACCGGACAGTTCCTCTGTGCAAGAGAGGCGGTGTGCGAATTCCTTCGTCGCGGTATCATGCCCGAGGTTTCTTGCGCCAGAGGGAAAATCATTTGCATGTCTTCCGTGCATGAAAACATCCCATGGGCCATGCATGCCAATTATGCGGCATCAAAGGGGGGTGTCATGCTTTTAATGAGATCCATGGCCCAGGAATTGGCCCCTCAAAAGATCCGCATAAACAGCATCTGTCCAGGGGCTATCAGGACGCCCATCAATGTCAATGCATGGTCCTCACAAGAGGCGGAGGCCGAATTGCTCAGTTTGATTCCTTATGGTCGCGTAGGGGAACCCGAGGATATCGGCCGTGTGGCCGTCTGGCTTGCCTCTGATGAGTCGGATTATGTGAATGGGGTATCCATTTTTGTGGATGGGGGAATGATGCTATATCCCGGGTTTGCCACGGGTGGCTGAGATAGATTCGGGTTTTTAGCTCAATTCAATTACTGGCCCGGTTAAGGATTATGATACGGTTTGCTTTAGAATTAATCTGAGCGATGACCGCTTGATATAAGGGAGGAGAAAGCATGGGAAGTTATGACTATGATCTCGGAGTGATCGGCGGGGGAGCGGCCGGGCTCACTGCTGCGGCAGGGGCCGCTCAGTTTGGGGCAAAGACGATCCTTATCGAAAGGTCGGACAAGCTGGGAGGGGATTGCCTTCACTTCGGGTGTGTGCCTTCGAAGTCTTTGATACGCACGGCAAAGGTATGGTCCCTTGCACGCAGGTCAAAGGAGTTCGGCCTTCCTCCAATTGATTTGCCGGCTGTGGATCTGGGAAAGGTGATGAAAAGGGTGCATTCCGTGATCGAAGAGATCCAGGAACACGATTCACCCGAGCGGTTTTGTAAGCTTGGTGCAGAGGTGCTTTTCAGTGAGCCCGGATTTATGGACGACCATATAGTCAAAGTGGACGGGAGGCGGATTTCGGCAAAGGCCTGGATTGTTGCCACCGGATCGAGGCCTGCGCTCCCTCCGGTGGAGGGTATCACGGATGTGCCTTACTGGACCAATGAAACTGTATTTTCCCAGAAAAAACTGCCTGAAAAATTGTTTGTCCTGGGTGGAGGTCCCATCGGACTGGAGATGGCACAGGCATTCCAGCGTCTGGGCTCGCAAGTGACGATTGTGGAATTCATGGATCAGATCCTCGGACCCGAGGATCCCGATATGGCCCAAATCTTGAAGGACTGTCTTGAAGCCGAAGGCGTAAAGATCCTGACAGGCACCAAGGCCGTGAAAGCAGAGAAGAAGGGGGCGCAAATCGCCCTGGGTGTGGCACCGGCAAAAGGGGAGGTGAAAACGCAGGTTCTTCAAGCAGATGCCCTGATCGTGGCCACCGGCAGAAGACCCAATGTGGAGAATTTGGGTCTTGATACGGCAGGTGTAAAGTATACCCCCAAAGGGATCATCACAGACGCGCGGATGCGCACAAAGGTCCCGCATATCTATGCCTGTGGGGATGTAAACGGACAGTTTCCATTCACCCATGTGGCCGGATATGAGGGAGGGATTGCATTGACCAATGCCTGCCTGCACCTCCCCCGGAAGGCGGATTATACAAAAGTGCCTTGGTGCACCTATACTGATCCTGAGGTGGCAAGTATAGGATTCAATGAAAAAAGGGCCAAAGGGGCAGGGCTCGAATACCGGGTACTGGAGGATTTTTTTGAGGAAAACGACCGCGCCCTTGCAGAGGCAGAGCCCCTTGGCAAGATAAAGGTGCTGATCGATCCCAAGGGAAAGCTGCTGGGCTGCCAGATCATAGGTGCCCATGCCGGGGAATTGATCCATGAATGGATTGCCGCCATAAACGGCGGATTAAAGCTTTCCATACTGGCAGGGGCCATCCATGTCTATCCCACATTATCCGAGATTTCGAAGCGGGCTGCAGGAGATTACTTCTCAGAAAAGCTTTTTAACGAACGAACCAGGAAATGGCTGCACCTGATTTTTCGCTTCAAGGGCAGGGCCTGCAACTTGCCTGAGTGAGGATCGTTCTTATGGTGTTTCGGTGATTAATTCAATATGGATTGATAGGTAATACAAAACTTATTTCCTAAAAACATTAATGCCCCTTCAGGGCACCACGATGAATGAAAATTTATTCTCGTGACAAATAGGAGGCTTTCGGAATGTTCAAGCGTGTTTATAAAAAGGTTTGGGTATTCGATGTGGAATGGATCCCGGATCCATTGGCAGGACGACTGCTTTATCAATTGCCGGAATCCATGTCCGTTCAGGAGATATTTGAACGGATGTGGCAGGAGGGTGGGGCCACGGAAGAAGATCCCATGCCCTATTTGAAAACAGCTTTATGCCGGATTGTCTCCATCTCTTTCGTGACCCGTTACATGGAGGAAAATGGAATTGAGGTTAAGCTCCATTCCATACCCAGCAGCCCTTCAGAAACAAAGCATGTGTCAGAGGCGGAAATTATCGGGACCTTTCTTCATGTACTGGGAAAACGAAAGCCACAATTGGTGGGATACAATTCTCTGTCTGCAGATCTGAAGATCTTGATGCAGCGGGGGGTTTCCAACGGTGTCCAGGCGGCTGAATTCTGTGCCCGCCCTGAAAAACCATGGGAGGGTGCGGATTATTTCTCGGATTACAGTGATTGGAATGTGGATCTGCTCAGGATACTGGGAAGCAGGGGAAAATCCAGTCCCTCTTTGAATGAAATGGCTGTAGTCTCGGGTATCCCCGGGAAAATGGAAGTAGACGGACAGCAGGTTGCCGGTTTATGGCTGAATGGAGAACTGGATAAAATTATCGCTTACAATGAATGTGATGCCCTGACCACTTATTTGTTATGGTTGCGTCTGTGTTATTTTGGCGGCCATTTTACCGCTGAAGAATACGAAGAGGAACAGGAAAGGGTAAAAGTATTGTTACAAAAAGAGGGTGCACAACCGGATCGGACACATCTGCAGGATTTTCTGAAAGAATGGGAGAAACTCCAAAAAGCCATTGGCTCTGATCGGGTATAATGTTTTTCTCAGCTCAATTCATTCTGCTGTTTGTTGTTGCCTCCGGTAACGGGCGAAAGACAAGGGATATTTCCACCGACAGCTTGGGCACACATGTTCGGAAGAAACCATGATAAGCCACAGGATATAGATGAGAGAGACGGGAACGAGCGGGGAAAAGAAAAATGAGATGATAAAAATGCCAATGAGTAAAATAATCAGTTCATGGGGTATCTTTTTTCGTTTGAGTTTGGCCTTCCCTGTATAGTGACAATTCGGACAATATATCTTCTTGGGATAAAGTGCGAAAGTCATTATGACCTCCCCCCTATTGAGATATGAACCAGGTCAAACTACTTTCTAATCATGACTATTTGTATCAAAAATCTCCACGGTGGATGTAAAGATAAATCAGATCATATTATCATATGAATACAGAGCCCCGTTTAGACTCGAATAGCTTAAACCAATTTGGATGGTTTGTCAATCATTTTTTCATTTTATTTTGTTATATATATATTGTTTGACTGATCAAAGATTCTCAG
>JBLIRM010000199.1:0-6680 GCA_049472295.1 bacterium | reverse complement strand
AGGATATGATTAATATTCACACCGATGGAAATCAGATAACCCAGGTCATTATTAACTTGGTGATAAATGCTTGCGCTGCTATGAATGGGGAAGGAGTTCTTACATTGCGTACCTATCGGGATAAGCCTAATAAGAAGGCATATTTAGAGGTCATCGATTCCGGTTGCGGTATAGACCCTGAAAATCTTTCTAAGATTTTTGACCCTTTCTTTACGACAAAGGAACCGGGGAAGGGCACCGGCCTCGGGCTAAGCACATGCTATGGAATAATTAAAGAAAACGGTGGAGATATCTTTGTAAAGGATACGAGCCCAGCCGGGACGACATTTGTCATAGAACTTCCCCTTTATATCCCCTCTGGTGTTGAGGAAAATCATATTGAAAAAATTCGAGAAAAACATACCTATGAAAAATAAAGAAAATATTTTGGCTGAAACTAAAATACTCGTCGTGGATGATGAAAAACGTATCAGGGACGTGTGTCAGGAGATGTTGACTAATGAGGGATTCCTTGTATCCGTGGCGGAGGACGGGTATCGAGGGCTGGAAATTATCCAAAAAGAAGAATTTGATATTATACTATTGGATCTGATGATGCCTGGGATATCAGGGATGGATCTATTGGTGCGCATCAAAGAGAATTATTCCGAAACGATCATTATTGTGATCACAGGTTACGGCACTCTGAAATACGGAGTAGAGGCCATGAAAAACGGTGCATTTGATTTCCTTCCAAAGCCCTTTTCTCCGGAGGACCTGAGGCTTGTCATTAATAAAACTCTTGATTATATGAGGACTCTTCAGGACATCGCCAATGAAAAATCCAGAATGCGGACGTTAATAAATCATCTGGGAGATGGTGTACTGGCGACAGATGCCGAAAAAAGGATCGCTCTTGCCAATCCTGCTTTTCTCAAGATGATAGGTTATCAAGGAAAAAATGTCATAGGTATGCCTATCCAGGATTTGATAATAAGTGAAAGGTTGAATGAGATGATCGAAGAGGCACTGAAAATGGGCATCGAAGATTTCAGTGAGTTGACGGAAGAATTCGACCATGGAAGCTTGGGTAATGATGAGGATTTAGTCCTGGGTGTAAGATGCATTCCATTTCGTGATCATTTGGATCGGAACCTGGGTGCAATTACCGTTACACATGATATTACCACCCTGAAAAAAATGGAGCAGCTAAAGTCCGATTTTGTCTCAAACGTGGCCCATGAGATCAAAGGCCCTATAAATTCAATCCTCATGCAGATACAAGTGTTTTTAGACGGCCTAGCTGGAAATGTAACGGAAAAGCAGGTTGAAATATTGACACGTGTCTCAGAAAGACTGAAAGCGCTATCGACCCTTTCTGTAGAGCTGTTAGACCTCGCGAAGATTGAATCAGGTCTGATTACACAGGAGAAGGAAAAGCTTAACACAGCAGAGATCCTGGAGGATATAGTAGCCTTTTATCAGACCACAGCACTTATGAAAAGGATCGATCTTTTATTTGTGCCTCCAGAGGACTTGAGCCCCATGATTGGAAACAAAAGGAACATGGAAGAAGTCTTTTCCAATCTAATCAGCAATGCCATTAAATATACGCCCGAAGATGGGACGGTAACTGTTTCGGCAAAGATGGAAAACGATTATGTATGTATCTCGATATGTGATACTGGCTTTGGAATTCCTGAAAAAGATATTGGCCGGATTTTTGAAAGGTTTTTTCGCGTGAAAAACAAGAACACCAGATTAATAAGTGGAACCGGACTTGGGCTCGCTATAGTAAAAAGTATTATAGATGCCCATAATGGAACTATTTCAGTGGAAAGTAAGCTTGATGAGGGTTCGGTCTTCAGGGTATGTATTCCCACATCGCAGTGGAATAGTTATTAGCCTGGTTCGCAGAGTTATACGTAGATAAAACATCCATCCGGAAATAGATGATTTCCGGATGGATGGGAAAATGACAAGGAGAGGACAATCAGGATACATGCATTGTGTAATAGGGCATCCTGTCCTTGAAGATGCGCGAGATAGCGCCCTCTTTGCTCAACTCCGAGAGACAACTCTGGATTTTCCTTCTTTCCTCACCAAGTGACTGGGCCAATTCATCGAAGTTGATAACTTGTTTTTTATGTTTTAACAGATTAATAATGCGGGTCCTGATAAATTCTTCCAGGAGCACATCGGATAGGGTTTCATCATATTCAAGGGCGTTTCTCTGGTCTGCCGGATATGTTGTTTCCCAGGGGCGCCTGAGGCTGGCACCGAGCACCCATCGGACTCTGGGATTTTTCAGGGTGTCGTAAAGATCCTGGATCTTTGCCTTTAGGTCGTCGGTTCGATTTATTGGTCCAAGCTTATCCATGTATGATGTGAAACTGTTCACCGTCTTTACGTATTCTTCAGGCTTATTCAGATCCGCATGGGCCAGTGCGATACGATCCCGCTCAATCCCGATTAAGGAGAATAATTTTTTTATAATCAGGACACGGCTCCAGGTATGATCAATACCGTAACTGTGATGACATTCTTCAGGAGGGCATCCAAGAAGAAGAAGACCGTTGGCACCATTAAGAAATGCCCTTCCCATTACCGCAGGATCAAGCTGGCCGATACAGGCTATCGGGAGCAGATAGAACCTTTCATTAAAGGATAATCCCCGTAATCCTGCGTGATCAGCAGCGGCAGTCCCTCCCCAGTTACAACCTATTCCCATGATCTCGTTATCGGCCAGGCTGCTCGCCAAGTTTCCGACAAGTGCCTCTCTCTGATCGGTAGTATTATTCTGTAATACAAGCGCCTGGTAGGGGCAAGCGGCGGCACATGTTCCGCCCCCGGTGCAGACCATGGGGTCAACAACCCTGGGGATTCCTCCTCCGTGCCCCTCAACCGGTGAAATACCACCGCAGTCGCATATCTCGTGGCAAAGGCCGCATCCCAGGCACTTGCTTTCGTCAACGGAGCAAACCATCCTAGGCGCATAAAGCTTGTCTTCCTTTGCTAATCTGGCAACCTCGACTGTTTTGTTTGCCGCTCTTCTTCCCTGTCGTAACGCTTCCCTCAGATCACAAGGTTGACGGGCGGATCCGGCAAGAAATTTTTCTTCCAATCCGACCTGCTCCGGACGAACCATCTGAGGATTTCTCTCCAGGAATTCCCCTTCCCTTACATGCAGTCCAAGGATCTCAGCAATTTTCAATTGTTCAATTCCCGGATGTCGTTTAGGGGAAAGCACAAGCTGATCATAAGGTAATTCGCGCTCAATATGGTCTTCAGCATCATAGTAGGTTATATTTCCACTTTGTACCGTAGGTCTGATAGCACTGTCATAAGGGATCCATTTTATCTCAAGTTCTCTTGATCTGGCCCTTTCCTCCGCTCCCAGCCCTATGTTAATCTTATTATTATAAAGTATTGATACTGTAGACGTGACATTCTTTTCACGTATATGCCTTGCCATATTCCACGCAGTCTTAGACGAGAGAGAAGCATAGGGTCGATCAGTCTCCAGGTCATTTATCCAGAAAACGATTTTATGACCGGGAACTCCGTGAAGCCATATAAATTCCTCCATTTCAGTGTGACAGAGGACACGTCTTCCGTCATGACCGAAATCCGACCCCTGATTAAGCATTTCACCGTCCAGAGCGGCAATGATGGCTCCTACATTGAATACAAGAGGCGGTTTCCCTGCCTCCTCTGTGAAGGTGACGGTATAATTGCCCACAACTCCCATAACTTTGTCAAGATCTCCGACCGAGACTTTCTTTACAATGGGGCTCTCGTCTACTTCCTTCATTATCTTCATCAATTGGTCATGATAGTGTCGCTCACCAGGATAACGTTCATGAAGCATCCGGATTTCGTCTTCAATATCATCAGTCTGAACAGCTATAATCGTGTCTGTTTTGTTACGAAGAAGCTCCTGTGCTGCCGTGTATGTGGCAATTCCGCCTCCGAGGATCATAACCGGACCCTGAAAGTCTATCTTTCTTTTTGGTGAAGGTTCCAGGGCATGGAGTCCTGCAACCGACGCATTGATCAGTTTTTTTCCTCTGTGGGCAAGCTCCTCCTCATCAATGTCTTTCAGTACAGCGACATGATCACGGAGATTTACCATGTCTATTTGACCTTTTTGGAGATCCAGATCTTCAAGGGCATTTTCAAACTTTTTCAGCATAACTCTATATTCACAACCGGCCACGACGATCCTGTCAAGTTTCTTTTGAACTATTGCTTTCCTAACTTCATCAAGCCCAGGACCAAGGCAGGGGAATGGAATTATTTCACAGTATTCAACCTGAGGGTTGTTTAAGATTTCTTTCTTTAAAGTGGACAAAGCCACATTTGAGCTGATTTTACCTCCACAAGTACATAAGAATACGCCGATTTTAATACTATTAATATTTTTATCCGTCATTGCAGATATCTTATTCATCATTTCACCTCCCTTTAATGCGCAAAGCCATGACCGGTTCGTTGAGAGACATCTCCCCGAACTTTATCCAGTCGAGCCTGCATAGCGCCGGTTGGACAGACAGTCACACATGAACCACATGCAATACACGCCTTGTTAGGCACCATGTAAGGTGTGGCAATATGTTTACTTACACCTCGTGACCCGAAGGATATGGCTCTTACACTAACGACTTCCTCGCAGGCCCTCACGCAGAGACCGCAAAGAATACACTGCTCCTCCGGGTTTTTAATATCAAATCGGGTACTTTTCACACCATATTCCGAGGCAAGTTTTGCTATCTCCTTTGACGCCGGGCATTCCGCTAATAACATTTCCAGTATCCATCTCCTTACATTCCGTACTCGTTCAGTATCGGTCAGTATTTCTAAATTCTCTTTCACTGGATAAACACAAGAGATGACAATACTCGATCGCTCTCCTGCTTTAGCTTCCACAACACATAAGCGGCAGGCACCGCTGGGCTTTACGGACTCATGAAAGCATAGAGTCGGGATATGAATGCCATAGTGTCTGGCAGTCTCCAGTACGGTCCAATCCTCTTTCGCCTGAACTTTTTGACCGTCAATTGTAAATTCTATCATATCTTTTTTCTCATTTGGTTTATTCATTTCTATCCCTCTTTATGAGACCTTAACAGCCCCGAAATTACATGAATCTTGACACATTCCACAGCGAATGCACGCATCCTGATTGATTTGATGGGGATTTTTCTTTTCACCGGAAATACACCCCTGAGGACAGTTTCGGGCACAAACTCCGCAACCGGTACATATTTCAGGATCTATATTAAATGTGATAAGGTCCTTACATACGGCTGCCGGGCATTTGCCGTCTACTATATGTGCCTCATATTCATCGCGAAAATGTCTTATTGTAGTAAGTACCGGATTTGGCGCAGTTCCTCCTAGGGCGCAAAGTGCGCCGTCCTGTATCGCTCTTGCAAGGCTCTCCAATTCGTCGATATCTTCCATACTGCCTTGGCCGGAAGCGAATTTATCCAAAAACTGAAGCATGGATTTTAGACCTAAACGGCATGGAAGGCACTTGCCGCATGATTCATCTTCAAGGAACCTAATAAAATACCGGGCAATATCAACGACACAATCACTATCATCCATAACGATCATGCCTCCGGAGCCCATCATGGAACCGGCCTTTTTTAGAGAATCAAAATCCACCGGGGTATTTCTTGATCCATAGGGAAGGCATCCGCCGGAAGGACCTCCGGTTTGGACAGCCTTGAAGTGGTCGTGACCCGGGACTCCTCCCCCTATTTTTTCAACCAGATCGCCGAGAGGCATACCCATAGGTACCTCAACAAGGCCTATGTTGTTCGCTTTTCCCACTAGCGAAAAGACCTTTGTCCCCGGACTGTTGGGTACTCCGAGACTTGCATACCATTCAGCGCCATTCTCAATGATAAGGGGGATATTGCACAGGGTTTCCACATTATTTATTATTGTCGGCTTGCCCCAGAGCCCCTGTTCCGCAGGGAAGATATATTTTGGACGAGCTTCTCCGGCCCTTCCCTCAATGGACTGCAAGAGAGCCGTTTCCTCTCCACAGACGAAAGCACCGGCGCCGCGTACGATCTGGATGTCGAAATCGAATTCTGTTCCTAATATGTTTTTTCCCAGCAGCCCCAACTCTTTTGCCTGTTCAATGGCGATTGAAAGGTGTTTTATTGCGAGGGGATATTCCTCTCTCACATAAATGAATCCCTGAGCGGAGCCAAGACAGTACCCACCGATAATAAGTCCCTCGATCAGGGCATGCGGATCGCCTTCCATCAAGGTCCGATCCATAAAAGCACCGGGATCGCCTTCATCGCCATTACCCACAATATAGACGGGCCCACCTTTTTTTTCTCTGGCTTGAATTGCAGATCGCCATTTAATACCGGTTGGAAAACCTGCTCCGCCCCTTCCTCTAAGACCAGAGGCTTCAATGACGGAGACAATATCTTCAGGCGTCATAGAGCTTAAGGCCTTTGGCAGCGCCTTATAGCCTCCGGCCATTATCGTATCCAGTATGTCAGTCGGATCAATATGGCCGATATGACGCATGACAATTCTTTCCTGATGTTTGTAGAATGGTATCTCCTTGTGTTGCTCAATGCTTTCACCTGTTGAAGGATCCTTATAAAGTAATCGTTCCACGGGTTTTCCATTAATAATCGTTGTTTCAACGATTTCAGAGCAATCCT
>JBLIRM010000198.1:0-6691 GCA_049472295.1 bacterium | reverse complement strand
GGAAGCAGATTGGATATCTCTCTGAGCAAACTCCATTTCGGGATTTCCAGAAGTCAATGGAAACGTTTAATAGAAGAGGGTTTCGTCAGGATCGATGGCCGGGGCATACCCCCCAGTCATCTTTTGAGGCCCGGGGAGGTCGTGGATATCACCATTCCATCTCCGGAGCCTCTGGAACTGGCACCTGAAAAAATTGCATTGGACATAGTTTTCGAGGATGGTTCACTTCTGGTTATCAATAAACCATCCGGTATGGTGGTCCATCCGGGGGCCGGGCATCCGAAACATACCCTTGTCCATGCCCTGCTTCATCACTGTCCGGATCTGGCGGGTATCGGAGGCAAAAAAAGACCCGGCATCGTGCACCGTCTGGATAAGGACACATCAGGCCTTCTGGTGGTGGCCAAGACTGAATCGGCCCACATCTCTCTTTCCGCACAGATAAAGGAAAAACTTGCCAGACGTTTTTATGTGGCCCTTGTATATGGCACATTACCTGATGATACAGGGCAGATTCAAACCCTCATCGGGCGACATCCAGTACACCGCCAGAAGATGTCCATTAATGTCAGAAGAGGCAGAGAAGCCATGACCGATTGGAAGGTCATGGAGCGTTTTTCGGATTTCACATGGATGTCTCTTCGCCTCCATACAGGGAGGACACATCAGATCAGGGTCCATATGGCCCATATACGACATCCGGTAGTTGGGGACAAGGTGTACGGCAGGGACAGACTCCCTCAGGGATGCCCTCCTGAACTGAAAGCAGCCATAGCGGGTTTATCCGGACAGGCACTCCATGCCCAAACCCTGGGCTTCCATCATCCTGTGACAGACAGGTTTATGGAATTCTCTGCCCCTCTGCCCGAAGCCATTCAGAAGATTCTGGATATTTTAAGGAAGATTGAGCAAGGATATTAAACTTTACTCAATTTGGAGATTATGTTAAATTTAAGCTCATGTTTTCTGCAGGAATCATAACCATAAGTGACAAAGGCTCACGCGGGGAAAGAGAGGACCTGAGCGGTCCGAGGCTCAAACAGGCCCTCGAGGATGCGGGGCTGCGGGTTCTCATGACAAAAATCATCCCTGACAACCAGGAGTTGATCAAGCACACTCTCATGGAATGGTGCGATATGCAAAATCCGGATCTGATTCTAACTACGGGAGGTACCGGGCTTTCACCCAGAGATGTCACACCCGAGGCCACCCGAATGATCATTGAAAGAGAGGCCCCCGGATTTTCGGAAGCCATTCGGGCCTCCGGACTCAAAACCACTCCCCATTCCATGATATCCAGGGGTATCAGTGGTGTTCGAGGAAGGACTCTGATTATTAACCTGCCCGGAAGTCCGAAAGGTGCCGGCGAGGGACTTGATGCGATTCTCCCTGCCCTGCCCCATGCCCTGTCCAAGCTTCGAGGAGACCCTTCAGAATGTGGTTGAATATAGTGTGCAAAAATGCCATTTGACGAGATCATCGGACATCAAAAAGTCATACAAATGCTCCGGCAGTTCATCAACCATGAGCGTCTGCCCCATGCCCTTCTTTTAAACGGACCTGATGGCATAGGAAAAAAGCTCACAGCCTTTGGCCTTGCAAAGGCACTTCTATGCGAAAGGTCAAAAGATGATTACTGCGATGTGTGCGCATCGTGTCAGAAAATCAATCAGGGTAATCATCCGGATGTGACACTCATCCAACCGGAGGGCAATTCCATTAAGATCGAACAACTCAGGGGCTGGCAGAAAGGACTTCAATCAAGAAGCTATTTCGGCTCTTGGAGGGTGACGATCATTGATCAGGCAGAAAGGATGAGCATTGCGGCAGCCAATTCCATCCTCAAAGCCCTGGAAGAGCCACCGGAAAATACGATCATCTGCTTAATCACAGTGGAAGCCAGGGATATTCTGCCAACTATCCTTTCCAGGTGTCAAATCCTGAGATTCTCTTCATTGAGCAGGTCCAGTTTTATTCAAATTGCCATGAAACGCAGTGAATTGACCGAATTACAGGCCGGATTGATATTCAATCTTTCAAAGGGACAACTCTCTCAGGGCCTGTCTATGGATTTAAATCATATGACACAATTAAGGGAACAGTGGCGGGGAGTTTTAGACCTGCCGGACTCAAGAGAAAGGACTTCCCCCCGGTTCGACCAATCCTCACTTCTTGAAGGTTTAGAGATTATGGCTTACTGGTGGAGGGATATCATTCTTTTACAATCCGGCATGGAAGGATCATCCCTTACCAATCAGGATATGTTGGGTGAGTTAAAAAAGGAGGCCCAAAAAACCCCGGGCCCTATCGTAAAATACAGGCTTGACCTCATTCTTCAGTCGATCAATGCACTCGAAAGGAATGCCAATCCGAAAATAACAATTGATTCTCTTCTATTACAATGGGATAATAAAGGATCATAGCATGGATTAAAATATAGTAAAGATCCGAAGCCGGATCAACATTGAACTTTTCCCTTTCTGAATAAGGGATGGAATAAGAAGATGGTGAAGCGATGAAAAAGATACCTCAGATGATAGATATTATAGGCATAAAGTTTGAAAAGACCGGAAAGATTTACGATTATCATGCAAACGGCATAGAATTAAAACTCTATGACTGGTGTATTGTTGAAATCGATAAAGGGCTCGAGTGCGGATGCGTTGCCCGAACAGTTCAATATGTCACCAAAAAACCCACGAGAAAACCACTGCGGAAAGTCATCCGTGTGGCGAACAAACAGGACATTGATCAAATCATGCGAAACCGTGAGATCGGCCAAAGGGCCAAATCGATCTGCGAGAAAAAGATTCAGGAACGGGACCTTCCAATGAAACTGATCCGGGTGAATTATACCTTTGACGGAAACAAGGCCATATTCTATTTTACTGCAGAAGGAAGGATCGATTTTCGGGATCTCGTTAAGGATCTGGCCAATGAATTCAAAACCCGCATTGAAATGAGACAGATCGGAGTGAGAGATGAGGCCAAGATAATCGGCGGGATCGGCTGTTGCGGCCGTGAGTTATGCTGTACCCAATTCTTGAGGGATTTCGATCCGGTATCGATCCGAATGGCCAAGGATCAAAATCTGACATTGAATCCAAACAAGATTTCCGGAATCTGCGGACGCCTCATGTGCTGTCTTGGGTATGAACATACCACCTACCTGGATATGAAGGCAAAACTGCCTAAGGTTGGAGATCATGCAGAATTTAATGGAGAAGATGGAAAAATATCCTCGGTCGATATACTCAATGAAATGATCTATGTGGAACTCCCGGATGGCAGAATCGTCAAGATAAAATCCCCTGTCATGAAGAATGGCAAATGGACTGAAAGACATAAGAAGGGTTCTGATCATTAGCCATTTTCACATGCCAATGCATTGCTCAGAAGGGCAAAATCCTCAAGGGTTAAGGCCTCTGCCCTTGCATTTCTCTCAAGTCCCACACTTTGGCATACCCTTTCGATATTCAGATCCACCAGCGTTGGATCAAGCTTCAGTGCATTGATCAGGGTTTTTCTGCGATGCATAAAACCTGAGCTGATGATCCGGAACAAGGTTCTCTCATCAACCACCCTGACCGGAGGCTCAGACCTGAAATTCAGGCGGATGACGGTCGACTGGACTTTGGGTCTGGGTTTGAAAACAGTGGGAGGGATATCCAACAGGCAATCCGCTTCAGCAAAGTACTGGACTATCAAGCTCAGATATCCGTAGCTCTTTGTGGATGACCCGGCAATAATCCTTTCAGCCACCTCTTTCTGTAACATAAAGACCATCCTTTTCAGATGTTTCCCCAAAGGGAGTAACCGCTGGACAAGCGCAGTGGCCAAGTAATATGGCAGGTTTCCCAAAACCACCGGAGGTCTGTTCAAATCCTTACACAACAGAACAAAATCCATATGCATCACATCGGCCTGTATGATCTTTATCCGATCGACATCCCTGGCAAACCTGTCATTTAGTAATTTTACCAATCGTCTATCAGACTCAATGGCAATAATCCGGGATACCCTTTTACTCAAGGGGATAGTGAGTGCGCCAAATCCCGGACCGATCTCGATGACCTCATCCTCAGGCCCAACCTCAGCCAGATCCAGGATCCTTTGGATATAATAATCATCGATCAGAAAGTGCTGCCCTCGGCCAGGGTGAGTTTTAAAAGATGGTTCAGGGATGTGATGTGCCATCTCTTTTCCCCTGTTTTCGATCAATGAGATCCCGGGCCATTCCGATGGCCGCCTTTAAGCTGGATGGGTCCGCCCTCCCCTTCCATGCGATATCATATCCTGTGCCGTGATCCACTGATGTCCTGATGATGGGCAATCCCAGGGTGCAGTTGACCCCTTTACCAAACGAGATCATCTTCAGAGGTATGAGTCCCTGATCATGATACATCACCACAACAGCATCGTATCTGCCATCCTTGGCATAATGGAAAAGGGTGTCCGACGGATAGGGGCCGGTAACCTCTATCCCTTCTCTCCTGGCCCGGTCAATGGCAGGCTCGATGTGGATCTTTTCTTCCTCACCGAATATGCCGCCTTCGCCGCCATGGGGATTTAGAGCAGCCACTGCCAGTTTTGGGGGATGACCTAAAAACCTTATCCACCAGTCATGACTCAATCTCAATATATTATAGATTTTATCCATACTAATGAGTCCTGGAACCTCCGAGAGAGCGCAGTGTGTGGTCACCAGGATAACCTTCAAGGGTCCCCCTGCCAGCATCATGGCAAATCGCTCCGTTCCGGTCAATTCGGCCAAGAATTCCGTATGCCCGGCATAGGGATATCCTGCCATGTGAATGGCCTCCTTTGATATGGGCGCTGTCACAACAGCTCTCACCTCCCCGTTCAATGCCATCTGGACTGCACGACGGATGAAATGGATGGAGACCCTTCCCCCTTCCGCTGAGGGTCCTTTATCCTCCAGCCCCTTTTCCATTGATATCCGATCCAGATCAAGCACCGGCACCCCCGCACCTCCCTCTCCAATACCTCTAAAATCCCTCACTGGATAAAGAACCACCTCGGAAGCAAAGCGCTCCTTTGCCCTGCTGAGCAACGGATAATCCCCCACGATCAGGATATCATCTGTCCGTGCCTCTTCCTTGATTGCCTTAACAATCACCTCAGGACCGATGCCAAAAGGATCACCCATAGTAACGGCCATCATATCTTTTAAAACCATCTTCTTCCTCTCATATCAGACCCGTTATCATCCACCGTTCAAAAAAACCACTAAAATTCAGCCCCCAATATCTCACAACATCTTCTGCATATAAACCACATCAAATACCCTGCCTTTTTTCCTGCCAATCCCTTTGAATCGCCCGCATTCCACGAAACCGTTTCTCCGGTGGAAATTGATGCTTCCCTGGTTCAAAGAGGATATGCTGGCCAGGATCGAGGCAATGCCCTTTTCTTTTGCTTTATTGACGAGATAATCAAGCATCATTTGCCCCACACCCTTACCGGTGAATTCCGGCCTGATGAAATAGGAAATTTCCGCTGTTCCGGAAAAGGTTGGGAAGGGATGATATGCGCGCAGCATGCCAAATCCTATGATATGACTATCTTCATTCTCAGCGATGATTGCCGGATATCCTTCGCAGATCTTCAATAATCGATCAAAAAACTCATAGGGTAACGGATCCTCCGGATATGCTGCAAAGCTGTTTTCGATATAATAGTTAAATATATCCATGACTTCAGTTTGATGATTCCGGGTTAATGCTTTTATTCTTATATCCATTTCTTTATACGTTCTCAACGGCTTTTGAATAAAATAAATGAAAATAGAGGGGAATGAAATACTCCTTGTGTCTTTCAGTATATTAAAAACGGCATGTATCGTCAAAACGGGCGGGAAAAAGGCAATCTATAATGGGACATTTATAGAAGCTTTGGATATCTTGAGGGCAACCTCTACTGCATTGATCAATTCTGTAGCTGAAACCGGTTTGGTCAATATCTTCGAGATACCGAATTCCTGAGCCTCTTTTTGAGAAAAGGGCTCATCATATCCCGTGGCAACAATTATCGGGATATCCATGCCATTCTTTCGCAGTTCCCTTATGGTATCCAGACCATCCTTGCCCGGCATCCTCAAATCTGTAACAATCACCTCAGGATGCTCTGTATTGATATGTTCTAGCGCCTTCTCTCCATCCTTCGCATCCACGATCTTATGCCCCTTTCTGATCAGAAAGGAACGCATCATCATCCTGATCTCATAACAATCCTCGATAATAAGGACCCTTGCCATCCACTTTTCCTCCTGCATTGATGCAAAGGATAAATTCCAAAATCCAACTTTTCTATTTTTCGACACTTTTATCCAATCCATTCAAAGATTGTAACCGTTCACGCTATTTTTAATTGCGAGTCATTGCGAGAAGTAATAAAAAATCCTAACTTTCCTGATTTATGCTTACATGGTCCCTTTAATCAATAAGTATCAACGTAACTAAAAAAGGCTAATTTCGTCCAAAATTATTTAGAGAATAAAAAAATGTTATAATTATTAACAAAAAGAAATTATTTATTCTATTTAACAAAACGGTTTGTCATAATGTCTCTGATACCTTTTTCATGGGAAAGGGAGTATAGAAAGGAGCGAGAAAAATGAAAAACAGCTTAAGATATATAATACTTGTCTCCATTGTTGTCATTGCATTAT
>JBLIRM010000197.1:0-6702 GCA_049472295.1 bacterium | reverse complement strand
ATGGATGTCTTCCCCTTGGCCTTGGCCTCCAGAAGACGCCCCAGGAGAATAAATGTGATGATCATGGCGGCACCGTCGAAGTAGACATGGGGTACTATACCGGCACGTGTGAAGAAATGGGGGAAGAATGTGGCAAGTGCGGAATAGAGATAGGCTGAGAGGGCACCCACAGCCACCAGTGTATTCATGTCGGATGTCTTTTGCCTGGCTGCCTTGATGGCCCCGGAGTAAAAGCGGCCGCCCACCCAGAACACAACGGGGGTGGTCAGCACGAAAAGGCACCAGAGCATGATCTGCCTGGGAATGGGCCTCAGAAAGAAGAACCAGTGCTGCATGGAGCCGGCAAAGATGATAACGCTCAAGATGATGCCTACGATAAGTTTGATCTTGAGATCCTTGAACTCCCTTTCCCTTGCAGCCTCAACAGGGTCTTCGAGAGCAGCTCCGGAAAGCCCCAGAAACTCATAACCTGCGTCGGATATGGCCTTTTTCACGCCCTCCAGGCCGGTCCAGTCCCTGGGGTGGGTGATGGTCGCCCTTGCACTGGCCAGGTTGACTGCGGCATCTGTAACCCCATCGACGGATTTTATGGCGGATTCCACCCTCCGGACACAGGCCGCGCATGTCATGCCTCCCACAGAGATGATGGTTTTATCAAGAACTGTATCAGCAGATTTTTCAGATGCCGCCACATCATAACCCAGATCCTTGACCTTGCGGGTCATGTGTTCGGGGCTGGTCAGGGATGGGTCATATTCCACAGTGGCCTTTTCCGATGCGAAATTGACGGATGCATCTTTGACGCCCTCGATTTCCTTGAGGCCTTTCTCTATCCGCGCCACACATGAGGCGCATGTCATGCCCCGGACGTGGATGGTGGTCTTATTCCCCAAGTTCGTAACCCGCCTTCTCGATCTTTTCCCTGACGATTGTCATGTCTACGGGGCTTTCTTCATCAAATGTCGCTTCCCCCTTTTCCAGGGAGACTTGGACATCCTTTATTCCCTCTATCTCGCCCAGCGCCTTGGTAACCGCCATCACACAGTGGTGGCAGGACATCCCTTTGATTTTTATTGTCTTCACCATATTTGCCCCCTTTTTCGGAATTCATATTCGCTTCCACCAATCGCAATAACAGCCATAGGAACGATTATTTTTACTACATAGTCGTGATCCTTACAAGGCCGGATTTGACCTATAGGGATCTTCTGATGAGCATCTAAAAAGTATTGATGGGTTGCACAAAAGACCACCAGGGACTGTACATGCCGAGATAGTAGTATCCGGGACTGGTCGAGGTAAGCCCGAAGAAAGGCTGCCAGTTCCAGGGAATTCCCATGATTGAAATGGCCTCGGGTGAACCAAAACCGGTCATTCCAAGTCCGCCGAAAGCGCCTATGCCCAGTCCTATGGAGAGTCCGAAGCAGGGGGGGATTTCAGCCATTGCTGCAAATCCTTGAGCAGGAGGGATGCCCAGTGGTTGAACAACGGGCGGGCCAATTGCTGAAAAGCCTTGTGCAGGGGGCATACCCGGAGGTTGAATGCTTGCGAGACCAATGCCTGCAAAGCCTGTGACACCATAGCTGCCGAGGCCGGCGGCATATGGAAGGATCATTGTTCTGGGCCAGGAAATGCCCAAGGGTTCGGATGTAAGTTCACTAATATTGGTGGTGGCCCACCAGGGGGCGCCGATGCCAATGAGGGACCAGACCGGGCAATAGGTGCTGGTTACATAATTGATAGAATCGATAATTTGTCCATAGATATGACCGGAGAGCATACCGATAATCAAGATGATTATCATCATGCCCCATAGATGTTTTAGGAGTTTTGTTCTCATAGGACCCCCCTTCCTCTTTATATGAATGTTTCTTAAAAATACTGGAATATCTTTTCTAGGACCGCCTCCTATATCAAGCAATAGAGATTTCGCCAAATAGTCCGAAATCAAATCAAGATTTTTTATTCATAAATCGTTGGATGGATAATTTTGTTTTTCAGGTCTGAAAAATAAGCGCTCGCTTCGGCTAAGGCATATGAAAGATGCCTTTATTTTAAAGGGTTTCTAATGATACCTAATCCGGCGATTCTGAAGGTTGATCAAAATGAAAGCATAAGAAAAGTGCAGATTTAGAATTTTTCTATATCGTTTATCTTATTATTTATTTTACACTATAGAAAATATTTGGCAAGTCTAAAAGATTTAACTCTTTAATAATCAGATATTTTTTTGCAATTCTCTCTTTGAGATTTATCCCTTTTGAAAGATCCTTTGATTATCCGATGGGATTATTTCTTAAGACATTTGCCCATTTTATCCATATCAGTGTATAATTAAATTTTATAATGCTTAGCGAATGAAATCAGTTTTTTAACCTTAGCTGATTGTGAACCGGAATAACCTTACAACGACACTTGTCATTTCGAGCGAAGCGAGAAATCTTTAACTGTTTGTTTTATAATAAGATTTCTCGTCGTCTTCGACTCCTCGAAATGACAGCTAAATGGTAAATGGCGTTGTAGGAATAACCGGCTGGTACAGATGCTTCTGTAAAACATACTGATGGTTCGAGTGTGAATGGCGGATTGGAGTATGCCCGAAGCGGGTCATTTTTGATTCATATGTTAACTTGTTGTCTAATCCACCGAAAAGGGCGGTGGTAGTTTAATAAGCATTAATATTGGGCTTGTCTTGAATACAGAATAGAGGATTGAGGAGGTATCCATGAATGTCTGTGTGATAGGTACAGGTTATGTGGGCCTTGTGGTGGGTGTGTGCCTGGCTGAAACGGGTAATGATGTCATCTGTGTGGATGTGGACGAATCCAAGATAGAGCGGCTCAAGAAGGGGGATGTGATTATCTATGAACCCGGTCTTGCTCCTCTGTTGAAAAGGAACATGGAAGAGGGCAGGATTGAATTCACAACAGACCTTGCCTATGGGGTGCGTAGATCCCTTTTCAATTTTATAGCCGTTGGCACGCCCCCCGGAGAGGACGGTTCAGCGGATTTGCAGCATGTGCTGACCGTGGCAAAGGATATCGGCAGGAACATGGATGCCTATAAGATCATTGTGAATAAAAGCACTGTACCCGTAGGTACGGCGGATCTGGTCCGGGAGACCATTGCCGGAGAGACGGACTTAGAGTTTAATGTGGTCTCGAATCCCGAATTCCTCAAGGAGGGGGGGGCTGTCACTGATTTTCTGAAACCGGACAGGGTCATCATCGGCACGGATGACTGCCGGGTGGCTGAACTGATGAAGGAGCTCTATACCCCCTTTGTGCGGACAGGCAACCCCATTTTGATTATGGATATTCGTTCCGCGGAGATGACCAAATATGCGGCCAATTCCATGCTCGCTACCCGGATCTCCTTCATGAACGAGCTGTCCCACCTGTGTGAGCGGGCCGGTGCGGATATCGAGATGGTCCGAAAGGGGATCAGCACGGATTCCAGGATCGGGAGTTCGTTTCTCTTTCCCGGGGCAGGTTACGGAGGCTCATGCTTCCCCAAGGATGTGAAGGCCATTATCCGCACGGCACAGGATTATGGCGTGTCCATGGACATCCTGAATTCCGTTGAAGAGGTCAATGAGAGGCAGAAGGGATTGCTGGGAGAAAAGGTGATCGGGTATTTCTCGAAGCTCGAAGGGAAGAAAGGGGATAATATCCTTAAAGGAAAAACCATCGCATTATGGGGGCTTTCCTTTAAGCCCCAGACCGATGATATGCGGGAGGCCCCTTCCATCGTGACTATTAATCAATTGCTGAAAGAGGGCGCCAGCATTAAGGCCTATGATCCGGCAGCAATAGGAGTGGCAAAGGAAATCTTTGGGGATCGCATTGCGTATGGAAAGAATGTGTATGATTGTCTGCCCGGTGCAGATTGCCTTGTGATTCTCACGGAATGGAACGAGTTTCGCAGACCGAATTATGATAAGATGAAGGGACTCATGAAGGCCCCGGTCATCTTTGACGGTAGAAACCTTTATGATCCTGAGAGGATGGGCCAGAGGGGTTTCCAGTATTTCTGCATTGGCCGCGGGGTTTATAACCAGAAAAATCTTTGATGTCCGAGTTGAATAGTCCTTATCTTTTCCCGCCTTTTCAGGCCCTTGTGCACCAAGAGCCCCTTGTCAAAGTGGAGGGGCTGAAAGGGCCAGGTGTGGCTGTTTTCCTTGCCCTTCTGAATCGAAAGCTCAATAAAAATCTTCTATTTATTACCCCCACCCCGCATGAGGCGGAAAGGTTTTTTTCGGATATACGCTTTTTCGCCCGAAATCACCATGTCTATTTTTATCCTACCAGGGAGATCCTCCCTTATGAGGAACTCGAGCCCGATCCCTTGTTGACCTCCCAGAGGATCAGGGGGCTTCAAGCCCTTCTATATCAGCAGGGGGTGATTCTTGTCAGCAGTGTGAGGGCCATTATGGACCGGATTCTGCCCAAACAGGCTATGGGAAAGGCCACGGGATTCTATGGCGTGGGGGAGTCAGTCCCCAGAGAAAAGATTGTCAAGGAACTGGCGGAAGGTGGATACCGATCCGTTCCGCTGGTGGAGGAGCGCGGGGATTTTAGTGTGAGGGGTGCGATTCTGGATCTTTTCCCTCCGGATTGGGATATGGGCTGCAGGGTGGAGTTTTTCGGGAACGAGATCGAATCCATTCGAAGGTTCGACCCCCAGACCCAGCGGTCCCTGGAAGGCCTGGAAGAGGTCATTATCCTGCCGGTGAGTGAGGTGCTTTTGAACCGGGATCGGGCCAGTCGGATGGCGAGGCGGCTCAGGGAGAGATTCCGGGATACCAGCCTTTACCAGACCCATCTGGACATGCTCTGTGAGAGGCTTGAGCGGCTGGATTCCTTCTCAGGTATCGAATTTTATATCCCTTACATATATCAGCATGCGGACACGATCCTGTCTTATCTTACTCAAAAGAGTGTGGTGTGTCTCTCGGACCCTGAAAAGGTCATGGCAGAGGCAGAGGCATATGAGGATGAGATCAGGGAGCGTTTTCAGAAGACCATACAGAGGAATTTCCCCTATCCCACCCCGGAAGAGGCCTTTATCCTTCCTGATGAATTGACGGAACGATTTCAGTCATATCAAAGGCTCTTCTTTTACCCGCTAAAAGGACCTGAGAGGAAAAAAGGGGATGGCATGATATTCCCCTATGATCAGCAGGAGACCCGTGCCATTCTGCTGAAGGAAAAGGGCCCCATCTTTAAACGGGGGGTGTTCCCTGCCATTGTGAAGCGGTTCAAGGCCTGGCAGCATGCAAAGAAGAGGGTGGTTTTGTCCTGCCTGAGCGAGGGACAGGCAGAGCGATTGAGGCAGATGCTGGACGAATATGAGATGAGCTCAGAGATTTACCATGTCTTTCCCCTGGAGGATATGGCGCAGAAACCCTCTCTCACCATGCCCGTTTATATCTGTCTGGGTGACCTGTCCATGGGTGTGTTTCTGGACTTCCTCGACCTGGTACTGGTGACTGATGAAGAGATCTTCGGTGAAAAAACACGGGTCCCGACCCTGAAGATCAAACACCGGGCAAAGCTCCTTTCCAGTTTTACGGACCTGAAGATCGATGATCATGTTGTACATGTGGAACATGGCATCGCTCGGTACAAGGGGCTGATAAAGCTAAAAGTGGATGGTATGATCAGAGACTTCCTCCTTTTGCACTTCAGGGAGGGGGATAAGCTTTATTGCCCCCCGGAGAACCTGGAGCTGATCCAGAAATATACCGGTTCCGGAGACTCGCTGCCGCTGCTGGACAAGCTGGGGGGAAAACACTGGGCCCAGGTCAAAGCGAGGGTCAAGCGTTCCATTCAGGAGATGGCCGTGGATCTGCTTCGTCTTTATGCTGCCAGAGAGATGGCCAGGGGAAATTCATTCCAGACGGATGATAACTGGCAAAGGGAGTTTGAGGCCACCTTCGAGTATGAGGAAACCCCCGACCAAATGCGGGCCATCCGGGAAGTGAAGAAGGATATGGAAGGTATCAGGCCCATGGATCGTCTGGTTTGCGGCGATGTGGGGTACGGAAAGACAGAGGTGGGTATGAGGGCGGCGTTTAAAGCGGTTATGGGAGGGAAGCAGGTGGCGATGCTTGCACCCACCACAGTCCTTGTGCAGCAGCATTTTCAGAAGTTTTCGAGCCGCATGGCTGCCTATCCCGTCAGGATCGAGATGCTGAGCCGCTTTGTGGAAAGGAAAAGGCAGAAGGAGATTTTAAGGGATATCGAGAGGGGGGATGTGGACATTGTGATCGGGACCCACAGGCTGCTTCAGAAGGATATCCGGTTCAGGGAGCTTGGCCTTATAATCGTTGACGAGGAACAGAGGTTCGGTGTCAGGCATAAGGAGCGATTGAAGGAACTCAGAAAGGAGGTGGACTGCCTGACCCTCACGGCCACTCCCATCCCTCGGACCCTGCATATGTCCATGGTGGGGATCAGGGACATGAGCGTCATCGACACCCCGCCGGAGAATCGGCTGCCCATCACCACCTATGTCACCCATTTTGACCCTGATCTGGTTGCTGAGGCGTGCCAGAGGGAACTGGACAGGGGAGGGCAGGTATTTTACGTGTACAACCGGGTGATGGGCATTGAGCAAAAAGCCAACCGGGTGCGCAATGTTGTACCCGAAGCCAGCGTGGGTGTGGCCCACGGGCAGATGAGTCCCCGCCAGTTGGAA